>CAZGOH010000032.1:0-22724 GCA_964527195.1 uncultured Methyloversatilis sp.
GCGCGCTTCGCGGCCTTGGTTGTCGTCGGCAGATCGAAAAAGACCAGCAAGCGCATGTATCGCCTCGTCTCGACGCCCATCAATACTCCAGCCGGTGCGCCTGCAAGCCGATCAGGACCGGCAGGTCGAGTTCCTTCGCGTCCTCCTCGTAAACCCGCACCAGGCTTTCGACGGCGTATTCGATGGCCGATAGAACCGACATTTTTCCCTGCGGCATGCCGACGTCGACATTGAGCAGCGCGACGAGCGCCTGCTTGTCGGTCGGGATCAGATCGCCTTCCGTCAGCGCCGCATGTTTCGCGACATGCAGGTCGACGAGGGGGCGGAAAGGCTCGATCAGGTCGTCGGCCAAGTTGAAGGCGTTCTGCTCGCTGTCGTGGAACAGGCCGACGGTCGGATGCAGTCCGTGTGCCACCAGACCGCGCGCGATGGCGCCGCGCAGCACGGCATAGCCATAATCGAGCGCGGCGTTCGTCCAGCGCGCGTCGGCGCGGGTGAAGTCCGATCCATAGAGTTGCGCGAAATAGAAGGCGGCGGCCTGTGCTTCCAGATTGTCCGGGTCGCCCGAGCGCACGCGGCGCGCATAGGATGCCAGCCGATCCACGCCTTTCGCGCCGCAGAGTTTCAGGCAGGCAGCCTGGTTCTCGATCTTGCGGCGGACGATGCTCGCCCATGCCTGCTTGGCTGTCGGTTTGGCGATGCCGAGCTGCTTGCGCATCATGCGCGTGGTGCGCGAGTGCGGCAGGAAGGGCAGGAACACGCCGGCCGGCTGGTGGTTGCTGCCGGTGGCGTAAAGGCCGATGCCGTATTCGGCGCAGGCCGAGAGCACCGGATGGGTGAGGGTGATTTCGCGGTGGTTGAGGACGATGACGGCGATGTCCTCGAAAGGCACGAAGGCTGTTTCCTCCTGGTCGATGGCGAGGGAGAAATGCTCCCGCCGCAATCGGGCGGGGCGGGAGATCATGACGCTACGCCAGACCACGGCGCTGCTCCGGCGGCGCGGGGTAGATGTTGCCGAGGACGTCGACGTGGAATTTTTCTAGCGCAACAGCAGTCTTGACGCCGATGCTTTCGATCATTCCGTCTTTGCCAGATTGCCGATTGCGGTCATGTGACCAGAGATTGAGCGCACCTGTGGATCGGTTGCAGCTTGCAAAGTAACCGACGTGTTTTTCCTTCTTGAGCGTGATCCGTAACAAGTCGTTCGGATGGACCGAATAGCAGAAGTCGAAACTGTCATCCACCGGTGTCCATTCCTCTTCATCCTTGAACGCCACAATCGCCCGGTTCGGCAATTCTTTCGCCACGGCATGATGCACATACACCGGCACCAGATGGAACTTTCCGTCCTTCTTGTGGCGGAAGACGTCGACGCGCAGCATGGAGTCATTCTTGGCGATGCCGCCGCGCACGGGAATCCCCGACAGCTTGTCGATGACCATTGTCACGGTGCGCACGATGGGGCCTGTCGGGTTGCCGTCGCGGTCGGGCTTGCGCAGCGGGTTGTCGGGCGGGAAGGCCTTGTCGCCCTTGCCGCCGTGCGCTTCCAGGCGCACACGGATGGCGGCATAGAGTTTTTCGTTGCGGTGTGGGTCGATCAGCTTGTCGATGTCGGCCAGTTTCAGGCTGGCGAGCGGTACTTTCTGCGTGACGCCGCCTTGCGCCTTGAGTCGTGCCGGTTGGGCGTAGATGGTGTCCTTGTGCGCGGCCCCGCCGTTGCGCCGCTGCGGCGCGCGTGAGACGAACAGCGACTGTACGGCTGCCAGGGCTTCCGGCGGATAGGTGCCGAACATTTCCAGTTGCGCGCGCAGTTCGTTCGCGTCGTCGAGGTTGAGCCGCGCTTCGAGTTCCTGACGGAAGTGTGGCCACGGGTCGGGGAAGTGGGCATGCAATTGCTGGAACATCGCCGGATCGACGATTTCGCCGGTTTCGGGATCGGGGAAGCCATCGCGCGCTTTTGCCAGTTCCTTGGTGCGCGAATAATCCGCCAGCCGTTTGACCATACCGTGGCTGCACGCGGCTACTACGGCGGCGTCGAGCGCGTGGTGGCGGTCGCTGTCGCCGCGCACCTTGAGCAGGCCCCAGCGGGCGCGCAGGAAGGCCGTGGTCTGGCCGTTGAGCACGACGCAGCGCTTGGCTGCCGTCCCGTCAGCGCCGACTTTCAGTTGCAGATGGCGCTCGACATGGTTCTTGAAGAATTTGCAGATGTAGCGGGTGTCGTTGAGATTGCGCTCGCGGAATTCCTCGGCGGCTTTGCCCGAGAAATCCTTGCGCAGCAGGCGCTGGCGCTTGGCGAGTCGGTAGCTCTTGTTCGATTCGACGAAGGCAACGAACTGACGCCAGCGTTCTCCTTGTTCGCCGCCGATGGTAGTCAGGTATTCGTAGGGTGTGCGGTTGCCCTTGTTGCGGTTTTCCTCTGCCAGCACCAGCACCTTGTTGTTCTTGCCATCATCGTAGCTGCGCGAGTAGGGGAGGGCGTGGTCGACCTCGGCGTAACCGATGTCGTGCAGTACGCGATGCAGGTCGAGGGGTTTCAGCGAGTAGGCGCACTTGCCCTGTTGTTCGCGGTAGATCTGGAACTTCTCGAACTCGCGGCTCTTGGCGGCGATGCCGTATTCGGCGGCGAAGGCGACCTTGTCCTTCTCGTTGCGCTCGCGGTATTCATCCTGCGCCTTCTTGACCTTGTTGCGTTCGTCGAGCGGGCGGGAAAGGTCACGGGCCATTTCGATATGAACGGCAGACGGAGAGCCATGGACACGCACCAAGGCGTTCAGCACCTTGCGCGCCTGGTTGAGCGCGCGCAAGACGACGGGATTTCTCGGCACATCCATGTCTTCGGCGAACACCATGCGCCCATCCTTGTCGCGGCGGGCGTAGAACGGTGGCAGATATTTGTGTTCGCCCGCGCCGACCTGATGCAGCTGGCTGTGGTGGTAACCGGCGGCCTGACAGGCTTCGTCGTAGCGCAGGCCGGTTGCCATGTGCGGGACGATCTTGCGCAGGGCCTTGAGGGAGAGCGCGTGGAACTTGTCGAAGCTGATCTCCGACAAGGCTTCGATCATCTTTTCGCCGCCGGGCAGGTTCAGCTTGCGCAACTCGACCTCGACCTCGGCACCATCCTTGAAGACGGAGAGCACGCGGGCGATGTCGTCGAGCAACGTCGGATCGCCGCCGGTCGCCGCACCGGCCATACCTTCCCATTCGGTTTCGAGTCCAGCGTTCTTCAGTGTCTTGCGCAGGGTTTGCCAGGCCGGCAGCTTGACGAGGGTGTCATTTTCCTTGTCTTCGGCCAGACCGGCGAAATTGAAGTCGCCCAAGCCTGCTTTGGTCAGCGCGGCGCGCAACTGCTTGTAGGTGAAATCGCCGGCTTGCTTGTAGGGCAGGGGCAGGGAGGTTTGCCGTTCGGCCTCGCTCAACGGGCGCGTGATGCCGTCGACGACGATGCGCAGGTTGTTGAGACGGGTCAGCCAGACATGGCGCTCGGCGGTGAAGCTGGCCTTCGGCGCGCGATATTCGTCGCGCTCGAAGGTGCATTTGCCGAGCATCTTGAGCAGGTCGGCGCCGGCCAGGGGTGGCTTCTGTTCCCAGAACAGGCCGCTTTTCCTGTCCCCATTGCCGAGAATCTTCGCTTCCAGATCGGCGCCGGCATGGGGATTGCCGAGTTCACGCTGGCGGCGGAACAGCAGGGCCAGTTCGTCGGCCAGCAGGACGCGCGAGAGCGCCTTGCCGTAGTCGCCGGCCTTGTTCCGCTGGGCGTCGGGGAACTCGGTCAGTACCATCTCGGCGGCGCTGCGGTAACCTTTTTCGGTCATGCGGCGCTGTGTGTCGGACAAGCCTTTTTTGACCTTGCCGCCTTCCTTCTTGTCGCCTTCGGCCTTCTTTTCCTCGGCGCGGCTGATCCAGTGGAAACCGCGATGCTTGCAGAGGTGATAGACGACGCGCGCCCATTCGTTGTCCGACAGGCGGCGGTCGAGGCCCTCGACGCGCAGTTTCCAGGGCGAAACTGGCGATGGCTGACGCGGGTAGGCAGCCATCCCGGAACGCTTCAGCAGCCGCGCCAACTTCGTCAGCCGCCAGGCGCGGCGGCGCAGGCGACGACGTGTCAGTCGCGCGGTGCGGCGGGCGAGGTTGAGCGGATCGCCTTCCTTGGCAGTCTCCGCCTTGTCGAAGCAGCGCACGCCAAGATCGACGATCCTGTTTTCGCCAAGCACGCACCATCCCACCGAGGCGATGCCGATGTCAAAACCGAATGTAAGCGATTCCGGGGTCTTGCCAGCCATGTTTTCCTCCCGCATAATCGGCCCTGTTGTAGTTATCCGGGGTGAGAGCCGTTGCTACAATAAAGGTGAATAACCTGTATCCAGGCTCGGCGGGTAAAACCGTCGAGCCTTTCCTTTTATGCAGGGCGATTGTAGCGGCATTTGCCGTTGGCATGCGGAGTTGGCGCCGTCCCGCCGGCGCCGACTTTTGTGTCAGCCGCCGAAAAATTCGCGCACTTTGTCCAGCCAGCCCTGCGCCTTGGGGTTGTGGTGCGCGGCGTTGCCCTGGCTGATTTCCTCGAACTCACGTAGCAGTTCTTTCTGGCGCTCGGTGAGATGCACGGGGGTTTCGACGACGACATGGCAGAGCAGGTCGCCCTGGCCGATCGAGCGCACGCCCTTGATGCCCTTGCCACGCAGGCGGAACACCTTGCCGGTCTGCGTTTCCGGTGGCACCTTGAGGCGGGCGACGCCGTCGAGGGTGGGAATCTCGATCTCGCCGCCGAGTGCCGCCGTGGCGAAGCTGACCGGCATTTCGCAATGCAGGTCGTCGTGGTCACGCTGGAAAACCGGGTGCGGCTTGAGGTGAATCTGCACGTAGAGATCGCCGGGCGGGCCGCCATTGACGCCGGGTTCGCCTTCGCCCGACAGGCGGATGCGATCACCCTCGTCGATGCCGGAGGGAATCTTCACCGAAAGCGTCTTGTGCTGTTTGACGCGCCCGCCGCCATGGCAGGTGGGGCAGGGGTCGGCGACGAAGCGGCCGGTGCCGTGGCACTTGGGGCAGGTCTGCTGGATCGAGAAGAAGCCCTGCTGCATGCGCACCTGGCCGTGGCCACCGCAAGTCGGACAGGTTTTCGGTTGCGTGCCCTTCCTGGCGCCACTGCCGCCGCAGGACTCGCATTCGGCCATGGTGGGAATGCGGATGCGCGTCTCGGTGCCGCGCGCGGCCTCCTCGAGCGTGATTTCGAGGTTGTAGCGCAGATCGGCGCCGCGATAGACGTTGGAGCGGCCGCCGCCACCGCCGCCCCGCCCGCCGAAGATGTCGCCGAAGATATCCGAGAAGGCATCGCTGAAATTGCCGAAACCGCCGCCCATGCCGCCCGGACCGGCGCCCGTGGAGGGGGCGACGCCGGCGTGGCCGAACTGATCGTAGGCCTGGCGCTTCTTCGCGTCGGAAAGAACCTCGTAGGCTTCCTTCGCTTCCTTGAAGAGTTCCTCCGCCTTCGGGTTGTCCGGATTGCGGTCGGGATGGTGCTTCATCGCCAGACGACGGTAGGCCTTCTTGATCTCGTCGTCGGGTGCGTCGCGGTTGACGCCCAGCACTTCGTAATAGTCGCGTTTAGCCATGTTCGATCATCTGTGATCCATCAAGCGTCAAGGCCGGACTGAGGGGCGCGCCTTGCGCCCTTCGAATCCGGCCAGTCAAGGCGTGCGTAAGCGCGCCTTAACCTTTCTTGTCTTTCACCTCGGTGAATTCCGCATCCACCACGTCGGCTTCCTTGCCGGCATCCTTCTTCGTTTCGCCGCCGGCGGCTTCACCACCTCCCGGTGCGCCGGCTTGTGCTTGCGCCTGGGCGTAAATCTTTTCGCCGAGTTTCTGGGAAGCCATCGCCAGGGCCTGCGTCTTGGCTTCGATGGCGGCCTTGTCGCCGTTCTTCAGCGCTTCCTCGGCCTCCTTGACGGCAGCCTCGATCTTGCCTTTTTCCTCGGCGTCGATCTTGTCGCCATGATCGACGAGCGCCTTCTTCACCGAATGAATCATGGCGTCGCACTGGTTGCGGGCTTCCACCAGTTCATGCGCCTTCTTGTCTTCTTCGGCGTGCGCCTCGGCATCCTTCACCATGCGCTGGATTTCCTCGTCGGAGAGGCCCGAGTTCGCCTTGATGGTGATCTTGTTTTCCTTGCCCGTGCCCTTGTCCTTGGCCGAGACGTGCAGGATGCCGTTGGCGTCGATGTCGAAGGTCACCTCGATCTGCGGCATGCCACGCGGCGCCGGCGGAATGTCGGACAGATTGAACTGGCCGAGACTCTTGTTGCCGGCGGCCATCTCGCGCTCGCCCTGCAGCACGTGGATGGTGACCGCATTCTGGTTGTCGTCGGCAGTGGAGAACACCTGGCTGGTCTTGGTCGGGATGGTGGTGTTCTTCTGGATCAGCTTGGTCATCACGCCGCCGAGGGTCTCGATGCCCAGGCTGAGCGGGGTGACGTCGAGCAGCAGCACGTCCTTGACTTCGCCCTGCAGCACACCGCCCTGGATCGCGGCGCCGACCGCCACGGCCTCGTCGGGGTTCACGTCCTTGCGCGGCTCCTTGCCGAAGACTTCCTTGACCTTGTCCTGCACCTTGGGCATGCGCGTCATGCCGCCGACGAGGATGACGTCGGAAATATCGGAAAGCTTCACGCCGGCATCCTTGATGGCGATGCGGCAGGGTTCTGCGCAACGCTCGATCAGGTCATCGACCAGCGATTCGAACTTGGCGCGGGTGATCTTCATCGCCAGGTGCTTCGGGCCGGAGGCATCCGCCGTGATGTAGGGCAGGTTGATTTCGGTCTGCTGGTTGGACGACAGCTCGATCTTGGCCTTTTCGGCGGATTCCTTGAGACGTTGCAGCGCCAGCACGTCGTTCTTGAGATCGACGCCCTGGTCCTTCTTGAACTCGGTGACGATGTAGTCGATGATGCGCTGGTCGAAGTCCTCGCCGCCGAGGAAGGTGTCGCCGTTGGTCGAGAGCACTTCGAACTGGTGTTCGCCATCCACTTCGGCGATGTCGATGATGGAGATGTCGAAGGTGCCGCCGCCGAGGTCGAACACCGCGATCTTGCGGTCGCCTTCCTGCTTGTCGAGGCCGAAGGAGATCGCTGCGGCCGTCGGTTCGTTGATGATGCGCTTCACTTCCAGACCGGCGATCTTGCCCGCATCCTTGGTGGCCTGGCGCTGACTGTCGTTGAAGTAGGCGGGCACGGTGATGACGGCTTCCGTGACTTCCTCGCCGAGATAGTCTTCGGCGGTTTTCTTCATCTTGCGCAGCACTTCGGCGGAGACCTGCGGGGGCGCCATCTTCTTGCCTCGCACCTCGACCCAGGCGTCGCCGTTGTCGGCCTTGCAGATGGTGAAAGGCATCAGGTCGATGTCTTTCTGCACTTCCTTTTCCTCGAAGCGACGGCCGATCAGGCGCTTCACCGCGAACAGCGTGTTCTTGGCGTTGGTGACCGCCTGGCGCTTGGCGCTGGCGCCGACGAGGATTTCACCGTCGTCCGTGTAGGCGACGATGGAGGGCGTGGTGCGCGCGCCCTCGGAGTTTTCGATGACCTTCGGCTTGCCGCCTTCCATGATGGCGACGCAGCTGTTGGTGGTACCGAGGTCGATGCCGATGATCTTGCCCATGTTCGTATCCTTAGTGCTGAATTTGTTTGAGAAACTTACCTGCGCTCAATATGGGGTTATCGCCCGGCCATTCAAGCCGGATCGGGCGCCTGCCTGGGTTTGGCGACGGTGACCAGAGCGGGGCGCAGAATGCGGTCGTACAGGGCATAGCCTTTCTGTAGCACGGTGACGACGGTGTTGGCTTCCTGGTCGGCATCGACCATGGCGATGGCCTGGTGGAAATGCGGGTCGAACTTCTCGCCGAGCGGGTTGAGTTCCTTGACGGCGGATTTTTCGAAGGCGGCGACCAATTGCCTGAGGGTCAGTTCGACGCCGGCGCGGATCGCTTCGGCCGTCTGCTCTTCCGCCGCCAGCGCGGCCTCGAGGCTGTCTTTTACCGCCAGCATTTCTCCGGCGAATTTCTCGGCGGCGAACTTGTGGGCCTTGCTGACGTCTTCCTGGGCGCGACGGCGCAGGTTCTCGGTTTCGGCCTTGGCACGCAGCCAGGCGTCGTGGTGTTCGGCGGCCTTCAGTTCGGCGGCCTTGAGAGCCTCTTCGAGGCTGGGCATGGTGTCCGGGCGGTTTGCTTCGGCCGCTGCCACCGTCCCGCCCGCCGTCTCGCCGGGGCCGACGATCACATCCCCGTCGGGCGGGGGAAGATTCTCGGGGTGGTTCTGCTGCATGGGGCGCATCCTCGCGGTTCCTTAAACCCCGAGGACAATGGGGACACCCCGAAAGATTTCAAGGGCGCGCCGGCGTCGGATCAGGTGCGAAAACGACCGACCGTGCCTTGCAACACGTTGGCGAGATCCTCCAGGCGTTGCGCCTCCGTGGCGGTGAGTTCCACCGCCTTGTTGTTTTCGCGCGCCATCACGGCGATCGCCTCGATGTTGGTGAAGGCTTCGCTGCTGACGCGGCGCTGTTCCTCGGTGGCGCCGGCGATGGCGTCGAGGCCGGTCCCCACCTGCTCGACCGACTGGTTGGATTCGGCGATGGCGGCGGCGACGGCATTGAGCGACTGTTCGCTCGAGGCGATGTCGGCGAGCCCCTCCGTGATCGATTGCCGCACGGCGTCCGACTTGTTGTTGAGCGTGCGCGTGATGCCGTCGATCTCGTTGGCGGAGGTGGCGGATTTCTCGGCCAGTTTGCGCACCTCGTCGGCCACCACCGCGAAACCGCGCCCCTGTTCGCCGGCACGGGCGGCTTCGATGGCGGCGTTCAGCGCCAGCAGGTTGGTCTGGTCGGCGATGTCCTTGACTTCGCGCGTCATGTTGGTGATCGACACGGTGCTGCTGACGAATTCGTTGACCGCGCCCGCCATGTCGTTGACGGCGTTCTTCACGCGGCCGATCTCGACGATCAGGCGGTCGAGCGTCTGGTTGCCTTCGCGCGAGCGGTCCAGGCTTTCCCGTGACTGGGCATGCACCCGTTCCGTGCTTTCCGCGACATCGACGATGCTGCGCACCATTTTCTCGACGGCGCCCGTGACCATGCGCGACTTTTCATACTGCTGGTGGGAGCTCGCCGCGACCTGGCGGGCGCCGCCGACCAGTTCGTGCGCCGCGCCGGCGACCTGGCCGGCGGACTGATCCACCTGGCGCACGAGGTTGGCGAAATTGGCCATCATTTCGTTGAAGACCTGGCTGGCCTGCCCGATCTCGTCTTTGCTTTTCACTTCGAGTCGCCGCGTCAGATCCCCCTCGCCGCTGGCGATGGAACGCAAGCCGGCGACCATCTCCTCGATCGGTCGCGTCACCACCTTGGTGACGAAGAAATAGATGAAGGCCAGTAGCGGCATGCTGACGACGATTGCCGCCAGCAGGGACTTGATGCGCTGGCTGGCGACGGCGGCATTGACCTGATCGAGCCCAATTTTCATGCTGACCGCGCCGAGCACCGTGCCTTCGGGCACCTGGTGACACAGGACGCAATCCTTGCCGAGATAGTTCTTGCTGGCGTTCGTGGGGCGGACTACGCGCAGGTATTCGGCGTTGCCCTCGCGCTGGATTTCGATGAATTCCTTGCCGCTGGCGAGCACCTGCTGTTCGATGGCGTCCGGGGTTTCCTTGTCGTTGCCGGGGCCGTAGATGCGCGTCGTACCCTCGCCGCGCAGCACCTTGAGGTCGTGAATGACCGAGAGTTCCTTGATCTGGTCGAGGAAGACCTCGCGTTGTGCGATCGTGCCCGTGATCATCATGCCGGTCAGGCTGGCCATGGTGGCCTCGTGCATCGAAAGGGAGAACTGCTTGGCCTGCGCGATGGCCGTATCGCGGTTGACCTTGCTTTCCCAGAAGATCATGCCCGTCCAGGCAAGAATCAGCATCAGCCAGATGGCGGCCGTGAGGCGCACCCAGATTTTCATGTCGGCGAAATTCACCGCAACCCTCCCGCTTGATTTATGTCAAGAGTTTACCCGAAGCCGGCGAACAAGGGGGCAAGGAATTGCGCGGCCGTTGCGCTCAAACGGTCAGGTCGATTTCCTGCAGGCTGCCGGCCCGGCCTTCCCGGTCGAGATACAGGCCGGTGTTCTTGACGAAGCCGAGATCGGCGTTGTCCGGGCCGCGCAGGGCGAAGGGGGTGGCCACGTGCGCCAGCGCGATTGCGCCGACGCCCAGGCTGGCCAGGGAACGCAGAGCGCCGGCGCCTTCCGCGTCCGGCGTCCACACGAAGAGTTTGCCGAAAATCGGGTCGTCGGCGTCGATCCAGCCGTTGCCGTCGAGGTCGTGCGCGGCCAGTTCGCCAAAGCCCCGACCGGTGCGCGGACCGAACAGATCGCGACCGGAATCGACGCGACCATTGCCGTCGAGATCCAGGGCCAGATAGCCGCTGGCCGATGCGAACAGCGGGAGGCGCTCCGGCGTGCCGTCGCCGTCCAGGTCGAAGAGGAACGTGCGTCCGGCCTGGCGCGCCAGTTGCACCGCTGTGCCGTCGAAGTTGATGACGAGCGGATCCTTGCGCACGGCGTCGCCGGCGCGAATGCTGACGCTGCTTTCCTCGCGGTAGTAGCGCGTCATTTGCAGTTCGAGACGGAAGGCGATTTCCTGGCCGTCGGCGGTACGGATCGTGCCGGCGGCGGCGAAGGCGGTCTGCTCGAACTCCTCGCGCAGGTAATAGGCGTCGTATTCCATTCCCCAGCCGGCTTGCCCCTCGCCAGCGGCGCGCGCCTGCTGGCCCGTCACGACCGTGCGTTGTTCCACTTGGCGCAGATCGGCGGAGAAAGCTGCGGCGTCGAAAACGCGCACGCTCTTGCCGGTGAGCATTTCGACCATGCGTTTGACGAGCGCGAGGAACGGGTCGCGTTCGGCCGCTTCGCTGGCCGATTCGATCGCCTGTGTCTGTTCTGGCGCGGTCTCGAAAGTCGGCCCCGGCGCGACGGCGACCATCTCGGAAAGGAGCTTGCGCGCGGCCGCGGAGAGGTTGGCGGGGGCGGAACCCGCCGCGTCCGGCGTCGGCCGCTCGCCTCGCCACAGGCTCAGGCGCTCGCTGCTTTCCTGGCGTGTCAGGGCGACGTGGCGCGCTTGCATGACGAGATCGGTGCTGGCGATTTTCATGACGGACTCCGGAGCGATGACACGCCGGACGACGGCGCTTGGAGGGAGTAACGTCCTGTTTTTGCGAGACTTGAGCCGCCTGGTTGGCGTGCCTTGCAAGTCAATGGATTACGTGGCGAACTTAATCTTGCATGTGCTCAGGAACGCACGACGTCTGCATCGGGCGGCCTGCCGCAGGCGCGGGCGGATTTTCTGTCGGCGGCGGCTCCAGGGCCGCGTCGAGGTCGGCGAGCAGGTGCTCGAGGGCGTGTGCCAGGCCGGGGAAGGTGGCCTGGGCAAGCGCCGCGTCCCGCGCCTTGAGGGCCAGGTCGAGTTCGATGGCGATCTTCTGTACCTCGCTGGCTCCGACGTTGCCGGCCGCGCCTTTGATCGCATGGGCGAGCGCTTGCGCGTCGGCCAGCTGGCCTGCGGCCAGCAATGTCCGCAGTTGGTCTGCATCTTCACGGTGGCTGGCGACGAACAGGCGCAGTACGCGCGCATAGCTCGAGACGCGACCGCGCACGATCCGCAGTCCGGTGGCGATGTCGAGTCCGGCAATTGTCGCCAGCCGCGCCTGCAATTCGTCATCCGTTCCTGCCTGGTCGCGTTTTTCGTCCCGCGCTGCCGTGGACGCCGTGCCGCCCGCGCCGACTTTCGCGGCAGGCAGGTGGCGCAGCAAGGTGGCGAACAACAGTTCCGGCTCCACCGGCTTGGAGATGAAATCGTTCATGCCGGCTGCCGCACAGGCCTGGCGGTCGTCGGCGAAGGCATTCGCGGTCATCGCCAGGATCGGTACGTCACCGCGGTGGGGGAGGGCGCGGATGGCGCGCGTCGCTCCCAGGCCGTCGAGGTTGGGCATTTGCATGTCCATCAGCACCAGGTCGTAGCGGTGCTGGCGCGCTTTCTCCACCGCGACGAGGCCGTCTTCGGCGATGTCGGCGGCGAGGCCGACGCTGTGGAGCAGTTCCAGCGCCACCTCGCGGTTGACCGGGTTGTCTTCGGCGAGAAGGATGCGGGCACCGCCATGCCGGTCGCGCAGCGCGGAGGCGCAGTCCATGTCGTTGGTCGTCGCCCGTTCAGCCGGCTGTACGCCGTGTCCGGTCAGCAGCCTGGCGGTGAACCAGAAGGTGCTGCCTTCTCCCGGCGTGCTGGCGGCGCCGACCGAGCCGCCCATCAATTCGGCGAGCCGGCGCGTGATGACGAGGCCGAGGCCCGTGCCGCCGTGCTTGCGCGTGGTGGAGGCGTCCGCCTGCTCGAAGGCCGAGAACAGGCGCGCCAGGGCTTCCGGTGCGAGGCCGATGCCGGTGTCGGTCACTTCGAAGCGCACCAGCAGATGGTCGCCATCCCTGTCCATGAGACGGGCGCGCAGGGTCACCTTGCCGCGCTCGGTGAATTTCACCGCGTTGCTGCCGAAGTTGAGCAGCGCCTGTCGCAGGCGCATCGGGTCGCCGCGCAGCCAGGCCGGCACATCGTCGGAAGCCGTCTCGATTTCGATGCCCTTGGCACGCGCGGCATCGGCCAGCAAGGAGCGGACGTGGTCGAGAATGCTGGCCAGGGAAAAGTTGCTTTCCTCGAGGACCAGCTTGCCGGCCTCGATCTTGGAAATGTCGAGGATGTCGTTGATGATCGACAGCAGGTGGTGCCCGGCGCCGTTGATCCTGGCAAGGCGCTCGGCCTGTTCCGGTGAGGCGCCGTCGTGCATCAGATGCACCAGCCCGAGAATCGCGTTCAGCGGCGTGCGGATCTCGTGGCTCATGTTGGCGAGAAACGCGCTTTTCGCGCGGTTGGCTTCCTCGGCGGCGGCCTTGGCGTCGACCAGTTCACCGGTGCGCTGCCGAACCTCCTCCTCCAGGTGGTCGCGGTGTTGGGTCAGTTCGTCCTGCGATCGGTGAATGCGCTCGGCCATCGCGTTGAAGGCGGTGGCGAGTTTCTCCAGCTCGTTGCCGGTTCGTTCGACGTCCACGGGCGTCGGCCGGCCCGCCTGCAATGCGGCGACGCCGGCCAGCAGATGCTCGATCGGCCGGATCATCCGGCGGCCGACGAATGTCGCGCCGAGCACGATCACCAGCAATGTCAGCAGCGCAAGGCTGATCAGGGCGGCGCCGAAGAGGCTGATGGAGGTGTCTTCCTGGGGGCGCGCATCGATCAGGACGAACAGTGCCTGGCCGCCAGGAAGGATTTCAGCGCGGGCGACGGCGGCATGCCTGCCGTCGAGCCGGGTCGGTAGCGGCTCGCCGACCCAGTGCCCGGCTACCGCCGGCGCGGGCGAGAGATTGTCGGGAATCGCCAGCCCCAGGTCGTCCGGAATGCCTGCCGCCATGCGGGTTCCGGCGGCGATGACCAGAAGGGGGAAGCGCGTCCTGGCGTGCCACTCGTCGAGGGCGGACTGTCCCAGGCAGCGTCCGAGCGAGAGGTGCCCGATCTCTTCCCCGGCGGGGTCGCGGATGGCGAGATCCCATCCTACGGCGACCCCGTCGGCGAGCGGGCAGGGCTCCAGGTGGGCGCCGTCGTGGTGGCGATGCCAGTTCGAGAAACCGGCGGCGAACTCGACGGCCGGGCGGTAATCCTGGTCCGGTCCGGTGCTCGCCAGCCCGGTCTGGCCATCGGGATCGCGCGACCAGTAGACCTTTTTGCCCGCGATGTGTGCGGCCAGCGGCCCCGGACGGCCGGAGACGAGTATCCAGTCCGAACCGGCCGCGCGTGCCGTTTCGTCAAGCAGTCTGGCCAGTTCCTGGGATGGATAGTCGAAGATGTAGGGGCTCTTGCTGCCTTCGTCGTAGTAGTTGTGGAACAGGCTGAGGTTGGCGAGCAGCCGGGTATTGCGCGCGAGCGCCTGCCCGGTCTCCTGCAGGCGGCGTTCGTGTGCGGCGATTGCCGCGTCGATTATCTGGACGGCCTCGCCAAAGCGCTGCTGGCGCTCGCTGGCCGACTGCAACCCGTGCATGACGCTATAGACGACGCCCAGCAGCGCGAGCAGGGCGCAACTGGTGACGATCCAGAACACCAGCAATTGCCGGGCGAGCGTCGACCCGCGCATTGTCGCGGTGGGCACGTCCGTCAGAAAATCGGTTCGACCCTGTCGACGTTGGTGCGGGTGACGGCGGTGGATTCGAGAAAGACTTCCTTCCTGTCGAGCTTGCCGCCGCGCAGCAGCCGGATGGCGGCCTCGGCGCCTTCCTTGCCGAAGGTCGGGTAGCTGAAGCTGGCGTCGAGTTCGCCGGCGCGGATCGCCGCGCGCGCTTCGCCGATGTAGTCGATGCCGGTGATGGGAATCTTCTTCGGGTCGAGACCGGCCTTTTTCAGTGCGAGGATCGCGCCGATCGCCATGCTGTCCGACTGGGCATAGATCGCGTCGAAGGGAATTCTCTCGGCCAGCGCTTCCTCGACCTTCTGGATCGCCAGGGCACGTTGCGAATCGGCGCGCTTGATCGCGCTGACCTTGATGTCCGGATGCCTGGCGATTTCTTCCAGAAAGCCTTCGGTGCGCAACTGACCCGGCGTGGTGGTCGGGATGTGTTGCAGCATCAGGATGTTGCCCTTGCCGTTGAGGCGGCGGGCGAGATACTGCGCGGCCTGGCGGGCGATGGCGCGGTTGTCGGCGGTGACGAAGTGGGTGAATTCCTCGCCATTGACGCGGCGCGACAGCAGGATGACCGGAATGCCGGCGCGATGCACGCGGGCGATCGGTTCGCGCATCAGTTCGGCGTCACGCGGGCTGGTGATCAGCACGTCGACCTTCTGCGCCGCGAAGTTCTCGATGTCCTGCACCTGGCGGGCGGTGTCGCCATTGGCGTCGGAAAAGCGGAACTCGATGTCGGGATGGGCGGCCAGCGCGGTGCGGATGTCGCGCACCTGGGCGGCGCGCCAGTCGTTGGCCATGGTGTCCTGCGCGAAGGCCACCACATATCTGGCCTTGGCTGGCGGGTTCGCCGTCGCGGCGAAGGGCAGCAGGCAGCCGAGCAGGGTCAGGCAGGAAAGCCAGAACTTGTGCATGATCATTTCCTTTTCGAAAAGCCTATGCTAGCGGGAAGGATATAGCCTGTCCAATGCAATGTCGACCAGCGTGCCGATCCAGTCGTCCCGTTCGTTGAGGCAGGGGATATAGGCGAATTCGCGGCCGCCGGCGTGCAGGAAGGCTTCGCGGCATTCCCCGGCGATTTCTTCCAGAGTTTCGAGGCAGTCGGCCGGAAAGCCCGGGCAGATGACGTCGACCGACGCGAGTCCCTTGCGTGCAAGGGTTTCGAGGGTGGGTTGGGTATAGGGTTGCAGCCACTCCGCCGCGCCGAAGCGCGACTGGAAGGTCGCGAGCCATGCACCATCGGGCAGATGCAGTGCGGCGGCGAGCAGGCGCGCCGTGGCGTGGCATTGGTCCGCATAGGGGTCGCCGCGATCCACGGAGCGCTTCGGTATGCCGTGGAAACTCATGACGAGCTTGTCGCCGCGGCCGTTCTTCTCCCAATGGTCGCGCACGGAGGCGGCCAGCGTACCGATGTAGCCGGGGTGCTGGTGAAACTCGGGCAGCAGGTCGATTTCCGGCGGCGTTGCCTGGCGCTTGCGCCAGGCGGCTACGGCATCCTGCGTGCTGGCCGTGGTGCTGCCGGCGAATTGCGGGTAGAGGGGCAGCACGAGGATGCGTCGGGCGCCCGCGGCGGACAGGCGATCGAGGGCGGCGGGAATCGACGGATTGCCGTAACGCATCGCCCAGTCGACGGCGACGGGTTCGGGCGGCTGCCGGCGCCCGTGGGCGAGGAAGCCCTTCAGCAACTTGGCTTGCCGTTCGGTATGCACCTTGAGCGGCGAGCCCTCCGACGTCCAGATTGTCGCGTATTTGGCGGCCGACTTGGCCGGCCGTACGTTGAGGATGATCCCGTAAAGAATCGGCAGCCACAGGATGCGCGGCAGTTCGACGACGCGCGGATCGCCGAGGAATTCGGCGAGGTAGCGCTTGACGGCAGGGGGGGTCGGTTCGTCGGGCGTGCCGAGATTGACCAGCAGGATCGCGGTGGAAGTCATGGAGTCGGGGATTCAGTTGGGGCTCAGGGCGGAAGAGAGCAGGCGCGCGGTGATATCGACGATGGGAATGACGCGCTCGTAGGCCATGCGCGTCGGTCCGATGACGCCGATGGTGCCGACGATCTGGCCATCCACTTCGTAGGGTGCGGCGACGACGCTGCATTCGTCGAGCGGCGCGATGCCGGATTCGCCGCCGATGAAGACCTGCACGCCGTCGGCGCGCGAGGAAAGGTCGAGCAACTGCATCAGGCCCGTCCTCTGCTCGAACAGTTCGAACAGCTGGCGCAGGCGCTGCATGTTGGTGGACAGGTCCGTGCTGTCGAGCAGGTTTTTCTCGCCCGAAATCACGTACTGGGTGGTTTCGTCGCTCGCCGCCGCGGCGCCGACATCGACGGCGGCGTTCATGAGCTCGCTCATGTCGCTGGAAAGCTGCCTGATCTCTTCTTGCAGTCGGCGGCGGATCTGCAGGAAATCGAGACCCGCGAAGTTCTGCGTCAGGTAGTTGGCGGCCTCGACCAGTTCGCCCGGCTTATAGGGACGCTGGGTGAGGAGGATGCGGTTTTGTACCTCGCCCTCGGCGGTGACGATGATGAGCAGGATGCGCGTGTCGCTCAGGTTGAGGAACTCGATCTGGCGGATCTTCGGTGCCTGGCGGCGCGGCGCGACGACGACGCCGGCGAAGTGGGTGAGTTCGGAGATCGTCTGCGAGGCCTGGCTGAGCACGCGCTGCGGCACGTCCGGGTGCAGGGCGCCCTTGAGCGCGGAAATGCGTTGCGGGTGCAGCGGCTGCACGGTGAGCAGGGTGTCGACGAACAGCCGGTAGCCGCGCGGCGTGGGCACGCGGCCGGCCGAGGTGTGCGGGCTGGCGATGAAACCCATTTCCTCGAGGTCGGCCATCACGTTGCGGATCGTGGCGGGGGAAAGCTCGAGGCCGGAGTATTTGGAGAGCGTGCGCGAGCCGACGGGCTGGCCCTCGACGATGTAGCGTTCGATCAGGGTCTTGAGCAGGGTTTGGGCGCGTGCATCCAGCATGGGGTGGAGATTGTAGCGAACCCGCGGATTGCAACCGCGCCGTGCCGCCGGCGGCGACTTTCATGGGTAAGATCGCCCCATGAATACGATCAGGATGATGTTGCGGATGCTGGCGCGCGATTTGCGCTCCGGCGAGTTGAACGTGCTGGCGCTGGCGCTGGTGCTGGCCGTGGCGGCGCTGACGGGCGTCGGTTTCCTTGCCGATCGCGTCGAGCGCGCGGTCGAGAGCGAAGCGCACCAGTTGCTCGGCGGCGACCTGCTGCTGACGGCCGACCATCCGTGGCACGACGATTTTCGCGCCGCCGCGTCGCAGCGCGGGCTGATGCTCGCGGAGACGGTGACTTTCCCGAGCATGGTGGCGGGCGCGCAGGGCGTGCAGCTGGCCGAGATCAAGGCGGTTTCGCCCGCCTATCCGCTGCGCGGCAACCTGCGCGTCGCGCCGGCGCCGAACGCGCCGGACGCTGTGGCGACGGGCGAGCTGCGCACGCCGGCGACCGGAACGGTCTGGCCGGACGAGCGTCTGACGGCGGCGCTCGCCCTCGTGCCGTCCGCCGCTCTGAAAGTCGGCGCCCGCGAGACGGCGGTCGCCGCGATCATCACCTACGAGCCGGATCGCGGCATCAATCCCTTCGCCATCGCTCCCCGGCTGCTGATGCCGCTGGCCGACCTCGATTCGACGGGCCTGATCCAGCCGGGCAGCCGGGCGCGCTGGCGTTTGCACCTGGCCGGCGAAACCGCGGCCGTGCAGGATTACCGCGCCTGGGCGCAGGCCCGCCTGGGACGGGGCGAGCGCATCGAGGGGCTCGCCGATGCACGGCCGGAGATTCGCAACATCGTCGAGCGCGCGCAGCGTTTCCTGCGGCTGGCGGCCCTGCTGACGGCGATCCTGGCTGCCGTGGCGGTCGGTCTGTCGGCGCGGCGCTACATGCAGACGCATCTGGACGCCTGCGCGGTGTTGCGCTGCCTCGGCGCCAGCGAGCGGCAACTGCTGGTCGTGCATGGCGGCGAATTCATCCTGCTGGGCCTGGCGGCGACGCTGCTCGGCGGGGCATTCGGTTACCTGTTGCAGTGGGTGCTGCACGGCATGCTGGCCGGCTTGGTGGCGACCAAACTGCCCGCGCCTGGCATCCTGCCCTGGCTGCATGGCCTGGCGGTCGGCGCCGTGCTGGTGATTGGTTTCGTGCTTCCTCCGCTGCTGCGACTCAAGTCGGTGCCGACGGTGCGCGTCCTGCGTCGGGAGTGGGGAGGCGTGGCCCCCCTGACGACGTTTTCCTATCTTGCCGGTTGCGCCAGCCTTGCCGGCTTGCTGCTCTGGATGGCGGGCGATTTGCGGCTTGGCCTGGTGGTGCTCGGCGGTTTCCTGTGTTCCGTGGCGGCGTTTGCGTTGCTCGGCCACCTGCTGCTGCTGGCCCTGGCGCCGCTTTCCCGCCGGGCGCGCGGCGGCTGGCGCATCGGCCTGGCGAACCTGATGCGTCGCGGCGACGCCACGCTGGTGCAGGCGGTCGCCCTGGCGCTCGGCCTGACGACCCTGTTGCTCCTCGGTTTCGCCCGCAACGACCTGCTCGACGCCTGGCAGACGCGGGTGCCGCCCGATGCGCCGAACCGTTTCCTCATCAACATCCAGCCCGATCAGCGTGCCGCCATCGCCGACTTTTTCTCGGCGCGCGGCCTCGCCGCGCCGCGCCTCGAGCCGATGGTGCGCGGCCGGCTGGTGCGCGTCAACGACCGGATGGTGGGGCCGCGCGATTACGTCGATGATCGCGCGCAGCGCCTGGTCGAGCGCGAGTTCAACCTTTCCGAGCGCGACGATCTGCCGGAGGGTAACGCCGTCGTCGCCGGCGCCTGGCACGTCGGCGGCGCGCCCGGGCAGTTCTCGGTGGAGAAGGGGCTGGCGGAAACGCTCAACTTGCACATCGGCGACGAACTCGTCTTCGATATCGGCGGCCAGCCGTTCGCCGCGCGCATTACCTCGCTACGCAAGCTCGACTGGGACTCGATGCGCGTGAATTTCTTCGTGATCGCCCCGGCTGGCAGTTTTGCCGATTATCCGGCGAGCTTCATCACCAGCTTTCATCTGCCGGCGAGCGACAGACAATTCGTCGCCGACCTCGTGCGCGCCTTCCCGAACGTGACGGCGATCGACGTGGCCGCACTGGTGCGGCAGCTGCAGGAGACGCTCGATCAGGTGGTGCGCGCCGTGCAGGTCGTGTTCGCCTTCGCCCTGCTGGCGGGGCTGGCGGTGTTATACGCCGCGCTTCAGGCCGGCGCCGGAGAGCGCCGCCACGAACTGGCGCTGCTGCGTGCGCTGGGCGCACGCCGGCGCCAGCTGCGGGAAACCCTGGCCGCCGAATTCATCGCCCTCGGAGTGATCGCAGGAACGCTGGCCGGGGGTGTCGCAATGCTGTTGGGCACGGCGCTGGCGCGATGGGTATTCCAGCTCGATTTCCCGGCCAGCTTCGGTACCCTGTGGCTCGGCGTCTCCGGAGGGCTGGCCATCGTTCTCGCCGCCGGTCTGGTGGCGACCCGGCGGGCGTGCGCCGTGCCCCCGGTCGAGGGCCTGCGCAATCCCGCCTGACCTGCCCCCCCACGGGGGGGGCGCCGTCTATTCGTGCAGACCGCGGACGATCAGCACCGAAATGCCGATCTTGCGTACCAGGTTTTCCGCCACGCTGCCGATCAGCAGGCGGCGCACGCCACGCCGGCCGTGCGAACCGACCACCAGCAGGTCGGCACGGGCCGCCTCGACGGCCTCGGCGATTAGGTCGTCGGCATGCTGGCCATGGCCGCGCAGCAGGCGTGTCGTGGCGGTGACGCCGGCTTCACCTGCCTGCGCAGCGGCGCGGACGAGCACATCCTCGCCGCCCGCGACGAGCACATGCTTGAGTTCATGCGTGCTGGCACCGCCCCCGGCATTGAAGACATGCACCAGCTGTTCGTCGATGGCGTGGGCGATCTCGAGGCTGGCGCCATGCACCCTGGCGAGGGTGATCGCCTCCTGAAGGGCTTTTTGCGAAGTGTCGCTGTCGTCGATGGCGACGAGTATGTGTCGATACATGGAAGGTTCTCCGTTTCTGTCAATCCGATCCGCGCGCCGCGTTCTGCGGGGTGACGAACTTCTTCTGAATCACGAACACGGCGATGGCGGCGGCCAGTCCGATCAGGTCGGAAGTCAGGCCGCCGCTGATCATGGCGAGCGACGCACCCAACAAAATCGCGCGCAGCACCCAGCCGACATTGCCGCAGAACCAGCCCTGGATCGCCGAAGCCAGCAGGAAGACGCCGAAGCCGGCGGTGGCGAAGCCGTGCAGGTTTTCGTACCAGGCGCCTTGCATCAGCATCGGTGGCGAGTAGAAAAACATGAAGGGCACGACGAAGGCGGCCAGGCCGAACTTGAAGCTTTCCACGCTCGTCTTCATCGGATCGGATTGCGCGATGGCCGCTCCCGCGTAGGCGGCCAGCGCCACCGGCGGGGTGATGGCGGAAATCACCGCGTAGTAGAAGATGAAGAAATGTGCCGTCAGCGGCTCGATGCCGAGCTGGATCAGGCCGGGTGCGATCACGCTCGCCGCAACCGCGTAGGCAGCCGTGGTGGGCATGCCCATGCCGAGGATGATCGCGACGCACATGGCGAAAAACAGCGCGATGAGATGGCTTTGGCCGGCGATGTCGAGCAGCAGGGAAGAAAAGCGCGTGCCGATGCCGGTCAGGGCGATCACGCCGACGATGACGCCGGCCGCCGCGCAGACCGCGACCAGTTGCAGGGACATGCGCGCGGCGATTTCGAAGGCGTAGAGGATTTCCTTGATCCCCATGCGGAAGGGCGTGAACCAGCTGACGACGGCCGCGGCGACCATCGCCAGCGTGCCGGCGCGGATCACCGAGTAATCCATGAACAGGGCGCCGATCAGGATCGCGATCGGGATGAAGAGGAAGGCCTGGCGGGCGAGTCGGCCGAACTCGGGCAACTCTTCGCGCGGAAGCCCCTTCATTCCCTTCTTGAGGGCCTCCTTGTCCACCATGAAGTAGACCGACAGGAAATACAGCACGGCGGGAATGATTGCGGCGATGACGATTTCGGAATAGGGAATGCCGGTGATTTCGGCCATGATGAAGGCGCCGGCGCCCATGACGGGCGGCAGGATTTGCCCTCCTGTGGACGCGGCGGCTTCGACCGACGCGGCGGTCTGCGGCTTGTAGCCGACCTTCTTCATCAGCGGGATCGTCAGCGAGCCGGTGGAAACGACGTTGCCTGCCGAGGTGCCGTTGATGGTGCCCATCAGCGCGGAAGAGAACACGGCGACTTTGGCCGGGCCGCCGCGCGTACCGCCGGCGGTGGCGAAGGCGAAGTTCACGAAATACTCGCCGACCCGGCTGGCCTGCAAAAAGGCGGCAAAGGCGATGAACAGGATGATGTAGGTCGAGGAGATCGCCGTGGTTGCACCGAGCACGCCGTTGTCGGTGTAGAGGAAGGCGAAAAAGCGCGCCGGCGCGTAGCCGCGGTGTTCGAGCACGCCGGGTAGCCAGGGACCGACGAAGCCGTAGGCGATGAAGATGGCGACGATGACGACGAGCGCGAGGCCGGCGAGGCGGCGTGTCAGCTCGAGGATGAGCAGGATGCCGGCGATCGATGCGTACATGTCGTTCGGATGCGGGAACACCTGCGCGCGCATGCGCAGGAATTCGGCGTGCGAGATGATGTAGAGACCGACGGTGACGGCGGCGACGGCGAGGAGGGTGTCCGCAGCACCCAGCCTGCCGCGGTCGCGCGGAGGCGACAACCAGGAGGCGACGATGGCGAGAACCGAGCCGACCAGGATCGGGTAGCCGAAGGTATAGAGCATCTTGTCCGGAGGCGAGCCGGTGGGCACGCGGTCATCCGTGACGATCGCGTAGAGGATCTGCAGCAGTGCGGTGAAAATGGCCACGGCGGCGGGCAGCAGGCAGGCCCATTCCAGCGGCGAGAGGGGGCGTCGACCGATGGGTTCGGCTGGGAAGGCGCGTGCCGAGAAGTAGAGAAAACCGAGGGCGAGTCCCCCCGCGACGTGGCTGAGGCGATATACCCAGGTCTCCAGCGGGTAGAAGTTCATCACGAAGACGTGGAAGCCCGTGTAGATGATGCAGGCGGCGGCGAACGCCAGGCCCAGGCTACCGGTAAATACGCGCTGGTTGGCGACGACGACTTCGGCATCGACGCCGGCGGCAAGATTGTCCTTGTCGAGCGCCTGCGACGCGGCGGCCGCCGCGGATGTTCCGCTGCTCATGTGCTTATCTCCTTGGTGATCCCTGGGTGTTTTTCATGCAAACAAAAACCGACCGGAGATGATCTCTCCGGTCGGGTTGCGGCCGACGGCAGGACGATCGATCAGTCCTTCAGGTTGGCGGGAATCGTGACGCCCTTGCTCTGGTAGTAGCGCACCGCGCCCTTGTGGTAGGGCAGGAAGCTGTTGTTGTTCCAGTTCTGCAACACCGTGCCCTTGGCGGCGGCGTGGATCTGCACCATGCGCGGGTTGTTCTCCAGCACCA
>CAZGOH010000033.1:0-21976 GCA_964527195.1 uncultured Methyloversatilis sp.
TTGCAATTCACTGAAGCCAGAAAGCCAGGCTGGCCACCGGAATAAATGGAAATATTAAAAAATCGGCGCCGTTACCCGACCATGCCTTTGATCGAGAGGATCAGCGTGGACGGTTGGGTGGGCGAGGCGATAAAGCCGTAGTGTTGGTAGAACGCGCTGGCGGCTGGCGAGAGGGCATGCACCAGCAGGCCACGAATGCCGACGATCTGCGCGGCTTGGGCGGTGCGCAGCAGGGCATCGTTCAGCAGGGCGCCGCCAAGCCCTTGACCGTGCCATGCCGTGTCGACGGCAAGACGCCCAAGAATGGCCATGGGGATCGGGTCGGGCATGTTGCGCCGCAGACTGCCGGGGGCATCGGCGGCATCCAGCGCGCCGGAGGCGAGGCAGTAGTAGCCGACCACGCGCGGGCCACTGGCCACGACATAGGTGCGCGAGGCGCCGCCGAGTTGGTTGATGCGGGCGCGCTGTTTCAGCCAGGCGTCGAGGCTGGCAATGCCGCAGGTGAAGTCGTCGAGCCGATGCGCGTCGGTCAGCCGCGCCGGGGCCGTGAGCGGGGCCGGTTTCCGGGTCACAGCGCCCAAGGTTTGCGGACGTTCAGCAGACGGCGAAAGCCTTCGCTGTCGGGGGGGCGGTCGAGGATCTCGATGAATTGCGCGTAGGTGGCGGCGTCGACCCGGACCAGAGTCTGGTCGAGCAGGGTTTCTTCGGCCGAGCGCAGGGCGGCATCGATCATGAATTCGGTGCGCGTTTTGCCGCGCGCTTTGGCGGCGCGGTCGATCAGCGTGCGCGCTTCCTTGCGCATGCGCAGGTTGACGGCGGCCGTGGCGGTATCGGTGATGGCAGCGCTATGGGGTGAGTGCATGTTGGTGTCTCCTGTAGCGCACATTGTAGGCTGATAGATACACGTTGTGTATCTTGTACAGAAGGATTCGTCGCGTTGGTTTCATGGCGTATAGCATGCGACTCTTCGTGATCCGTGGGAGGATGGCATGTCGACTGTGGATGCGGTACCGGTCTCGACGAGCGAGATCGCGCGCCATCGGGAGTACGAGTGCGCGCAGGATTTTGCGGAGCAGCTGCGGAGCCAGTGCCTGGCATTGAAGGGCGAGCTGGGCGGCCCCTTGCTCGAAGGCTGGGTCGTTACGGAGGCTGCCAAGGCCTTCATGGCGCGGGGGCGTTTCCCCTCACCTTTTCTTCTTCGGTTCCTCGTAGGGTGCCACCTTGTCGACAGCGAAGCCGTAGCCGGCCACGCCCCACTGGGTGTCGCTGCGCTTCAGGGTGAAGGTGCCGTAGGTCCAGACCGGCACCATCATCTTCACGCCCGTCAGCGGTTTGGCGGACTTGGCATGGATGATCTGGTTGGCGGGTGGCGGGGGGGTGTGGATGCAGGCGCCGAAGTAGGGGACGATGAGGAACTCGGTCACCTTGTCGCCCTGGCGTTCGAGCGGCAGGGCGAAGCCGGCGATGCGCGCTTTGCGACCATCGAGCGCCGGGGCGACGGGTGCGGCATCCCATACCTTGCGCAGGCGGTCGAGTGCGGCGATGGCCTTGGGATCGGCGTCGTCGAGTTTGGCGAAGTCGATGTCCTTGAATTCGGCGCTCGGGTCCCAGCCTTGCGGCACGAGGGATTCCCATTTGATCTCGGGCCACGGCTCGCGCGCCCATGCGTCAGGGAGGGCGGGGGCGGTCAGCCAGGCCGCGCACAACAGCAGCAACAAGCGCAACAGCGGCATTTCAACTCCTTGGGGTCAGGCCGTCGGCCAGCGACAGGCGCCAGGCACGCCAGCCGGGCACGAGGCTGGCGACGAGGCCGGTGGCGAGTATAGACGCCACCAGCCAGGCTTCGTTCCCGGCCGGTGGCCGCAAGGAGAGAATGACGCCGAACTGCGCTTGCGCCAACGGCGCAAAGGCAACGATACCGACAGCCAGCAGGACGATGCCTGCCAGCACGCCAAGCGTGGTGACCAGCAGGCCTTCGACGGTGAGCATCAGGAACACGTCGCGCGGGCCGGCGCCGAGGCTCCTCAGGATGGCCAGCTCGCGGCGGCGCTGGTCGAGCCCGGCCAAGAGCGTTGCCGCGAGGCCGGCCAGTCCGATCAGCACGACCAGCGCCGAGAGCGCGAACAGGGTGCGCTCGACCACGACGAGCGTCTGCCACAGTTCGTCGAGCGCCACGCCGGGCATGACGGCCAGGAGCGGTTCGGCGGCGTAGGCGTTGATGTGGCGTTGCACGCGAAAGACGTCGGCGCGATGCTTGAGGCCGACCAGCACGGCGGTGATTTCCTTCGGCTGCAAGTCGAACTTGCGTACGTGCTCGGCGGGGATGGAAAAACCCGGCAGCGGCGCGCCGCCCATCCAGTCCAGATGCACGGCGGTGATGGCTTCGAGGCTCACATGCACGCTGCGGTCGACCGGCGTGCCGGTGGGGGCGAGGACGCCGACCACGGTGAACGGCTTGTCGTCGTGATCTGGTCCGAAGGACTCCATGCCGTGGGTGAGGGTGATGGCGTCGCCGACGCGGTAGCCGAGTTCTCGGGCCACGTCGTGCCCCAGCACGGCTTCGAACACGGTATCCACCGTGCCGGCGAAGGGCTGCCCGGCGGCGAAGGCGAGCGGACGGGAATTTGCGTAACGGAAGCAATCGAAGAACGTGGGGGTGGTGCCGACGACGGGGAAGCCGCGATGGCTGTCGCCCAGGCTCAGGGGCACGGCCCAGTCCACGGCGGGGTGCGCGGCGAGGTCGGCGAAGCTCTGCCAGCGAATGTTGTTGGTGGCGCTGCCGGCATGGAAGACGGCGTAGAGCATGAGTTGCACACCGCCGGTGCGCGCGCCGACGACGAGGTCGACGCCGGAAATCGACTGCGTGAAACTCGCGCGCGCATCGGCGCGCACGCGCTCGACGGCCAGCAGCAGCGCGGCAGCCAGCGCGATGGCGACGAGGGCGATGCCGAGCGTGAGGCGGCGTGCCCAGGCGCTTTTCAGCGCGAGCAGGAGGACGGCCTTCATGCGGAGACCTCCATCGCTGCGCGATTGATGTCGGCGAGCGCCACGACGCGGTCGAAGTGTGCGGCCAGCCGCGCGTCGTGGCTGACGAACAGCAGCGTGGCGCCGACGGCGGCGCTCTCGGCGAGCAGCAGGTCGATGAAGGCCTGCTGGCGCGCGGCGTCGAGCGCCGAGGTCGGTTCGTCGGCGATGAGGATTTCGGGCCTGCCGATCAGCGCGCGCGCGGCGGCGACGCGCTGCTGCTGGCCGACCGAGAGTTCGCCGGCGGGTTTTTTCCAGAGCGCGGGCGCGAGATCGAGACGGGCCAGCAGCCGTGCGGCTTCGTCGCGGGCATCGCCGGCGCGTTGCGCACGGGCAGCGGAAAAAGTGCAGGGCAGGAGCACGTTGTCGAAGGCACAAAGCCAGGGCAGCAGGTTGAACTGCTGGAAAACGAAGCCGATGTGGTTGGCGCGAAAGCGGTCGCGTGCGCGGCTGCTCTGGGTCGCCAGATCGGTGCCGAGCAGCTCGACGCGCCCATGCTCCGGCACGGCGACGCCGCCGACGAGATTGAGCAGCGTGCTCTTGCCGCTGCCCGAGGGACCATGCAGGAAAACGCGCTCGCCCGCCGCGACCGCGAAGCGGTCGATGTCGAGGCAGGGAGCGACTTGCCCCGGCCAGCGAAACCGCACCTGCGCGAGGGCGATCATGCGCCCGCGCCTACCAGCTCAGGAGCGGCTTCTTCGGCGTCAGGCGCTGGGCGCCCTGGCCGCCATGTGACATTGGGCCGATGCGCTGCGTTTCGAGGCGATACAGGCGCTTGAAGTGCTTGAACAGTGTCGTCTCGATGCCCTTGAGGGCGGCGGGGTTGGTGCAGCGGAACACGTAGCGCGCCGCCACGTCGGCATGCTCGCCGTTGCCGAATTTCGGCATGCCGACCTCGACGGACCGCACGGCGCATTGGGCAGCCGGCGTGGGAACGAACAGGGCCGGCGCGTCGTTGAAAAGCTTTTCGGCGCTGGCCAGCGCCGTCTTTTCCTTGTCGTTCTTCGGCGCGCGCTCGAAGCCGGTGACGGCATCGAGCGGGAGCAACAGGTCGAGGGTCACGGTCTCGCCGTCGATGGCGAGATCCAGCCTGCCCTCGCCATGCACGTGTTTGTGTTGTGCGTGCGCGGGCAGGGCGATCAGCAGGGCGGCGAGCAGGACGGAAAGTTTCATGGGGCGGTCTCCTCGGATCAATGCGCATGCCCGCTGCCGAACACCACGATGGCGATGCCGGCGGCGAGCAGCAGGCCGTGCCAGCCGATGCCCTGCTGCTCGCGCTTGAGGCGTGGCATCAGGTCGGCGATGGCGATGTAGGTGAAGCTGGCAGACGCGACGACGACAAGGTAGGGCACCCAGTCCTGGGCGCGCTCCAGCGCCAGGTAACCGACGATGCCCCCGAACACCGAAGCGAGGCTGGAAACGCCGTTCCAGAACAGCGCCTTGGCGCGTCGCCAGCCGGCGGCGAGCAGGATGGCGAAATCGCCGGCTTCCTGCGGCACTTCATGGGCGATCACCGCCAGCGCCGCCGCCCAGCCGAGGGCGGGGTCGGTGAGGAAGGCGGCGGCGATCAGCAGGCCGTCGGTAAAGTTGTGGAATGCGTCGCCGACGAGAATCGCGACCGTCTCGCCGCCGGAGGCATGATGGTGGCTGTGGGTGTGGTCTTCGCAGACAGCGGCGCCGGCGTGCGCGTCGTTGCCGCCGTGGGAATGGCGCCAGATGGCGAACTTTTCCAGCGCGAAAAAGGCCAGGATGCCGGCCAGCAGGACGGGAAAGACCTCGTGCGGCGTCAGGCCCGACTCGAGCGCCTCGGGCAGCAGGTGAAGAAGCGCCGTGGCCAGCAGCACGCCGATGGAAAAACTCACCGCGTACTGGAGCCATTTCTTCGGCAGGCCGAAGAGGATCAGCGCCGCCGCCGCGAGGCTGAGGATGCCGCCGAGCAGGCAGGCGAGCACGATCTGGGTGAGCAGGGGCAGGTCGGTCATGAGGTGCGGATTGTAAGCGGTGCGGCGCCCGCGCCCCGGGCGAAACCGCCCGGAGTTTCGCTACGGGACAGCCGGCGGCTCAGGCGCCCTTGCTCACGCCGACGAGCTTCATCGCCGAGCCGATCAGCGCGGCGACCTCGCTCATGTTGCCGGGAATCACCAGCGTGGTGGCGGCTTCGTTGGCGACATTGGCGTAGGCATCGACGGCCTTCTCGGCGACCTTCAGCTGCACCGCCTGTTCGCCGCCGGGCTGCTGGATCGCCTGGGCGACGCGCTCGATGGCGTGCGCGGTCGCCTCGGCCACCAGGCGCAGCGCCTCGGCCTCGCCCTGCGCCTTGTTGATCTCGGCCTGGCGCTCGCCCTCGCTCTTGGCGATGAAGGCCTGGCGCTCGCCTTCGGCGAGGTTGATCTGTTCCTGGCGCTTGCCTTCCGACTGGGCGATCAACGCCCGCTTCTCGCGCTCGGCGGTGATCTGCGCCTGCATGGCGCGCAGAATCTCGTTGGGCGGCGTCAGATCCTTGATCTCGTAGCGCAACACCTTGACGCCCCAGTTCATCGCCGCTTCGTCGATGGCCGCGACCACCTGCGCGTTGATCATCTCGCGCTCCTCGAAGGTGGTGTCGAGCTCGAGGCGGCCGATGACGGAGCGCAGGGTCGTCTGCGCCAGCTGGGTGATCGCGGAGATGTAGTTGGAGGAACCGTAGCTGGCGCGCATCGGGTCGGTGACCTGGAAGTAGATCACGCCGTCGACCTTGAGCTGGGTGTTGTCGCGCGTGATGCAGACCTGCTCGGGCACGTCGAGCGGAATCTCCTTCAGGCTGTGCTGGTAAGCCACCCGGTCGATGAAGGGAATCAGGAAATTGAGGCCGGGGGCGAGCGTGCCGTTGTATTTGCCGAGGCGCTCGACCACCCAGGCAGTTTGCTGGGGGACGACCTTGATGGCCCGGGTGACGAAGACGATGGCGACGATCAGTACCGCAATGGCAATTTCGATTCCCATAACGAGGCTCCTGTGGCGTGGAAGAGAGGTTTCGATCAGACGCGTTCGACGATCAGATGGCTGCCGGAAAGCTCGACGACGCGATGGGCGCCCGGCGTGGCGGCCCCGCTACCGCGCAGTTCCGCCGTCCACTGCGCGCCCCGGTAGCGCACCTGCGCCGTGCCGTCCGCCGACCATTCGGGGATCTGGATGATTGCACCGACGTCGAGGTTGACGCTGCGCTCCGCGCGCGCCGAAGGGTCTTGCGGGCGCCGCCGCCGCACGAAATGCAGCGCCAGCACCGCACCGAAGCCGCACAGCGCCGCAACCGTCATCTGCGCCGACGACGAACCGCCCAGATGGGCGACCAGTGCGCCGCACGCGGCCCCCAGCGCCAGCATCAGCAGATAGAACGAACCCGTGAACAATTCCGCGCCGACCAGCGCCACGACCAGCAACCACCACAGACTCGAGTCAGCCATCGGCAAGCTCCGCGAAACGATCCGGCCGCCGGAACACCCGGCGGCAAACGCCCCTATTGTGCTACAGAGCCGCCGTGTCGCGGGGACCGACTTTGCGCGCCATGTTTCCATGGCCGGATGGCGGGTTACAATGCGCCCGCTTCACGTCTCGCAAAGTGACATCCCCCAAGCGCCCGTAGCTCAGCTGGATAGAGTACTGCCCTCCGAAGGCAGGGGTCGTGCGTTCGAATCGCGCCGGGCGCGCCAACATCTTTTACCGCAGACTTGGCACGGATTCTTGCCGTTGGCGAGGCGCGCCGCCGGGTCCGCCCCAGAGCGCCGGTGGCGTGGCATTGCCCGGCGGCCCGCCTGGCGGCGTCACAAGCATCACAGCCACCGGGGGCGCTCCGCCAGAGAGACCAGTTCGGCGAGACTTGCAACGTCGAGCTTGTCGAAGATTCTGGCGCGGTAGGTGGAGACACTTTTCGGGCTCAACGCGAGACGATCCGCGATGGTGGCGTTTCTTTCACCGCGCACCAGGGCCGCGAACACCTCACGCTCGCGCGCTGACAACAATTTCAGAAAATCGGGGCGTTTCCCGGAGGGCGTCACCAGCGGAGCGGGGGCCGTCTGCGCGCCGGTAGCGGGAGCCAGCCCTTCCTTGATCTGCGTCACCATGTCCCGCAACTGCGACAGGGCCACGTCCAGCGCGTGCTGCTTGTCCGCCATGCGCAGCTGCGCATGGTAATGGGCGGTGATATCAACATGCGTGACGACCACCTGCCTCGGTTTTGCGCGTGGCAGCGGCATGGCCGTCATCAGGAACCAGCGCTCCCGGGTCGGGCTGTGGCACGGATACTCGTGGGCAAACTTCCGCTTGCTGCCCTGAAGCACGGCCAGCAAGCCGTCGTGGATGCACCGGCTGCCCGCGGAGGAAGTGCCACCCGCCTCGCAGCATGCCGCCAGATAGTTCGCGCCGACGCCAGCAAGCCTCGGCAGGGAGCCGTCAGCAAGCCGGTTGCGGGCGGCGAAATCGTGCGCGTGCGCGTCGATGAGGAAGACGCCGAACGTTCGCGCGTCCGTTTCGAGGTCGTCGATACCGGCATCGGCATCGATGCGGAAGCCCAGGCGCGACTGTTCCGTTCCTTCGAGCAGGCCGACAACAGCATGACCCGCAGGTACGGCGGCACCGGTCTCGGGCTCGCCATCAGCAAGCGGCTGGTGCAGATGATGGGCGGCGAGATCGGCGCCCGGAGCGCGCCGGGGCAGGGCAGCACCTTCTGGTTCACGGTGCCGCTGAAAAAACAGGCCGTCGTCGCCGTCCCGCCAGCGCCGACTTTCGTGCCCCGCCTTGCGGAAGATTGCCTGAGACAGGACTGCGCCGGCACCCGCATTCTGCTTGCCGAAGACGAGCCGGTGAACCAGGAAGTCTCGCGCGGCATGCTGGAGGACGTGGGTTTCGTCGTCGATGTCGCCGGAGACGGCGCGCAGGCGGTGCAACTTGCCGGTGCAAACCGCTACGCCCTGATTCTCATGGACATGCAGATGCCGGTAATGAACGGCGTCGAGGCCACGCGGGCGATCCGCACCGGTTCGCCCAACCAGGCCACCCCGATTCTCGCCCTGACCGCCAACGCTTTCGACGAGGATCGCCGGCGGTGCATCGAGGCCGGCATGGACGACCACGTCGCCAAGCCGGTCGATCCGCGGAAGCTCTACGAGACCCTGCTGCACTGGCTCGAGAAAAAACGCATCCATTGGCCTGACAGCGCATCAGGGAAGGCGGGAACCTGAATGCCGGTCTCTCCAACATTCCCGAAAAAAGATTGACGAACTTAAGCAGGCGCTGCAACAATTGGGCATATCTATCTGTTTGCCCTACAAAGAAAAAGTGGCGAAAAAATGGCGGCTTGATTTCTGGAAGAGCGATGGCTTCGTTGGCCTGCTGGTCAGCGGCGTGGTGCTTGCGGTCGGCGCGACCGGCGGGTTGCAGGGGCTCGAGCGCAAGGCCTACGACATCGGGGTCGGGTTTTCCGCCCGGGAAGCTTCCGACCGCATCGCGCTGATCGCCATCGACAAGCAGAGCATCGACAACATCGGTCGCTGGCCGTGGTCGCGCGAGGTCTTTGCCGACATGATCGACCGGCTGGCGCAGGCCGAGGCGAAGACCATCGGCACCACGGTGCTGCTTTCCGAGCCGCAGCGGGATGCCGGGCTGGGTTACGTCGAGCGGCTGATCGAATTGAACAACGCGCGGCTGGGAGCGGAACGGGCGGAACGCGCCGCGCGCACCGACGCGATCGCCCGGGCGGCGGCGCGCGGTGCAGTCGCGACGAAAGTCGGCCCCGGTGATACGGCGACCGGCGCCCTCTCCCTCGACATGCCTGCGGCGGACGATCCGCTCGCCCGCCTGCTGGCCGAAGCCGAGGATAAGCTGAACACGGATCGCCGCCTGGCCGGCGCGCTCGAGCGGGCCGGCAACGTCGTCCTGCCGCTCTTGCTGCGCATCGGCGATCCGGCCGGGCGGCCGGATCGGCTGTTGCCGGAATTCGTCGCGGCCCATGCGGTGCGTGCACTGCACGCAGACGCCCGGCCGCTGCCCGCCCTGGCCATCGATGCCGGCGTCATCGACACGCTGGGCCGGCATGCGGCGGCGGTGGGCCACCTCAACGCGCTGCCGGATGCCGACGGCGCGCTGCGCGACGAGGTGCTGCTGCTCGACTACCACGGTCAGGTGGTGCCCGCGCTCTCCCTGAGCATCGCGGCGCACAGCCTCAACCTGACTTCGCGGGACATCGCCGTGCGCGCCCCGGACCTCGTGCAGCTGGGCAGGCTGCGCATCGCCACCGACCCCGCGCTGCGCATGCGTCCCTTCTTCTACACGGCCAGGGACGGGGCGCCGGCCTTCGTCGCCGACTCCTTCTTCGACGTGCTGACAGGCAAGATTCCCCCCGAAAAGTACCGCGACAAGATCGTGCTGATCGGCCCGACGGCCGCCGGCATCGGCAGCTTTTTCGTGACGCCGGCGGCGCCGTCGATGGCTTCGGTGGAAGTGCTCGCGCATGCCGTTTCCAGCCTCCTGTCCGAGCACTTTTTCGTGGCGCCGCCCTGGGCGCACTGGGCCGAGACGGGGGCCTTCGCGCTCGTGGCGCTTTACCTGATCTTCCTGCTGCCGCGCCTGTCGGCGGGCATGGGTGCGGCGCTGACGCTCGGCCTGCTGCTGGCCCTGCTGCTCGCCCACTTCGGGATGATGATCACGCAGGCGATGTGGCTGCAACTGATGACGGCCGCCACGCTGCTCTTGGTCGGCCACCTGCTGCTGACCACCAAGCGTTTCCTCGTCACCGAGCGCGGCAAGGAAAAGTCGGAGGCCGAATCGGCCGAGTCGAACCGCATGCTCGGCCTGGCTTTCCAGGGGCAGGGCCAGCTCGACATGGCCTTCGACAAGTTCCGCAAGTGCCCGCTCGACGACGCGCTGATGGAGAACCTCTACAACCTCGGGCTCGACTTCGAACGCAAGCGCCAGTTCAACAAGGCCGAGGCGGTGTTCCGCTACATGGCCGACTTCGATCCGAAGTTCCGCGATCTGGAACAGCGCCTGACGCGCGCCCGGCAGATGTCGGAAACGGTGATCCTCGGTGGTGCCGGGGCGCACCCGGGCGGCGGCATGGTGATCGGCGCCGGCGCGGAAAAGCCGATGCTCGGCCGTTATCAGATCGAGAAGGAACTCGGCAAGGGCGCCATGGGCGTCGTCTATCTGGGACGCGACCCGAAGATCAACCGCGTGGTCGCGATCAAGACGCTGGCGCTTTCGCAGGAGTTCGACGAGGACGAACTCAAGGACGTCAAGGAGCGTTTCTTCCGCGAGGCGGAAACCGCCGGCCGGCTCAACCACCCCAACATCGTCACGATGTTCGACGCCGGCGAGGAGCACGACCTGGCCTACATCGCCATGGAGTTCCTCAAGGGCCGCGACCTCGTTCCGCACACCAGGCCCGACAACCTGCTGCCGCTGCCGCAGGTGCTCGACATCGTCGCGCGCGTCGCCGAGGCGCTCGATTACGCGCATGCCAACAACGTCGTGCACCGCGACATCAAGCCGGCGAACATCATGTACGCGCCGGAAGCCGAGCAGATCAAGGTGACGGACTTCGGCATCGCGCGCATCACCGACTCGTCGAAGACCCGCACCGGCATGGTGCTCGGCACGCCTTCCTACATGTCGCCCGAGCAGCTCGCCGGCAAGAAGATCGACGGGCGCTCCGACCTGTTCTCGCTGGGGGTGATGTTCTACCAGCTGTGCTGCGGGCAGCTGCCCTTCGTTGGCGAATCGATGGCGCAACTGATGTTCAAGATCGCCAGCGAGCCGCCGCCCGACATCCGCACGCTGCGGCCGGGCATGCACGATTGCGTCGCCAAGATCATCAACAAGGCGCTGGTGAAGGATCCGGACCAGCGTTACCAGCGCGGTGCGGACCTGGCGCGGCACGTGCGGATCTGCCTGTCCGCGATGGAGACGACGGGCAGGGCGGGAGGGGCCTGAGCGTGCCCGCCGACCTTTCCGCCGCCCTCGACATGGCCGCGTACAGCGACGCGGGCCGCGTGCGTTCCGGCAACGAGGACGCCGTGCTGGCCAATCCGGCCCTCGGCTTCGCGGTGCTCGCCGACGGCATGGGCGGCCACAACGCCGGCGAGGTCGCCAGCGGCATGGCGATCGCGTACATCGGCAACGAACTCGGCCGCGCCGCCGACACCGCCTGCGCCGGCGAACAGCTGCGCGAAGTCGTCGGGCAGGCCAACGCGGCGATTCACCAGACGGCCCGATCGCAGCCGCGCTACGCCGGCATGGGCACCACCCTGGTCGTGCTGCGTTTTTGCGACGACCGGCTGGCCGTCGCCCACGTCGGCGATTCGCGCCTGTACCGCCTGCGCGATGACCAACTCATCCAGCTGACACGCGACCACTCGCTGCTGCAGGAACAGATCGACGGTGGCCTGATCGACGCCGAGCAGGCGCGCCATTCCACCAACCGCAACGTCGTGACGCGCGCGCTGGGCGCCGAGCCCCGGGTGAGCGTCGAGGTCGCGGAGCACGCCGTGCGGGTGGGCGATGTCTATCTGGCGTGCTCCGACGGTCTGAGCGACATGCTGGCGGATGCGGAGATCGCCGCCTGCCTGCACCAGCTGGGCGACCGGCCGGCCGACTGCGCGCGCGAACTCGTGCGCCTGGCCAACGAACACGGTGGCCGCGACAACGTTTCGGTTATCCTCGTGCGTATCCGGCGGGCATTTCCGGCTGCCGGCCGGACACGAACAGGCTGGCGCGCGCGCCTGCAAACGTGGTTCAATTAGCGGCTGCGGCCCCCAACAACGGATGCTCAAGATGGCTAAGCTCATACTCAGCATGGACAACCTGGTGCTCAACGAGATTTCTCTCGCCAAGGAGCGCGTCACCATCGGTCGCAAGCCGCACAATGACATCCAGATCGACAATCTGGCGGTCTCGGGCGAGCACGCGGTGGTCGTCACCCTCCTCAACGATTCCTTCCTCGAGGACCTCGACAGCACCAATGGCACCTTCGTGAATGGCCAGCAGGTCAAGAAGCACTTCCTGCAGAACAACGACGTGATCGAGCTGGGCAAATACCGGCTCAAGTACGTCAATGAAGGCGCGGCGCACGCAGCGGCAGATTTCGAGAAGACCATGGTGCTGCGTCCCGACATGCTGCGCAAGGCCGCCGAGCCGGCACCTTCCCCGGCCCCCGCAGTGCGTGTCGTCGCCCCCGCCCCGCCGCCCTCCCAGCCCGCCCCGCCAACCGCCGCAGCCGCTCCTGCCGGCGAAGCCGCCCTGCCGCTGGGCACCATCCAGGTGCTCAACGGCAGCAACGCCGGCAAGACGCTCGACCTGACGAAATCGCTGACCACGCTCGGCCGTCCCGGTATCCAGGTCGCCGTGATCGCCCGCCGCGCGCAGGGCTATTTCCTGACGCACGTCGAGGGCGCGCGCTTTCCGTCGATCAATGGCACGCCCATCGACACCCAGGCCCGCGAACTGAAGGACCACGACATCGTCGAGCTGGCGGGCGTGAAGATGGAATTTTTCTACAAGCCCTGAGCGCCTTCGCGACGTGAAACGCTACCTGGCCCGTCATCTCCTCGGGCTGGCCCTGATGCTGGCCATGCTGGGCCATGCCGTGCAGGCCTATCGCATCGATCTCGTCGACCGGCTGGACGCCATCTTCTACGACGTGCGCCTGCGCCTGACCATGCCGGGCACGCTCGACGAGCGCATCGTCATCCTCGACATCGACGAGAAATCGCTCGCCGAACAAGGACGCTGGCCCTGGGGGCGCGACCGCATGGCGCTTCTGATGGACAAGCTGTTCGAGCGCCACGGCGTGAGCGTGGTCGGCTTCGACGTGGTGTTCGCCGAACCGGACGAGAGCTCCGGCATCCGCGCGCTCGACACCCTGGCCAAGGGCGAGCTGCGCGATACGCCCGGATTCCAGACGGCCCTGCGCACCTTGCGCCCGCGACTCGATCACGACGGCCTGTTCGCCGCCGCGCTGCGCGAGCGCAAGACGGTGCTGGCCTTCTACCTGTCGACGGTCGAGGGCGCGCATTCGAACGGCGTGCTGCCGGCGCCGACTCTGGCGGCCGACACCTTCGCCGGCCGGCCGATCGCCATCACCCGCTGGCAAACCTACGGCGGCAATCTGCCGGTGCTGCAGGCAGCAGCGGCCGGCGCCGGCCACATCAACTCGCTGGTCGATTTCGACGGCATCTCGCGACGTGCGCCGATGCTGGCCGAATACGGCGGCGCATACTACGAGACGCTCTCGCTGGCCGTGCTGCGAGCGCTGCTCGACCATCCGCCCGTACTGCCCGGCTACGCCGGTGCCAGCGACAGCTACGCCGGCCTCGAATGGCTGGATCTGCCGCTCGCACAGGGTACGCTGCGGATTCCGGTCGACGCGAATGTCGCCGCGCTCGTTCCCTACCGCGGGCCGCAGGGCAGTTTCCGCTACGTTTCGGTCACCGACGTGCTCAACAACCGGGTCGCCGAGGACGCGCTGAAGGATCGCATCGTGCTGATCGGCACCAGCGCCCCGGGCCTGATGGACTTGCGCGCCACGCCGGTGGCGCCGGCCTACCCGGGCGTCGAGGTGCATGCCAACCTGCTCGCCGGCATGCTCGACGGCACGCTCAAGGAACGGCCGGCCTACCTGCTCGCCGTCGATGCGGTGCAGATGCTGGCCGCCGGCCTGCTCCTGGCGGTGCTGCTGCCGCTCATGTCGCCCCTGCGCGCGAGCCTGCTCACCCTTGCCGTCGCGCTCGGCCTGCTCGCCCTCAACCTCCACCTCTGGCAGGGCGCCAACATGGTGCTGCCCTTCGCCGGGGTCGGCCTGCTCGTCCTGCTGCTTTATGGCCTGAACATGTCCTGGGGCTACTTCGTCGAATCGCGCACCAAGCGCCAGTTCGCCGATCTGTTCGGGCAGTATGTGCCGCCCGAACTGGTGGACGAGATGGCGAAGAACCCAGAGGGCTACAGCATGCACGGCCGCAAGGCCGAGCTGAGCGTGCTGTTTTCCGACGTGCGCGGTTTCACCACCATCTCGGAAGGCCTGCAGCCTGACCAGCTCGCTGCGCTGATGAACGAATATCTCGGCGCGATGACGGCGGTGATCCAGCGGCGGCGCGGCACGCTCGACAAGTACATCGGCGACGCCATCATGGCGTTCTGGGGCGCGCCGCTCGCCGACCCCGATCATGCCGCCCACGCCGTCATCACCGCGCTGGAGATGCAGGCGGCGCTCGGCCCGCTCAACCGCGACCTGGCCGCGAAAGGCTGGCCGGCGCTCAAGATCGGCGTCGGCATCAACACCGGCACGATGACCGTCGGTGACATGGGCTCGCCGGTACGCAAGGCCTACACGGTGATGGGCGACGCGGTAAACCTCGGTTCGCGCCTCGAGGGCATCACCAAGCAATACGGAGTCGGCATCATCGTCGGCGAGGAAACCCGGAGCAGGCTCGGCGACCGTTTCGTGCTGCGCGAGCTGGACCGCGTGCGCGTCAAGGGCAAGGCGGAACCGGTCGGCATCCACGAGCCGCTGGGCGAGACCGGCAGCCTCGAGGCGGCGACGCTCGAGCAGCTCGAGCTCTGGAATCAGGCGCTGCAGGCCTATCGGGGCCAGGACTGGGACCGCGCCGACAAGTTGCTGCTCGACCTGATGCAAGTGCGGCCCCATCCGCTCTACGCGCTCTACGCACAGCGCATCGCGCACTATCGCACGCAACCGCCTGGCCCGGACTGGGATGGCGTGACCACTTTCGAGACGAAATAGATGAAGATCCGCACCCTGGGTTGCAGCGGCGGCATCGGCGGACGGCATTTCCGCACGACGGCCCTGCTGGTCGATCACGACATCCTGATCGATTGCGGAACCGGCGTCGCCGACCTGTCGATCGACGAACTGGCGGACATCGATCACGTCTTCATCACCCACAGCCATCTCGACCACATCGCCTGCCTGCCCCTGATGCTCGACACGGTCGGCGACCGGCGCGACCGGGCGCTGACGGTGCACGCCCTGCCGGAGGTCGAGGCCATCCTGCGCACCCACATCTTCAACCACCTGATCTGGCCGGATTTCACGCGGATATTCACCGACGGTGAACCCTGGATGCGTTACTCGGGCCTCGCCGTCGGCGACATGATCGAACTCGGCGGCCGTCGCATCGTGCCTCTGCCCGCCAACCATACCGTGCTGGCGGTGGGCTACCGGATCGATTCCGGTGCCGGCAGCCTGGTGTTTTCCGGCGACACCGGCCCCTGCCCGGCGTTATGGCGTGAAGTTGGCGCGATCACCAACCTGCGCTACCTGCTGATCGAAACGGCCTTCCCCAACCGCGAGCGGGATCTCGCCGAACGCTCGCGCCATTTGTGTCCGGAAACGCTCGCCGCCGAGCTGGCCCAGTTGCATGCGCGGCCGGAAGTCTTCGTCACCCACCTGAAGCCGGGGCAAATCGAGGCAACCATGGAAGAAATCGAGGACGGCATCGGGGCTTTCACCCCGCGCATGCTGCAGAACAACCAGGTGTTCGAACTGTGAGGCGACCGACATGAGCGCGCTCCTCGGACCGGCTTCGACCCAAAGCGGCGGAGAAAAGGTGAATGCCGGCGAACTCGGCACGCGCCTGGCGTTCTTCAAGAACCTCCAGGCGGTCACCAACAAGATCCACGCGACGGCGAACATCGACGAGATCATGCTGGATCTCTCGCAGGATGTCTGCGCGTTGTTCAACGCCGACCGGCTCACGGTGTATGCCCTGAGCGACGACAGGACATCCATCGTCTCCAAGGTCAAGACCGGACTGAACTCCTTTCGCGACCTGAAGCTGCCCATCGCCGACCAGAGCATCGCCGGCAACGTCGCCCTGACGCGCAAGGTGGTGAATATCCACGACGTCTATGACGAAGCGGAGCTGAAGGCGATCAACCCGAACCTGCGCTTCCTGAAGGAAGTGGACAAGCGCACGGGGTACCGCACGCAGCAGATGCTGGTCGGGCCCATCGTCGATGCCCACAGCGGCGAACTGCTCGGCGTCGTGCAGATCATCAACAACAAGTCGGGCGCGCCCTTCGCCGGGGTGCATGTGGAGGGCATCCGCAGCCTGTGCGAGACGCTGGCGATCGCCTTCACCCAGCGCAACAAGCCGGCGCAGGCCATCAAGACCAAGTACGACCACCTGGTGCTCGATGCCGTCGTCTCGGCCCAGGAAATGGAACGGGCCACGCGCGCCGCCCGCAACAACGGCATCGACGTCGAGGAAGCGCTGATCACCGAATTCCAGGTCAAGCCCGCCGTGATCGGCGCGGCGCTCGCCAAGTTCTTCGGCGTGCCCTACGAAGCCTACAAGGCGGACCGCATCAAGCCGCTCGACCTGATGAAGAACCTGCGGCGCGAGTATGTCGAGCAGAACCAGTGGCTGCCCATCGAGGACGGCGCGGAGGGGATCGTCATCCTCTGCATGGACCCCGAGCAGGTGAAAAGCTCGCGCGTCGCCAACAACGTCTTTCCCAGGAGCAAGCTGAACTACCGGGTCACCACCATCCGGGAATTTCGCCAGACGGTCGACCAGTTCTTCGGCGGCGGCAGCTTCACCGACGACACCGACGTGGGCGATCTGCTCTCCTCGATGGACGAGGGCGACGAGATCGACAGCGGTGGCGACGACGTTTCCGCCGCCGCCGACAACGAACTGGTCAAACTGGTGAACAAGGTCATCATCGACGCCTACCAGCAAGGGGCGTCCGACATCCACATCGAGCCCGGCATGGGCAAGGACAAGGTGATGATCCGCCTGCGCAAGGACGGCTCGCTGCAAAAATACATCGAGATTCCCCACAGCTTCCGCAATGCCCTGATCGCACGCATCAAGATCATGTGCGACCTCGACATTTCGGAAAAGCGCCGGCCGCAGGATGGCAAGATCAAGTTCAAGAAATTCGGCCCGCTCGACATCGAGCTGCGGGTGGCGACCATTCCCACCGCCGGCGGCGTCGAAGACGTGGTGATGCGCATCCTCGCGGCCGGCGAACCGATCCCCCTCGACAAGCTCGGCCTGCTGCCGCACAACGAGGAACGCCTCAAGGCGGCCGTGTCGAAGCCCTATGGGCTGTTCTTCGTCTGCGGCCCGACGGGCTCCGGCAAGACCACCACGCTGCACTCGGTGCTGAAATTCCTCAACACGCCCGACACCAAGATCTGGACCGCCGAGGATCCGGTCGAAATCACCCAGAAGGGTCTGCGCCAGGTACAGGTCAACAAGAAGGCCGGGCTCGATTTCGCCACGGTGATGAAGGCCTTCCTGCGCGCCGACCCGGACATCATCATGGTCGGCGAGATGCGCGACGCCGAGACCACCGGCATCGGCATCGAGGCTTCGCTGACCGGCCACCTGGTGTTCGCCACCTTGCACACCAACAGCGCGCCGGAGTCGATCATTCGCCTGCTCGACATGGGCATGGACCCGTTCAACTTTTCCGACGCGCTGCTCGGCATCCTCGCCCAGCGGCTGGCGAAGCGGTTGTGCGCCAAATGCAAGGAAGCCTACACGCCAGATCCCGAGGAAATGAAGCATTTCCTCACCGAGTACTGCGAGGAACTGGCCAACACCGAGACCTTCAAGCGCGACGGCAAGGCCGCCTACGAAGCGATCTACAAGGAGTGGACGCGGAAGTACGCCAACGAGAAGGGACAGTTCGCGTTCCACCGGGCCAAGGTGGCGGCCGAGGGCGATGCGAAGTGTGATGCCTGCGGGGGCTCCGGCTACAAGGGACGAATCGGCCTGCACGAGCTGATGATCGGCACCGATGGCGCCAAGAAGCTGATCCAGGAGCACGCGCGCGTTGCCCAGCTCGTCGCCCAGGCGCTCGAGGACGGCATGCGCACGCTCAAGCAGGACGGCATGGAGAAGGTGCTGCAAGGCATCACCGACATGAAACAGGTGCGGGCGGTCTGCATCAAATGACAGGAGATTGCGCGATGGAAACGAACGACGATCTGTTCCGGCGGCTCGAATGGCTCAACGAGATCGGCGCCGCCTTGTCGAGCGAGCGCGACATCGACCGCCTGCTGGAAAAGATCCTCCTGGCCGCCAAGACCATCACCCATGCCGACGGCGGCACGCTTTACCGCGTCAATGAGGCCAACAGCGCGCTGCGCTTCGAGATCGTCCGCAACGATTCGCTCGGCATCGCGCTCGGCGGCACCTCGGGCAACCCGATCGCCTTTCCCGACCTGCCCCTGCGCAACGCGCAGGGCGAGCCGAACGACTCGATGGTGGCGGTCTATGCGGCGATGCATGCCACGACGGTGAATATCGCCGACGCCTACAACGAAGCCGGCTTCGATTTTTCCGGCACGCGCAAGTTCGACGAACGTACCGGCTACCGTTCGCAGTCCTTCCTCACCGTGCCGATGAAGAACCACGAGGGCGAGATCATCGGCGTGTTGCAGCTGATCAACTCCATCGACGCGGCGACGCGCCGGGTGGCGCCGTTTTCCCAGGCGGAACAGCGCCTGGCCGAATCGCTCGCCTCGCAGGCCGCCATCGCGCTGACCAATCGCCAGCTGATCTCGCAGCTGGAAGCGCTGTTCGAATCCTTCATCAGCCTGATCAACCTCGCCATCGACGAAAAGTCGCCCTATACCGGCGGCCACTGCCAGCGTGTGCCGGCGCTGACCATGATGATCGCCGAGGCGGTGAATGCGACCGTGGACGGTCCGCTGGCCGGCTTCACGATGTCGGACACGGATCTGTACGAACTCAAGATCGCCGGCATGCTGCACGATTGCGGCAAGGTGACCACGCCGGTCCATGTCGTCGACAAGGCAACCAAGCTGCAAACCATCTACGACCGCATCGGCCTGATCGACACGCGTTTCGAAGTGCTCAAGCGCGACATGCAGATCGCCGCTCTGCGCAAGATGCTCGATCTGCGCACCAAGGTGGATCCCGAGGGCGAATCGGCCTGCTGGGCGGACTACTGGTCCGCCGTCGAGACACTCGACGACGAGCGCGAATTCCTGCGCCGCACCAACGTTGGCGGCGAGGCGATGAGCAACGAAGACCAGCAGCGCGTCCGCGACATCGGCAGCAGGCATGCCTGGCGCAACCCGGCGGGCGTGGATGCCGAGTTCCTGAGCGCCGACGAGATCGAGAACCTCACCATCCGCGCCGGCACGCTGACGGCCCGCGAACGCGAGATCATCAATCACCATATCGTCGCCACCATCCGCATGCTGGAGGCCCTGCCCTGGCCGAAGCACCTGGGCAACGTGCCCGAGTACGCCGGCGGCCACCATGAACGCATGGACGGCAAGGGCTATCCGAAGGGGCTGACGCGCGAGCAGATGTCGCTGCAGGCGCGCATGATGGGCATCGCCGACATCTTCGAGGCGCTCACCGCGCGCGACCGACCCTACAAGCAGGGCATGAAGCTCTCGCAGGCCATCGACATCATGAAAAAGTTCAAGGCCAACGGCCACATCGACCCGGATCTGTTTGACGTCTTCCTCGAAAAAAAGGTGTATCGGCGCTACGCCGAAACCTTTCTCGATCCGGAACAGGTCGACGACGCCTGAGGTGCTGCGAAAGTCGGCGCGGGCGGGACGGCGATCACCGGCCTCAGCCGTAGATCACGCGCACGTTTTCCGGCTGCAGCCAGTCGTGCAGCGCGGCGATCAGGCTGTCCTCGAGTCGCACGCGCCAGGCATCGGGCAGGCTCAGTTCGGTTTCCGCCGCGGCATTGCGATAGCGGATGCGTACCGGACAGGCGCACTCCGGCGCGCGGTAGGGCGACAGCAGGGCGCGCAGGCGGGCGGCGGTTTCCGGGCTGGAGCCGCCGTTCAGTGAAAGTTTGAGGACGCGGGCGTGGCGGCCGCGTGCCTCGGCCAGCGTCATCAGCTTGTCGGCGGTGACGCGCAGGCCGCCGCTGTAGTCGTCGCGCTGCACCTTGCCTTCGATCACCAGCAGTTCGTCTTCCTTGAGCTTGGCGCGCTGGGCGTCCCACAATTCGTTGTAGACGACGACCTCGACCTGTGCACTGGCGTCGTCGAACGTGACGATGGCCATCTTGCCGCGCCGCCCCATCTGCGTGCGCACACCGAGCACGATACCGGCGAGCAAGGTCGGCTCGCGCTGCGGCTCGAGTTCGCCGAGGCGGCGGCGGACGAAGGCCTTCAGCTCTTCGGCATGGGCGTTGTAGGGGTGGCCGGAAAGAAAGAAGCCGAGCGCCTGTTTCTCGTTGAGGAGCTGCTCGCGCTCGTTCCAGCGCGTCACCTCGACGTAGTGCGTTTCCGGCGGCGCGCCGGCGTCGGCCAGGTCGAACAGCCCGCCCTGGTGGGCGTTCTTCTCGGCCTGTTCGGCGGCGTCGAGCGCGTTGGCGACCGAGGCGAGCAATTTCGCCCGGTGATCGTCGAGCCTGTCGAAGGCGCCGGCGCGGATCAGCGCCTCGATGACGCGGCGGTTGACGACGCGCCGGTCGATGCGCCGACAGAAGTCGAACAGGTCGGCGAAGCTGCCGTCGCCGTCACGCGCCTTGAGGATCGCCGTCAGCGCCGCCTCGCCGGTACCCTTGATCGCGCCGAGCCCGTAGCGGATCGTCTTGGCGTCGACCGGCGTGAAGCGCACCCGCCCCGTGTTGATGTCCGGCGGCAGGAAGGTGATGCCGTTGTCGCGGGCGTCGTTGAAGAAGAACTGCAACTTGTCGGTGTCGGCCATTTCCGACGACATCGTGGCCGCCATGAAGGCGGCCGGGTGGTGGCATTTGAGCCAGGCGGTGTGATAGGCGACCAGCGAGTAGGCGGCGGCGTGCGACTTGTTGAAGCCGTAGCCGGCGAACTTCTCCATGGTGTCGAAGATCTCGTTGGCCTTCGCTGCGTCGATGCCGTTCGCAGCCGCGCCGCTGACGAAGATCTCGCGCTGCTTGGCCATCTCCTCCGGCTTTTTCTTGCCCATCGCACGGCGCAACAGGTCGGCGCCGCCCAGGCTGTAGTTGGCGATCACCTGGGCGGTCTGCATGACCTGCTCCTGGTACACCATGATGCCGTAGGTGTTCCCCAGCACCTTCTCCAGACTGGGATGCGGCATCACCACCTTCTCGCGGCCATGCTTGCGGTTGATGAAGTTCGGGATGAAGTCCATCGGCCCGGGTCGGTAGAGCGCGTTCAGGGCGATCAGGTCCTCGAGGCAGTCGGGCCGCGCCTGCACCAGCGTGTCCTTCATGCCGCGCGATTCAAACTGGAACACCGCCGTGGTGTTGGCGGTCTTGAAAACCCTGTCGTAGGTTTCCCTGTCGTCGAGCGGCAGGTCGTCGAGACTGACATCGATGCCCTCGACCGCCTTCACGAACTGGACAGCCTCGGCGAGAATGGTCAGGGTCCGCAAACCGAGGAAGTCGAACTTGACCAGGCCGGCCTTCTCGACGTCATCCTTGTCGAACTGGCTCACCGTCGCGCCGCCGTCGGCGGCGTAGAGCGGGCAGAAGTCGGTGAGCCTGCCCGGTGCGATCAGCACGCCACCGGCGTGCATGCCGACGTTGCGCGTCATGCCCTCGAGCTTTTCGGCCAGCGTCCATAATTCACGCAGACCTTCTTCCTGCTGCAGCCGTTCGTTGATGGCCGGTTCCTGCTCGCGCGCCTTGGCGAGGGTAATGCCCAGTTCGTTGGGAATCAGCTTGGCGAACTGGTCGACGAAGTTGAAGCCCAGATCGAGCACGCGGCCGACGTCGCGGATCACCGCCTTGGCCGCCATCGTGCCGAAGGTGGCGATCTGCGACACCGCGTGCTGGCCGTAGGCCTTGCGCACGTAGTCGATCACCCGGTCGCGGCCTTCCTGGCAGAAGTCGATGTCGAAGTCAGGCATCGAGACGCGCTCGGGGTTGAGGAAGCGCTCGAACAGCAGTTCGTAGCGCAGCGGATCGAGGTCGGTGATGCCGAGGCTGTAGGCCACCAGCGAGC
>CAZGOH010000034.1:0-21823 GCA_964527195.1 uncultured Methyloversatilis sp.
GTGGTCTGTCCCCTTTTGTTCTTCTCCCCTTTTGTTCTTTCAAGACCGGCGCCGCCGGCAGCGTGATCGACCTGTTCGGTGTCGAAAAGCTCAACCACCACGCCGAAATCGTCGGCGGCGTCCGTGCGGATGAGTGCGGGGCGCAGTTTTCCGAATTCTTCGCGGCACGGCGCAGGAAAACCGAACTGGCTTGAGGCTGAAAATCATCCAGTCAGTCGCGCCGATAAAGTAATCATGCCTATAATCAGATTATCTGATTCATGAGGGATGCCATGACCACCCTGACTGCCACCACCCTTGCGCGAAACTTCTCCGCTTACCTGAACCAGGTTTGTTATCAGGGCGCCAGTTTCGAGATTCAGCGCGGCAATGAAATCGTCGCCCGGCTGTCACCACCAGCCCCTGTGGGTGGATATCCGCTCGACAAACTGGCCGGACTGTTCGCCGATCTGCCGGCACTGTCGGACGAAGATGCTGCAGACTTCCTGCACGACATCGAGCAAGCCAACGGCCAACTGACTGCCGGGGGCGATGCGTGGGACTCCTGATCGATACCGATGTCCTGATTCTCGCCGAGCGCCAACGCACCCAACTGGATTTCTCGGCCTGGCAGCAATACGGTTGCGCCTTCATCAGCGCCGTAACGGCCTCGGAATTGCTTGTCGGCGTGCTGCGGGCGCAGACCGACGGTCAGCGCGCGCGGCGCACCGCTTTCGTCGAAGGCGTACTGGCCTCGCTTCCCGCCTTGCCATTTGATCTCGAAGTGGCTCGGGTGCATGCGCAACTGCTTGCTGCGCTTCCTCGCAGCGAGACCGTCGGCGCCCACGACATCCAGATCGCCGCCACGGCCCTGCGTCATGGTTTTCCGGTGCTGACAAAGAATGGCAAGGACTTCCGCAGGCTGGCCGGCGTGGCGATACTCGATTTCGTCTGAACCAAAGCAAAGGGAGCAGGGGAGCAGGGCGGCAACTATTGCACGCCGCGCGGGCGACACAACAGCCGCGCGAAAGTCGGCGCTGGCGGGACGGCGCTTGCGGCGGCGGGTCGAGATGACTTATGATCCCGCCATGCCAACGATCAGCAGCTTCTTCGGCCTTGTGATCCAGATGTTCTGGCGTGAGCATGCACCGCCGCACTTCCATGTCTTGTACGCCGAATACGAAGCCGAAATCGACATTCGCACGCTCGAAGTTTTGAGAGGCCGACTTCCCCGGCGCGCATTGGCTCTGGTACTCGAATGGGCTGCCGAACACCGCAATGAACTGATGGAGGACTGGGCGCTATGTCAAGCCAAGCAGTTGCCGAAAAAGATTCCGCCGCTGGAATAGCCATTGCACCTGTTCCCGCCGCCCCTTGGCGCGTGAGAGCGGTTTCCGTGTTGCCTGGTTATCGTCTCGCGGTTACGTTCATGGACGGACGTTGCGGTACTGTCGATTGCTCGTCGATCCTTGAGGCATCCAACCCAGGCATCTACGCCCCCCTTGCTACGCCCGACTTTTTCGCGCAGGCGCACATCGAACTCGGGGCGGTGACCTGGCCGAATGGTGCAGACATCGACCCTGCCTGGCTGTATGAGGCTTTGGCTGATCAACAAACCTGGTCTGTCCCATTTTGATGAAAGTCGGCGCTGGCGGGACGGCGGGAAACGTGGTCTGCCCCCCCCTTTGTTTCTTCTAACCGTTTCGCCAAGGGGATCACCATGGAACTTTCAGCCGTCCTAAGCCCTGCTGCCGAAGGCGGATATGTTGCCTATAACCCCGAAACAGGCACGACGACGCAAGGTGAAACTGTCGAGGAGGCGCTCGGCAATCTGCGCGAAGCGACCGAGCTTTATCTGGACGAGTTTCCTCTCTCCGTCAGCGGTCGTCCGTTGCTGACGACTTTCCAGGTTCCCGCGCATGCCTGAGAGTGTGTTCCCCAAAGGGTAATCACGATTCTCCCAAACATCACCATCAGCCTCCCCGCCCAGACGCTTGAACTGTTCGACATCGGCGGGCGACTGCTCAAGCGCTACAGCGTCTCCACCGCCGCGAAAGGTGCAGGGGAGCAGAACGGCAGCTTCTGCACGCCGCGCGGTCGGCATGTCGTGCGCGCGAAAGTCGGCGCTGGCGCGACGGCGAACACGGTGTTCGTGCGCCGCCGGCCGACCGGGGAGGTCTGGTCGCCGGAACTGGCGGCGCAATTTCCCGGCCGCGACTGGATACTGACACGCATCCTCTGGCTTTCCGGCTGCGAACCGGGGAGGAACCGGCTCGGTTGCGTCGATACCATGCGCCGCTACATCTACATCCACGGCAGCCCGGACACGGTGCCGATGGGCGCGCCGGGTTCGATCGGCTGCGTGCGCATGAGGAACGCCGACATCATCGAGCTGTTCGATCTCGTGCCGCCCTACACGCCGGTGAATATCGTCGAATTCGGCGTCGAGGACGGCGATTGGGGCCGCCTTGCCGCAGCGGTCATGCCGGTACGCGAAGAGGTGTTCATCCGCGAGCAGGGCGTTCCCGCCGCCATCGAGCGCGATGCCAACGACGCCACCAGCCGGCATGTGCTGGCGCGCGATTCTGCCGGCCAGCCAATCGGGACGGGGCGCCTGCTGCCCGACGGCCACATCGGCCGCCTGGCGGTGCGCAAGGCGTGGCGCGGATGCGGTGTCGGCGCGGCCTTGCTCCGGCGTTTGCTCGCACTGGCCGCACAGGACGGCATGCAGCAGATCGAACTGCACGCCCAGACCCACGCCGCCGGGTTTTACGAGCAGCATGGATTTATCGGCCAAGGCGAGGAATTTCTCGAAGCGGGAATGCCGCACATCGCCATGGTCCGGGGCGGGTGAAAAGGGAACTCGGGAACAGGATGGCACTGCGGTTGCGCCGCGATGGATATCACGCCGCCTTCAGCAGAAACTCGACTTTCACGGCATCGAAAGGGAACACGATCTGGCCGGTTTCGGTACGGTCGAGCACACCCGCATTAAGCAGTGCCGCTACGTCTCCATGCACGGCCTTGACGTCCCGACCGACGCGCCGGGCGGCTTCGCGTATCGATAGCGGTCCGGCCCCACGCAGGGCTTTGAGCAGTTCCCAGCGTTTTTCGGTGAGAACCTTCCAGAGCAGTTCGGGCGTGGCGAAGCCAATGCGCGCCGAGCGCTGTGGCTTGCCGGTTTTCCATGCTTCGGTGAAGTCAGCCATCGCGTCGACCGGGGAGCGAACTTCAAGCGTCACGGTTTTCATGGTTCCACCTCTCGATGTCCCGCTGGAAATCAGCGATCAGTTGTTCCGGCGTTGAAAAATCGTAGGGGGTCTGCGCTTCCCCAAAATGTTTATGGTCACCCTTTCCGGCCTCGTTGTCGTAGCGCAAAACACATTCGCCGCAAACGACATAGGCGAGACGATACTTGTAGTCGTGCTTCGATCCTTCCAGCCGCTTGGGCAAATGCCACAGAACCAACTCGGCGAATGCAGATTCCGTATAGACGATGCGCGTGGAAACGAGTTGCACGGCTTTCATGATGTCCGGGAGTTTGCCTGCACCGGTAAGTGTTGTCAATCAATCCAACATGCAACCAAACCGAAACCGCCGCCGCCCGCCCATCTGCGCGCCGGGCAGCCACGTCTGCTCGTCGAAGCTCACCGTATTGCCGGAGCCGACTTTCACCACCGTCGAGCAGCGCGTGCCGTAGTCCGGGCTGTTGATGAAGGCCGCCGAGAGCAGGCGTTCCCATTCGAGCGGCACCCCGGTGACGGGGAGGACGGCATCCGGGTGGCCGGTGTCGTCGGCGAGCAGCCGCCACAGCGCGGTTTCGTCAGGCAGGGCGGCCAGCGCGGCGGCCAGCGCCGTCTTACCGGCGCCGACTTTCGGCCAGGGCGTGTCGAGCAAGGCGTTCGAGAGGCCATAGACGCCGGGCGCGAGTTCGTGCCGCGTCATCGACACGTTGCTGAAAGCGACCAGCCGCGCACTGTCGCACAGCAGCAGGTTGAAACCGTTGAAGGCGGCCGGGGCGACGCTGTCGAGATAGTCGTCGATAGCGGAATCGCCCGTCAGGAAGTCCGCCACCAGCCGGCCGCGCGACGGGGCGACGGCCTTGTGGCTGGAGGGATCGCGGTAATTGGTCAGCGCGGCGAAACGTCCAGTTTTCGTCACGCCGAGCCAGGTGCCGCCGGCTTCGAGATCGCGGCCGGCCAGCACATGGGGCGCATCCGCCCAAAAGTCGGCCCCGGCGGTACGGCGGGCGAAGAATTCGTCGCGGTTGGCGGCGACCACCAGCGGATGATCGGGGGCGATTCGCCAGGCGAGCAGGATCAGGCACATGGCCGAAGAATAGCAGCCGATGCCACGCCGTGCCCGCATTCGGCTATCCTTCGCCTCATGCACGCAATCGACATTTTTCCCTGGGACGACAATTTCAATACGGGGCTGGCGGAAATCGACGTCCAGCACCGCCGCTTGGTCGAACTGATCAACCGGCTGGCCGGCCAAATGGCCTTCGGGCTCGACGCCGCCGAACTGGAGCGGATTTTCGGCGAACTGGTGGACTACACCGACTACCACTTCTCGACCGAGGAAGCGATCTGGCAGCAGCATCTTGCCGGCGACCCCGAAGAGGCGGAACACCTCAAGGCCCACGGCGGCTTCCTCAACACCTTGATGCGTCTCAGGGCGGAACGGCATGACAAATCGCAGGCCGACAACGCCGAGGCCGTCCTCGATTTCCTGGTGCGCTGGCTGGCCGCGCACATCCTGGAAACTGATCGCCACCTGGCGCATGTCGTGCTGGCGATGCAGTCGGGCCTGCCGCGCGAAGCGGCGAAGGCCCGTGCCGACGCGCAGATGAAGAGCGACACCAGCCGCGCCATGATCGACATCATCCTGTCGATCTACGGCACCTTGTCACGCAACACTCTGCGCCTGATGCGCGAACTGGTCGAGCACAAGAACATCGAGGCGCGCCTCAAGGAAAGCGAGGAAGTTTTCCGTTCCGCCATCGACGTCATCAACGAGGCCTTCGTCATCTACGACCCGGACGACCGCCTGCTCTACTGCAACGAGAAATACCGCGAGGTGTATCCGAGCATCGCCGACCTGATACGGCCGGGAGTCAGTTTCGAGGAGATCGTGCGCACCTGGGCCGAACGCGGCGCGCCCGAAGTCCAGGGCATGGATACCGATGCATGGGTCAGGCAGCGCATCGCCCGCCACCGCAGCGGCCAGGCGCAGACCCAGCACACCGACGGCGACCGCTGGGCGCACATCGTCGAGCGCGTCACTCCCAGCGGCTACAACGTCGGCTTTCGCGTCGACATCACCGAGCTGATGCGCGCCAAGGAAGCCGCCGAATCCGCCAACCGCGCGAAAAGCCGCTTTCTGGCATCGATGAGCCACGAGATCCGCACGCCGCTCAATGGCGTGCTCGGCATGGCGCAACTGCTGCTGGCCCCCCACGTGTCGGATGCGGAACGCATCGACTACGCCCGCATCATCATGAATTCCGGGCAAACCCTGCTGAGCCTGCTCAACGACATCCTCGATCTCTCCAAGATCGAATCCGGCAAGCTGCAACTGGAAAACGGCACCCTCGACCCGGAACAGGTCCTGCACGAGATGCAGGAGCTCTACGCCGCCAGCGCCCAGGAAAAGCAGCTGATCCTGAACGCGCACTGGCAGGGCCCCGCCCGGCGCCGCTACCGGGGCGATCCGCATCGCCTGCGCCAGATGCTTTCCAACCTGATCAGCAACGCATTGAAATTCACGGAGAAGGGGGTGGTCGCCGTCTTTGGGCGGGAAATCACCTTGCCCGGAGAGGCCGGCGACGGCGTGGGGCTCGAATTCAGCGTCACCGACACCGGCATCGGCATTCCCGCCGACAAGCTCGACCTCTTGTTCAAGCCCTTCAGCCAGATCGACGACAGCACCACGCGCCACTTCGGCGGCACCGGGCTGGGCTTGTCCATCGTCGCGAACCTGGTGCGCCTGATGGGCGGGGAGGTCGGCGTCGACAGCACGCCGCGGCAGGGCTCGCGCTTCTGGTTCCGGGTGCGGACGGAAGTACTCGACGACGGGGTGGAAACACGTACCGCGCCGCGACCCGAAAGCTTCGCGTTTCCCGCCCCGGCGATGCAGGCCGGTGATGCGGCGCGCATCCTCGTCGTCGAAGACAACAAGACCAATCGCAACATGATCCGGATGATGCTGAACAAGGGCGGCTTTTGTCCGGTCACCGTGGATGATGGCCGGCAGGCGGTGGACGTCATTGCCGGGGGCGCCCGCTTCGACCTGGTGCTCATGGATGTGCAGATGCCGGTTCTCGACGGCTACGCCGCAACTGCCCGCATCCGCGCCCGCGAGAAGGAAACCGGTGCGCCGCGCCTGCCGATCATCGCCCTGACGGCGAACGCTTTTCCCGAAGACCGCCGGCGCTGCATCGAGGCCGGCATGGACGACTATCTCGCCAAGCCGGTCATCGCGGCGGACCTGTTCGCCGTCATCGCGCGCTGGATCGGCGCGGCGCGCTGAAAGTCGGCCCTGGCGGGACGGCGAAGCGAGAACTATTCGATCGCGTAGGGCAGGGGGAGCAATTTGCCCTGCGGCCCGGTCGGCGCGCCGACATGGATGGCATCCGCCTCGGCGCCGCCGCTTTGCACCACTACCAGTGCTTCGTAGCCGCCGTTGGCCGCCGGCGCGGTCAGCACCACGGCGCCGCAATGCTGGTCGCCCGCTTCCGGAGTAAACACGTTGGTGCCGGGCGCGAATTCGGTGTCGAGTTTGACGCGGTACATGCGCCGCTTCACCTTGCCCAGGTAGTGCGTGCGGGCGACGACCTCCTGGCCCGGATAACAGCCTTTCTGGAAGCTGACGCCACCGACGGCGGCCAGCTCGTAATTGAGCATCTGCGGCGTGAAGGTTTCCTGCGTGGCGGCCAGGATGCGCGGAATGCCATGGCGGATTTCCGCCCGGTGCCAGTCGGCGAGCTCGCCGTCGCAGGGAAACTTGTCCGCGGCATCGCGGGGCAGAGCGAGGACGACGCGTTCTGCGTCGAGCCGAACCGCCGAACCGCCTTCGCGGGCTTGTACGCTCATTGGCGATTTGGGAGGCAGCGCGGCGCCGATGGCGCCGATCAGCACCCGATCGGCGCGGATATCGGTCAGCTTCACCTTGCTGCGCAGCACGTACATCGAGAGCTTCTTGAGGACGCCGGGCAGGATGTCCGCCGAGAGTTGCAGCAGGAAATCCTCTCCCTCGCGCCAGATCAGGAAGCTGGCGATCAGGCGGCCCTTGGCCGTGCATAAGCCGGCGTGACGTGCCTGCCCGGGCTCCAGGTGCTTGATATCGTTGGTCAACAGGTTGTGCAGGAAGCTGGCGGCATCCTCGCCGCTGGCACGGATCAGGCCCTGGTCGGTCAGGGCGACGAAGAGTGCGGTTTGAGTCATGGCAAGTCCCGGAACGTGAGTGCGGCTATCATAGCCGCTCCATGAAGCGCATATTCAACGGACTGTTGTTGCTGGTCGGAATTGGCTTGGCGGCGATGATCGCCTTTGCCGCCTGGCTGGCCTGGTACGCATCTGCGGCCGTCCCCCTCAAACTCAATCCCCAGGGCGTGGTCGACTTCGACATCCGCCCCGGACTGGGGCTCAAGGCGGCAGCGCGCGAGATGGAACGCGCCGGCATCGAGGTTTCCCCCGACCTGTTCGGCCTGCTCGGGCGCCTGACCGGCCGCGACCGCGCCATCCAGGCCGGCGCCTACGAAGTCGGCCCCGGCGTGACGGCGTGGCAACTGCTCGAAAAGCTCACCGCCGGCGACGTGACGCAGGCCGCCCTCACCCTCGTCGAGGGCCGCAGCTTCCGCGAGATGCGCCAGCTGATCGACGCCCACCCGGACCTGCGCCACGACACCGCCGGCTGGACGGATGCCGAAATCCTCCAGCGCATCGGCGCCGAGGTCGATCACCCGGAAGGCTGGTTCTTCCCCGATACCTATCTGTTCGCCAAGCAGTCGAGCGACCTCGCCATCTACCGCCGCAGCCACGAGGCAATGCGCCGGCGGCTCGCCGCCGCCTGGGAAAATCGCGATCCGTCCGTGCCTTACAAGGACATGCGCGAGGCGCTGATCATGGCCTCCATCGTCGAAAAGGAAACCGGGCTGCCGGCCGACCGGGGCAAGGTCGCCTCGGTGTTCGTCAACCGCCTGCGCATCGGCATGCGCCTGCAGACCGACCCGACCGTGATCTACGGCATGGGCGAAAAATTCGACGGCAACCTGCGGCGGCGCGACCTGGAAACCGACACGATCTACAACACCTACACGCGCGCCGGCCTGCCGCCCACGCCCATCGCCCTGCCGGGCATGGCCGCCATCGAGGCGACGCTGAACCCGCCGAAAACCGATTATTTCTACTTCGTCGCCGAGCGGCGCGACGGTCGGGGCGCCAGCGTCTTCTCGCGCACGCTGGAGGAGCATAATCGCGCGGTGAACAAATACCAGCGAGGCAGGGGATAGCGTGGCGGGAAAATTCATCACCCTCGAAGGCGTCGATGGCGCGGGCAAGAGCACGCACCTGGCCTGGCTGGTCGCGCGTCTGCGCGACCGCGGGGTCGATGTCGTGCAAACGCGCGAACCCGGCGGCACGCCGCTGGGTGAGAAGCTGCGCGAGCTGCTGCTCTTCGAGCCGATGCACCTCGAAACCGAGGCCCTGCTGATGTTCGCCGCCCGGCGCGAGCATCTGGAACGCGTCATCAAGCCGACGCTGGCGCGCGGCGCTTGGGTGGTCTGCGACCGTTTCACCGACGCATCCTTCGCCTACCAGGGCGGCGGACGCGGCCTGGCGCCGGGAAAACTCGCCGCGCTGGAGGAATGGGTGCAGGATGGCTTTCAGCCCGACCTGACCCTGCTCTTCGATCTGCCTGTGGCGATGGCTGCGCAGCGCATGGCCGGCGCCGCCCGACAACTGGACCGCTTCGAGCAGGAAAAGGCAGATTTTCACGAGCGGGTGCGTGCCGCCTACCTGCGCCGCGCCGCTGAAATGCCCGGCCGGATGCGCGTTATCGACAGCGGACAGTGCATCGAATCAATCAAGAAACAACTTCAAGAAATACTTTTAAGTGTCTGAAATTAAATTACTACAATCGGGAATATGGCGCTCGCTGACCGGCGCGCAGGCGCGCCTTCCGCACGCCCTGTTGTTCGCCGGGCCGATGGGCATCGGCAAGCGCGAAACCGCCGAGGCGCTGGCTACGCGCCTGCTGTGCGAGTCGAATCCGGCGCCCCATGCGCCGGCCTGCGGATGCTGCGCCTCCTGCGTGATGATGGCCGCGGGCAGTCATCCGGATTTTCGCCTGGTCCAGCCCGAAGCGGCGGAAGAGGACGATGGCGGTGGCGGCGGGGAGGGCGAGAAGAAGAAAGCCAGCAAGCAGATCCGCATCGAGCAGGTGCGCGAACTGGAAGCCTTCTTCCACGTCGGTGGGCATCGGGGCGGGGCGCGCGTCTGCCTCATCGAACCGGCCGAGGCGATGAACGCCGTGACGGCGAATTCTCTTCTTAAAATACTTGAAGAACCGGATGCATCATTCTATTTCATAATGGTTTCTCACCGATGGAACATCCTCCTGCCGACGCTTCTGAGCCGCTCGCGTCGCGTGATGTTCTCGGCGCCGCCCGAAGCGGAGGCGCGCGCCTGGCTGGCGGAGCGCAAGCTTTCCGGCACGGCGGGCTGGCTGCCGTTTTTCGGTCGCGCGCCGCTCGCGCTGGCGCAGGCGGCCGAGTCCGGGCGGCTGAAGGCCATCGAGGCGTTGACCGGCGACCTGATGAAGCCGCAGGATCCGCTCGCTCAAGCGGGACGTTGGGAAGCCCATGTCAAGGCGGAGGGCTTGCTGAGCCTGGAAGACGTGGTGACGACGGTGCAGAAGTGGCTGTTCGACCTCGGCCGGGTGGCCGTGGGCGCCGGGCCGCGTTATTTTCCCCAGCACATGAAATCGCTCACGCCGCTCGCCGCGCGCATGTCGCTGCCCGTGCTGATGCAGGCGCAAAGACAGGTCGTGCAGATTCGCCGCCTGGCGGGGCACACCCTCAATCCGCGCCTCTTCCTTGAAGACCTCGCCGTGCGCGCCTATCGGCCGCTTGCCTCATGACGCTTCTGGTCGACTCCCACTGTCATCTCGACTTTCCCGGCCTGGCCGAAAACGTTCCCAACTTGTTGAAAAACATGGAAGATAACGGCGTCGGCTGGGCCTTGTGCGCCGGCGTGACGCTGGAACGCTTCCCGATCATGCGCGACATCGTGCGTTCGAGCGACAAGCTGTTCGCTGCCGTCGGCGTCCATCCCGATACCGAGGAACCGGCCCGCGAGGCCGACGAGGCGACCTTGCTGAAACTCGCCGACGACCCGAAGGTCGTCGCCATCGGCGAGACGGGTCTGGACTACTACCGCCTGACCGGCGACCTGGAATGGCAGCGCGAGCGCTTTCGCACCCATATCCGCGCGGCGCGTGCCTGCGGCAAGCCATTGATCATCCACACCCGTTCCGCCGCCGCCGACACCTTGCGCATCCTGCGCGAGGAAAAGGCGGAGGCGGTGGGTGGCGTGTTCCACTGCTTCACCGAAACCGCCGACGTCGCCCGCGCCGCGCTCGACCTGGGTTTCCACATCTCGTTCTCGGGCATCGTCACCTTCAAGAACGCCGTGAAACTCAAGGCGGTGGCGCGGGAAATGCCGCTCGAGCGACTGCTCGTCGAGACCGACGCGCCTTATCTCGCGCCGGTGCCGTATCGCGGCAAGATCAACCAGCCGGCCTGGGTTCGGCATGTGGCCGAAGACATCGCCCACCTGCGCGACCTGTCGCCGGACGCACTGGCGACGGCGACCACCGACAATTTCTTTCGACTCTTCCGGAGCGCAACCCGATGAAAAACCGTCGAATCGCGGCCTGCCTGGCGCTTGCGTGCAGCTTCGCCATCGTACCGGCGCAGGCGGGCGTCTATGAAGACATTCTCCAGGCCGCCAATCGCAACGAAACCACGAAGGTCGTCGATCTCCTGCGGCGCGGCATGGACGTCAATACGGTCGATCTGCAAGGCAATTCCCTGCTGATGATCGCTGCGCGCAACAATAACCTTGATCTTGCCCGCTTCCTGCTCGACAACCGTGCCAATCCCGAGCGGCGCAATCCGCACGGCGACAGCGCTCTGATGCTCGCCGCCATGCTCGGCCACCAGGAAATGGTTGCCCTGATGCTCGAGCGCAAGCCGGAACTCAACCATGCCGGCTGGAACGCGCTGCACTACGCGGCGTTTTCCGGGCATGCGGGGGTTCTCGCCCTGCTCGTCGCGGCCGGCAGCGACGTCAACCTGAAGGCGCCCAACGCGCAGACGGCGCTGATGCTGGCCGCGAAAAACGGGCATTTCGAGGTGGTGCGCGTTCTCACCGGCGCGCGGGCAGACATCGCGCTGCGCGACCCGGTCGAAGGCAGCGCCCTCGACATGGCGCGCAAGGCGGGGCACAGCCAGATCGCGACGTTTCTCGAGCGCCTCGGCGGCAACCGCTGAATCGGCGCGGTTACTCGGCGGCCTTCAACTCGCGTTCCAGGCCTTCGAGGCCGATGTGGCGCACGTCGCGCCCCCTGGCGATGTAGATCACGTCCTCGGCGATGTTCTTGGCGTGGTCACCGATGCGTTCCACCGACTTCGCGATGAAGACGACGTCCAACGCCGTGCCGATGGTGCGCGGGTCTTCCATCATGAAGGTGATGAGCTGGCGCAGGATGGCGCGAAAATGCTCGTCGATCTCCTTGTCGCTGCGTACGATCCCGCCCGCCGAATCCACGTCGTGACGCATGAATGCGTCGAGCGCCTCTTCGAGCATGCCGACCGCCAGGTCGCCCATGTGGCGGATCTGCATGATCTGCGACACACAGCCCGGCGCGCCGCGGTCCATGATCTTGCGTGCAGCCTTGGCGATCTTTTTGGCCTCGTCGCCGATGCGTTCGAGGTCGGTGACCGCCTTGCCGATCGCCATGATCATGCGCAGATCGACGGCTGCCGGCTGGTGACGGGCGATGATGCGGGTGCAGGCCTCGTCGATGTCGATTTCCATGGCATCGACGGTCTTGTCGCGTTCGATGACGGAATCCATCAGTTTGCGTTCGCCTTCGACGAACGCTTTCAGGGTATCGCGCAGCTGCTCGGCGGCGAAGCCCCCCATGCGCGAGACTTTCGCACGGATTTCCGCGATATCGGCATCGAAGGGCTTGAAGGTATGCTGAGTTTCTTTCATCGATTCCTCCGGTTCAGCCGAATCGGCCGGTAATGTAGTCTTCCGTGCGCTTGTCCCTGGGCTTGATGAAAATCTCGTCGGTTCGCCCGTATTCGATCAGGTCGCCAAGATACATGTAGGCAGTGTAGTCGGACACCCGCGCCGCCTGCTGCATGTTGTGCGTGACGATCACGATGGTGTAGTTCTGCTTGAGCTCGATCATCAGTTCCTCGATGATGCTGGTGGCGATCGGGTCGAGCGCGGAGCAGGGTTCGTCCATGAGGATCACGTCGGGACTCACCGCCACGGCGCGCGCGATGCACAGGCGCTGCTGCTGGCCGCCCGACAGGCCCGTGCCCGGGGCGTCGAGCCGATCCTTGACCTCTTCCCACAGGCCGGCCCGCCGCAGGCTGTTCTCGACGAGGTGATCGAGTTCATCCTTGGATTCCGCCAGCCCATGCAGGCGAGCGCCGTAGGCGACGTTTTCGTAGATCGATTTCGGGAAAGGGTTCGGTTTCTGGAAGACCATGCCCACCTTGGCGCGCAACTGGACGACGTCGATCTTCGGTTCGTGGATGTCCTGACCGTCCACCGTGATGGAGCCCGTGACCCGGGCGCCGGGCACCGTGTCGTTCATCCGGTTGAAGCAGCGCAGGAAGGTGGATTTTCCGCAGCCCGAGGGGCCGATGAAGGCGACGACCTGGTTCTTGACGATATCGATGGAAACGCCGTGCAGGGTCTCCTTGTCGCCATAAAACACCCGCACGTCGCGCGCCCGCAACTTGATGTCCTGCTCCGGCAGGCTGACGACATCGGCCGCCTGATTCGGTCCGGTTTTCACGACGTTCTGCATGCTGAAAGAGACGTCCATGGGTTTTTTCTCGTTGGTCATGGTTTACCACCTGGTTTCATAGCGTTTGCGCAGCCAGATCGCGAGGGAGTTGAGCGAGAGCATCAGTCCGAGCAGCACGATGATGGCGGCCGAAGTACGTCCCTCGAAAAAGTTGCGCAATTCGTTGGCCTGCCAAAGATAGATTTGCACCGGCAGGGCGGTCGATTGGTCGAAGGGCGTGGCCGGCACGCTGGCGACGAAGGCGCTCATGCCGATCAGGAGCAGCGGCGCGGTTTCGCCGAGCGCCTGGGCGACGCCGATGATCGTCGCCGTCAGGATGCCGGGAATCGCCAGCGGCAGCACATGATGGGTGACCGCCTGCACTTTCGATGCCCCGACCCCGAGCGCCGCCTCGCGAATCGAAGGAGGAATGGCCTTCAGGGTAGAACGCGTCGCGATGATGACCGTGGGCAGGGTCATCAGGCTCAGCACTAGGCCGCCGACGACGGGTGCCGACATCGGTAGCTTGAACCAGAGGATGAACACCGCCGCGCCGAGCAGGCCGAAAACGATCGACGGAACGGCGGCGAGGTTGTTGATATTGACCTCGATCAGGTCGGTCAGCCTGTTCTTCGGCGCGAATTCCTCGAGGTAGATCGCCGCGGCGACGCCGATCGGCACCGCCAGCAGGATCACGATGATCATCATCATCAGCGAGCCCATGAAGGCACCGGCGAGACCGGCGGCGGCGAGCGAACTGCGCGAGTCGGTGTTGAGGAAGATCGCCGTGCTGAAGCTGTTCTGGATCACCCCGCTGGCGTAAAGGTGGTCCGCCCACTCCCGGGTGCGGGCGCTCAATTGCTGGCGGTCGTCGGGCAGGCTGCGGTCGATGTTGCCCTTGAGCCAGACGTCCACGTTGGCTTCGGCAAGCAGGTTCAGGCGCAGAGTCTGGCCGACGATGGCGGGATTCGCGACGACGCGGTCACGCAGGGCGAAATGCTCGCCGCTGGTGATGAGCCGGATCGCATCGCGCGGATGGTCGGCCGCTTCGGGAACGTGCCGGGCGAGGGCGTTGATCAGCAGCTGGTTGAAATCGATGAAGCCGAGTTCCATCTGCCAGGCGAGCAGGCGCTCGTTGAACTGCGCGGGCGACTCGCCCGCTTCCCGCACCGGCTTCGGGCCGATCTGGATCACTTCCGGGTCGAAATGCACGTCCATCGTGAAGGTCGCCTGCCAGAAGGCCGGCAGACCCTTGTAGAGGATGGAGCCGAAGAGGGAGGCGACCAGCGCCAGGGCGATCAGGATGGCGCCGATGCCAGCCATGCGGAACTGTCTTTCCTTGCGTTGCCGACGGGCCAGAGAGGCTCTGACCTTCGCTTCGATGGCGGCGTATGCTTGTGCGCTGGGCATGATGTGTCTCGCGTTCTCGCTGGTTGGCTTACTCGTACTGTTCGCGGTATTTCCGAACGATCACCAGTGCGATCACGTTGAGAACCAGCGTGATGGCGAACAGGGTGAGGCCGAGTGCGAAGGCCACCAGGGATTGCGGGCTGGCGAAGTCCTGGTCGCCGGTCAGCTGGTTGACGATGGAAACCGTGACGGTGGAAACGGCCTCGAAGGGGTTGGCGGTCAGCACCGGGCTGTTGCCGGCCGCCAGTACGACGATCATGGTTTCGCCGATGGCACGGCTCAAGGCGAGGAGGATCGCGCCGACGATGCCGGGCAGGGCGGCCGGCAGCACCACCTTGACGACCGTCTCGGAACGGGTCGCGCCCAGCGCCAGCGAGCCGTCGCGCATGGTTTTCGGCACCTGGGTGATGACGTCGTCGGACAACGAGGACATGAAGGGAATGATCATGATGCCCATCACCACCCCAGCGGTGAGGGCGGACGTGGTGCGAATCTCCAGCCCGAGCAGGCCGCCGAGTGCGGAGAGCAGGGGGCCGACCGTCATCAAGGCGAAAAATCCATAGACGATGGTGGGAATGCCGGCCAGCACCTCGATCACCGGCTTGACCACGGTGCGGGTATGGTAGCTCGCGTATTCCGCCATGTAGATCGCCGTCATCAGGCCGATCGGTATCGCGACGAGCATCGCGATGAACGAGATCAGCAAGGTGCCTCCCATCAGGGGCAGCATGCCGAACCCGCCCTGACCCTCCGCGCCGGCGGTGGCGAAGCGCGGGTTCCAGGTCGTGCCCAGGAAGAAATCCAGCGGGCTGATCGCCCGGAAGAACTGGAGTGACTCGCCCAGCACCGACAGGACGATGCCGAGCGTGGTGAGGATCGCCACGGCGGAACAGGCCACCAGGGCGATATAGATCGTCCGTTCCACCTGGTTGCGCGCACGGGTCTGCGCGCCGGTGGTCCGCCACGACCAGAATAAGCCGAATGCCGCGACGGCGAACATCAGCGCGGCGGCGATCATCTGTCCCTTCAGCGTCAGGTCGCGCAGATAGTTTGCGGCAGTCATCTCGTGCGCCGCGGCTTCGCCGGCGACGCCGAAGCCGATCGCGATATTGTTCAGTCGCTCAAGGAGCACTTTCTGCTGCATGCCGTCCTGCGGCACGAATTCCGCGGGAAGGGACAGCAGCACCTGATGATGGATGAACTGCCCGCCAAACACCAGCCAGAGCAGATAGATGGTGAAGGCGGGCAGCACGGCGCGCAATACCGCCAGCGCGCCGTGATAGCCCGGACGTGAATGCATCGCCTGACCGCCGACGGTGGCCGCAACCTTGCGGCTGCGGGTCAGGCCGAGCTGATAGGCCAGGGCCGTGAGGATCAGCAGGGCGACGACGACGGTCAGGTTACTCATATATCGAATCCGATCAACAGCTTACTTGACGACGTTCTTGCGCTCGCGGATATTCTTGATCACCTCGGCACGCTCCTTGGCGTTGAGGGGGATCAGGCCGGCTTTCTCCAGCGGGCTGCCCATGCCGGAGGTTTGTGCGGCGAGGTAGAACTGGCCGAAGTCGAGCAGGCCGGGAATGACGCCGACGTGCGCGTCCTTGATATAGAAGAAAAGCGGACGCGACACCGGATATTTGCCCGACTCGATGGTTTCCAGGCTCGGGGTGACGCCGCTGACGGTGGCCACCTGCAGGCGATCACGATTCTGATCGTAGAACGACAGGCCGAAGACGCCGACGGCGGTGCGCTGCGCATCGAGGCGGGCCAGCGTTTCGGTGTAGTCGCCGGCAACCTCGATGATGCGGCCATCAGTGCGGATGGCATTGCAGAAACCGTGACGGGCCTTGCTGTCGGTGATGGCCTTGACTTCGTCGAAGGTCTCGCAGCCCGGAATCACCATCTTTTCTTCATAGACCTCGCGCGTGCCGTGGTTCGAACCCGGGATCACGAGGACGATTTCCTGGTCGGGCAGGGACTTGTCGATCTGCGACCAGCGGGTATGGGGATTGGCGACCATCTTGCCGCCTTGCGGAATTTCCTTGGCAGCGGCGAGGAAGACGTGCCGCGGCTCGAGGGCAAACTTGCCGCCGTCGCGGCGCGAGGCGAAGACGATGCCGTCGTAGCCGATCTTCACCTCGATGATCTTGTTGACGCCGTTCTTGACGCAATTCTCGAGTTCGGCCGGGCGAATTGCGCGCGACGCATTGGCAATGTCGATAGTGTTGGGCCCAACGCCCTGGCAGAACTGGCGCAGGCCGCCGCCCGTGCCGCCGGAACCGACGACGGGCGCCTTGAACTGCGGGAAGGACTTGCCGAAGTTCTCGGCAACGATCGAGGAAAAGGGCAGAACGGTGGAGGAGCCGGCGATCTGGATGTGGTCGCGGGCCATGGCGGGCAGACTGAAGGCGGTCGCGATGATCCCGAGGGAAGCAACAAACTGTTTGACTTGCATGGAGAGTCTCCTTACGGTTGGGTTGATTTGCAACACCCCGGCATTTTTACCGTGCAATATTTCACAATTATTACCAACCCGTCGCGACATGGCCAACATGGCCGCACATTTATTTACATAATATGGATTACGCGAAACATTGGAACAATGGAAAAGCCAACAATGGAACAATGGAAAAGTCCGGCGAATTTTAATCTACCTGTCACAATCGGGAAATACAATCCAATCAACTCATCGATCAAGGAATGTCCATCGTGATGGTACCGACCATACTGGTCGTCGAAGACGAACCCGCGATCCAGGAACTCGTCGCGGTCAATCTGAAGCATGCCGGCTTCCTTGTCGCGCGCGCCGGCAGCGCCGAGGAAGCCGAGTCCGCCATTCGCGCCGCCCTGCCGGATCTCGTCATTCTCGACTGGATGTTGCCCGGGCAGTCGGGTGTGGCGCTAGCCAGGAAACTGCGCGCCGCCGAGCGTACCCGCGAAATGCCGATCATCATGCTCACCGCCCGCGTACATGAGGAAGACAAGGTACAGGGGCTCGAAGTCGGCGCGGACGATTATGTCACCAAGCCGTTTTCGCCGAAGGAACTGGTCGCGCGCGTGCGCGCCGTGCTGCGCCGCCGCGCACCCCATCTCGCCGGCGATGCCGTCGAGGTCGGCGGCCTGAAGGTCAATCCCGCCACCCACCGTGTCACGGCGGGCGACTCTCCCGTCGATCTCGGCCCCACCGAATTCCGCCTGCTGTTTTTCCTGATCACCCATCCGGAGCGGGTATATTCGCGCTCGCAGTTGCTCGACGAGGTCTGGGGCGACCATGTCTTCATCGAGGAACGCACCGTGGATGTGCATATTCGTCGCCTGCGCGCGGCGCTCGAACCCACGGGCCAGGATGCGCGCATCGAAACCGTTCGTGGCGCGGGCTACCGCTTCCGCGGCGACTGACGACCAATCCGCTTGATCGATAAACCGGTCGCACTGACACTCGCCATTGCAGCCCTCGCCGCCGCGCTGGGCTTTCTGGCCGTCCCCTGGCTTGGCTGGCTGACGCTCGTCCTCGGCCTGGCCGGCCAGATCGCCTACCATGTCGGGCGTTTGCGCGCCCTCGACCGCTGGTCGCGCGCGCCAGACAACACGACGATTCCCGACAGCGAGGGCCAATGGGGCGAACTGTTCAGCCGGCTGGCGCGGCGCGAACGCGAGTTGCAGGCGCACATCTTCCGCGGCAAACACGAGATCGACCATCTCACCGCCGTCGTCCATGCCATGAACGACGGCGTCGTCCTGCTTGACGAGCAGATGCAGATCGTCTTCAGCAACCGCGCGGCGGAACGTCAGCTCGGCTTGCGCGCGGAGGCCGATCACGGACTCCGGATCGACCAAATCGTGCGCCAGACCGAATTCGTCGATCATCTCCGGCGCGGCGACTTCGCGCAGCCCCTGCTGGTGCGTCTGGAGCGCCCGGCGCGGCGCGTGCTGTCGATCGGCCTGGCACGCTACGCGAATGAGCGCTGGCTGCTGCAGGTGCATGACCTGACCGAAAACGAGCGGCTCGACGACATGAAGCGCGACTTTGTCGCCAACGTCTCGCACGAGTTGCGCACGCCGCTCACCGTGCTGCACGGATTCATCGAGACGCTCGGCGAACTCGATCTGGAATCCGCGACGCGCCAGCGCTACCTGGCGCTGATGAACGAACAATCGACGCGCATGCTGTCGATCATCCAGGATCTGTTGACGCTTTCCGCCATCGAATCCGCACCACCGCCGGAAGACGCTCACGTGGACATGGCACGGCTGATCGAAAAGCTGCGGCGCGACGCCGAAGCGCTATCCGCCGGCCGCCACACCATCTGCATCGAAACCATCGGCGCAGGCGACCTGCGCGGAGCGGAATCCGAGCTGGTCAGTGCGCTCACCAATCTGGTCACCAACGCCGTGCGCTACACGCCGACCGGCGGCAGCGTCACCCTGGTCTGGAAAGTGACGCAGCACGGCGCGGATTTCTCGGTGCAGGATACGGGCATCGGCATCGACCCGCGCCACCTGCCCCGCCTCACCGAACGCTTCTACCGCGTCGATCGCGGCCGCTCGCGCGAGGCCGGCGGCACCGGCCTGGGGCTGGCCATCGCCAAGCACGCCCTCAACCGCCACCAGGCGATGCTCGAAATCGTCAGCACGCCGGGCAAGGGTAGCCGCTTCACCGCGAAATTCCCCCCGGAACGCATCCTCGCCCGCTGAATCCGCAGGGTTCACGCTATGCTGCGCGCCCGCGAATTTTCCTCCCCCTGCCCTGCTTCATGCTGACCCACACCCTTTTCTTCATTCTCGGTCTCGCCGCACTGACTGCCGGCGCGGAACTGATGGTGCGCGGCGCCTCCCGGCTCGCGATGACATTCGGCATTTCGCCGCTGGTGGTCGGCCTGACGGTGGTCGCCTTCGGCACCAGCGCGCCGGAAATGGCCGTTTCGGCCGGCGCCGTGCTCGGCGGCAGCGGCGACATCGCCATCGGCAACGTGGTCGGCAGCAATATCGCCAACGTCCTGCTGATCCTCGGCCTGTCCGCCCTGATCGTGCCGCTGGCAGTGCATGAGCAGGTGATCCGCCAGGAAATCCCCATCATGATCGGCGCCAGCCTGCTGCTGGTCATTCTCGCGCTCGACGGCATGCTCGGCGTTGGCGAAGGCGTCCTGCTCCTCGGGTTGGTGGTCGTCTATACCGTCTTCCTGGTCGTGCAGTCGCGACGCGCCGGGCAGGAAACGCAGGACGAGTTCGCCGCCGAACTGCCGGACGCGAAAAGCCGCTGGGACGCCCACTGGGCCGTGCAGGTGCTGCTGGTGCTGGCCGGGCTCGGCCTGCTGATCCTCGGCGCCGACTGGCTAGTGGACGCTGCCGTGGCGGTGGCGCGCGCCTTCGGCGTCAGCGATCTGGTCATCGGTCTCACCGTCGTCGCCGTCGGCACCTCGATGCCGGAAATCGCCACCTCGCTGGTGGCGGCCTGGCGCGGCGAACGCGACATCGCGGTCGGCAACGTGGTCGGCAGCAATATCTTCAACATCTTCGCCTGCCTCGGCGTTGCCGGGATGATTTCCGGCTCCGGCATCATCGTTTCCGAGGCGGCGCGCAATTTCGACCTGTGGGTGATGCTCGCCGTCGCCATCGCCTGCCTGCCGATCGTCATGACCGGCCGCGAAATCGCCCGTTGGGAAGGGGGCGTCTTCATTGCCTACTACGTGGCCTACACCGCCTATCTGGTGCTCGCCGCCCAGCAGCATGCCGATTTGCCGGCTTTTTCCAGCGTGATGCTCGGCTACGTGCTGCCGCTCACGGTGATCGCGCTGGTGACGAGTTTCGTGCGCGGACAGAGCGCGCCACGCTGAAAGTCGGCGCTGGCGGGACGGCGGCCCTGCCGTTCAGGCCAGCAGATCGCCGGCCAGTTGCCTGACGGCCGCACGCTCGCGCTCCGGCGCGAACAGCGGCGCACGCTCCGCCGCCTGCCGCCGCAGGCGTTCGATACGGGCCGGATCGTCGCGGCACGCCACCAGCAGCGCCGCGAGCGCGGCCGCGTCGTTCCAGGAAAAGTAGCCGGCGCCGAGCAGGCCGACGTTGCCGTCGACATGCGAAGCCAGCACCGGCGTGCCGCTCACCGTCGCCTCGATCACCACATGCGCGCCGCCTTCCATGCGGCTGGGATGGATCAGCACATGCGCACGCTGAATGCGCCGCCGCGTCTCCTCGCGCGGTCGGCCGCCCAGCCATCGGTAGTTGGGGCATGCCACCATCGTCCGTTCGGCTTCCTGCCCCAGCGCCGGATCGAGGGCGTCGCCGACATGGTCGATAAAAATGTCGCGCCGGCCTTGCAACAGACGCGCGGCAGCGAACAGGGTCTCGGGCGATTTTTCCTCGCGCAGATGGCCGACCATCAGCGCGCGCAGGCGGGTGGGCGACTTCGCCAGCGGCCGGCGCGCCGTGGCCGATTGCAGGATGGTGCGCGTGCCCTCCCGCAGGTGCGCCGGCAGCCGTTCGACGCCGAGTTCGTTCAGCACCGCCCGCTGCCCGGCCAGTGCCAGCGAACGTTGCGCCGCCGCGTCGCTGGTGATGTCGCGATACAGGTCGGTGCCGGTCAGCACCAGTGCGAGACGCTCGCCCCCGTGCCGTGCATGCCAGGCGGTGATCGAGTCCGCCGAGCGGCGCGCGTGCAGTGCGATCATCGCGATGTCTGTCTCGCCTTGCGCGTCCGGCCACATCTTGACGAGGCGGGTCGGGTAAAGTGGCGCGAGAAAACGCCGCCAGCGCCAGGCCGTCTGCCAGTTGCCGTTGTTGGCATCCGCCAGCGCGGGCGTGACGTTCACGACTGAAGGAGTTTTCCGCATGGCCACAGATTATTCCATTGCCCGCCTCGCCCGTGGAGGCCACTCCAACTCAGGGGCTTTTCTCGCCGCCGCTCTCATGGACGCGCGGCGCCGCACCCTCGGCCTGCTCGACGCCTACGTTGCGAAGCTCGGCCCGGCACTCGCCATCCCCTACACCCCCCAGCTCAATCCGCCACGCTGGGAGGTGGGGCACGTCGCGTGGTTTTACGACCTGTGGATCGCCCGCAATCCGCAGCGTCACCTCGGGCTCGCTGCCGACCCCGACGGCGCACGCCCCGCAGGGCGCATGGCCGGGGCCGACGCGCTCTACAACTCCAGCCTCGTCAAGCACACGGCGCGCTGGAACCTGCCCCTGCCCGACCTCACCGACACGCTGGCCTATCTGGAAGCCAGCCTGGCCGAAACGCTGGCGCTACTGGCGCAGGACGCCGCCGCCGGGCGCGACCTCTACTTTTACGGCTCTGTTGAATTTTGAGTGGGTGCTGGCGTCATACGCGGGACGGGCTGGGCGG
>CAZGOH010000035.1:0-21581 GCA_964527195.1 uncultured Methyloversatilis sp.
CCGCCGCGCAGGCGGTGCTCGACACGCGCGCCGCCGAATTCGCCCGCGACGCAGCGACTACGCTGGCGACGCTCTACGATCCCGACCTGATGCCGCCCGCGCTGGTCAAGGCCCACCGCGAACTCGACCGCGCGGTGGACGCGGCCTACGCCGCCGACGCCAGAGCACTCGATGCCAAGGCGAAATGGGCCACGGACGGCGAGCGTGTGGCCTTCCTGTTCGCGCTGTATCAGCGGCTGACCAACCTGCCTGCTACCGCACCGGATTGATGCCGCCGGCCAGCGTCACCGAAAACATCGCCGGTGGTTTCGCGGCCAGCGCTTTCTTCAGGATTTTCGGGTAAAACGAAACAACGAGGCGTGCCGTATCTTCGGCACTGGCATTGCCGGAAGCGAGCGCGAACATGATCAGCTTTGCAGCGCGGAAGGCTTTAAGTTCGTTCGGCTTGCGCCGGATGGCCTGATCGCGCGTAATCACGATCCAGCCTGCCCGCCAGCCGCAGTCATCCACTCTTCATCAGGGCAATTGTCGGCAAATTTTTCGCGGTGGGCGATGTGTGGAATGCCAGCAGACTTCAATGCTTCGTCGAGCTTGCGACTCCAGGCGCAGCGGTCGATGAACAGCAGCGGTGCCGTGTCAGGCGGCGAGTCGCTGCTCGAAGCGGAGTGCTTCTTCGATTTCGGCTTCTGCGACGCCATAATCCCCCGCCATTTCAGCAAGCGAGTCGCCGGCACGGAAGCGATCGACGATGATCGCCGTCGGCACGGCTACTTTCGAGATTACCGGCCGGCCAAAGGCCAGGCGCGGGTCGATTACCACCGTCCTGGGCTGCTGCTTCTCGGACGACAGGCTGCGGCTGAAGGGGAACAGGCGGACCGGCATGCCGCCATGGTCGCGCTCGATGCGTGCCAGGGCAAGTTCAAATTCACCGCGCATGGCTTCCTGGCCTTGTTGCGAAACGTTGAGCAACTTGCTGGCATGTTCCACAAACAGGTCAATACCGTTGGTACGGAACTGGCGATCGATCAGGGGACGATCGGAACCAATCTTCGTACGCAAGTAAGCGACACTGTCACGCACCTTGGGCAGGGGGATCTTGTGATTACGTCGTATTGCGGAAAGCACATGAAGTTCGCAGAGATTGGCGAATGAAAGCAACTTGGCGGATTTATCCGCAGGCTTGATCACCGGCTGGAATCTTCGCCCGCCTCCCGAAGCTTGGCCAAAGCTCCATGCCTTTAATGTCGCCAATGGCAGGCCAAGAATGCGCGCCGCCTCGCTGGCTGTATAGGCCGGATCATCGTAAATGAAATTGGGAGTCCTCATGTCGTCGTGCAGCATTAACACAGTATGTCTACTTTGAATGACCGCAGGATGTGGCGCAACCGGATTAACGGCCGGTAACGGCCCTTGCTCAGAATTCGGCTCTGGCCAGGCGCCGGCTTTCGAGCACGAACCACCCCCAGCTCGCCGCCTGCAGCACCAGCAGCGCGGCGAGGCTGGCGCGGTAGGCCGCCGTGGCGTCGAGGCCGGCGGCCTGGCCGACATCGACCGCCACGCCGAACAGCCACTGGATGGCGAAGGCGCCGACGAAGACGCCGAGGTTGAGCGCCGTATTCACGCGGCCGGCCAGGTGCTTGGGGAACGCGGCGGACAAGAGTGCGTAGGACAGGTTGCCGACCGAGAACACGAGGCCGAGCGCGGGCCACAGCAGCCAGGTGGGCGCGAGGTCGGCGGCGATGGCGAAGATCGCCAGCAGGCCGCTGCCGGCGCCGAGCCTGAGCAGGTGCTCGGGCGGAAAACCGGCGCGCGCCAGGCGCTGCACGAAGAAGGCGATGCAAAGAAAGCCGGTGAGTTGCGCGCACGCCATCAGGAAGAGATGGAAGGCGGCGGCGTCGCGGCTGAGGCCGTCGACCGTCATCAGCCAGGGCACGGCCCAGAGACCCTGCACGGCGATGAAGCCGCCGATGATGAGGGTCATCTGCGGCGCGAAGCGCCAGAAGGCGCGGCTGCGATACACGGCCAGCATGCCGGCGATCTGTGCGCGCAGCGCCTCGCCTTGCGTGGCGCCGGTTTTCTCGGGCGTGCGCCAGATCAGCCAGGCGACGACGAGTGAAAGCGCCGTCATGGCGAGGAAGATGCCGCGCCAGCCGAGCAGCGGCAGCAGCGCACCGAGCGGCGAACTGGCGGCCAGCGCGCCGAGGCCGCCGGCCGCCATGATCGCGGCGTTGAGCGAGGCCTGCCGCTCGATGGGGAACCACAGGGAGAAGGCCTTGAAACTCGCCATCAGGCAGGCCGACACGCCCAGGCCGATCAGGGCGCGGCCGAGCGTGAGTTGCGGCAGCGACTGGCCGAGGGCGAAGACCGCGCAGCCGGCGGCGCAGATCAGCAGCAGCGCGGCCTCGACGCGGCGCGGGCCGTAGCGGTCGAGCAGCAGGCCGAGCGGCAGCTGGAACAGGGCGAAGGTGAGCAGGTAGGCCGAGGTCAGCAGGCCGAGGTCGGCGGCGGAGAGCCCGAGATTGGCGGTCAGTTCCGGCGAGATGACGGCATTGACGTTCCTCAGCAGGTAGGAGAGGAAATAGCCGACCGCGAAGGGCGCGAAGATGCGTCGCCAGAGATCGGGGGCGGTGGCGTTCATCGGGTCTCCCAGAGCCAGGCGGCGCCACGTACGCCGGACGAGTCGCCGTGCCTGTTCTTGACGAGCCGCGTGGCGACATGGTCGGAAAACACCCATTCTTCCCACAGGCGGGGGACGCGATCATACAGCCGCCCGAGGTTCGACACGCCGCCGCCGAGCACGATGACGTCCGGGTCGAGCAGGTTGATCACGCCCGCCAGGGCGCGGGCGAGGCGGCGCTCGTAGCCTTGCATGGCCGTGTCGTTTTCGGCGCCGCCGTCCGCCGCGAGCGCCGGGCCGGACAGGTAGGTCTCGATGCAGTCCATGCGGCCGCAATAGCAAGGCCGATTTTCGCTTGCGCCCGGCAAGGGGTTGTGCCCCCACTCCCCGGCGATGGCGTTCGCGCCGACGAGCACCTCGCCCTTGACGACGATGCCGCCGCCGACCCCCGTGCCGAGGATCACGCCGAAGACGGTTTCCGCGCCGGCCGCGGCGCCGTCGATGGCTTCCGAAAGCGCGAAGCAATTCGCGTCGTTCGCCAGCCGCACCGGCCGGCCGAGCACGGCTTCGAGATCGGCGCGCAGCGGCCGGCCGATCAGCCAGGTCGAGTTGGCGTTCTTGATGAGCCCGGTCACGCGCGATTCCGCACCGGGAATCCCCACGCCCACCGTCCCGCCGGCACCGACTAGCCCGAAGGGCGCAGGACGCCGCGAAGTGGCGGTCCCGAGATCAGCGAGGGATTGGGCGGAGCCCAACACTTTTGCTTCGGCCGAGTTCACGAGAGCGGCGATGGTTGCCACGGTCGCCGCGTAATCGCCGCGCGGCGTCGGCACGCGCTCGCGCAGCAGTTCTGTGCCGTCGGCGGCGAGCGCGACGATCTCGGTTTTCGTGCCACCCAAGTCGATGCCGATTCTCAAGGCATCTCCGCGAACCGCGTTTTCGGGAGAACCAGCCGCATCGGCTGTCCAGGAAACTCCATGAAGCCGAAATGGCGGTAGAAGCCGGCGGCGGCAGGCGTTTTCGCATCGACGACGATGCCGGCGACGGCCAGCGTCCGGCTGGCGACACTGACCTTGCGGCAGGCGTCGGCAAGCAGGATCGAACCGAGGCCCTGTCCCTGGAACAGCCTGTCCACGGCGAGTCGTCCGAGCAGGGCCACCGGCACCGGGTAGCGTGGCAGCTTCTTGCGCCAGGCTTCCGGCAGCGCTTCGGCCTGCACGCTGGCGGCGCTGAGTGTGAAGAAGCCGGCGATCCGTTCGGCCGCCGCCACCGGCGTGGCGGCGAAGGCGCGCGCCACGCCGCGCCGCACGTCCTGGCTGGCCTGGTGCCGCAGGTAGTCGTTCAGCGGAGCTTCGCCGCAGTCGAATGCGGCGGTCGCGACCGCGCCGTCGAAAGGACGGATGTCGAAGCCCGCCATTCAGCGCACGCGCACGTCGTGGCGGGCAAAGGCGCGTTGCAAGGCGGCATTGGGACGGGCCGGCGCATCCAGCGCTGCCAGGAAGGCCGCGAAATCTTCCTGCGACAGGGTGATCGCCTCGTTTTCCGCCAGCACCGTCTGCGCCTGATGCACCGCATGGCGCAACACGAATTCCGATACGCTCATGTGGGTATAGGCGGCGGCCTTGTCGAGCAACTGGCGCACCTGCTGATCGCAGCGAATGTGCAGGCGGCTGTCCTTGGCGATGGCGGTCATGAGGAATTCCCCGGTGATTCAATTCGGTGATTGTGTGCCAGACGTGCGCACAAGTCAAACCGACCCTGGCCGAAATCAAGCCGGCCGGCCGCAGCAACCTATCTGCCGAGCAAGCCTCGCAGGCGATCCTTGGCCTTGTCTTCGACCTTCTGCTTGAGTTCTTCCTTCTTTTCCTCGACTTTCGCCTTCGCGGCTTCGGTGGCGAGGCCGGCGAGCTCGATCTTCCAGGCCGGCCTTTCGAAGGGGCCGGTCAGCCGGACGGGAATGGTGAGGCCGCGCAGGTTGTCAAGGTCTTGTCCGCCCTGGCCCTTGGAGGTGGCGACAATGCTGGTCTTCAGCAGGTAGTCGAGGCGGCCGTTGCCGATGTCGATGTCGCCCGCGCCGGCGAGCCGCAAGAGTGGCGACTTGGCGGCCAGATCGTCGTTCTTCGCCACGCCGTTCGCGATGCGGAAGCTCGCGGTCAGCTCGCTGAAATCGGTCTTCTGCGCGGCGTCGGCCGCCACGTCGACGTTGCTGCCGCCCTTGAGCATGCCGCGCACCTCGCGCAGCTTCTGGCCGATGTCGATGCCCTTGATGGCGCCGTCGGCGAGCGCGATGCGCGCCGTGCCGGCCAGCGATTTCTTGAGCGCATCGACCGTTTCGCCCTGGGCGGCGACATCGAGGGCGACGTTGCCGCGCCCTTCGAGCATGTCCCGGTCGGCCAGATCCTTGAGCAGCGGGGCGATGCGCACGTTGGTGAGGTTCTGCTTCGCAGCGAAGCGGTTGCCGTTGGCGTCGGCCGAGAGGCTGCCCTCGATGCGTCCTTCGTAGAGCCTGGCCGACAGCGGCGCCACGTCGACGCGACCGTTCTTCGCCTCGAGCCGCACGCGGATGTCGCTGGCCTTCACCTTGGCGACGGTGAGCTGGCCGATCCGCGCCGTGCCGGAGAGGTTGAGGCCCTTGAGCGCGGAAAGGTCGATGCGCCCGTCGCCGCTCTCTTTCTTGCTGTCCTTCGGCAGGTAGCGGTCGAGGTCGAGCTGGTCGATGTCGAGGTCGAAGGCCAGCGCCAGCGGCGCGAATTGGCCGATGTCGAGTTTTGCCTTGATCGTGCTGTCGTCGAGTTTCGTGTCGAGCCGCAGCGCAGCCGACCGTTTCGCGAGATCGGCGCGGGCCGCGCCGGCGAGCGGCAGGCCGAGCGTCTTCATCGGCAAGGCGGGATGCGTCAGGTCGAGCCGGCCGGTGAAATCGTCGAGCACCACGGTCTGTTTCGCCGTGTCGAGCGTGACGGGCGCGGCGAGCTTGACGATGGCGTGCGTATCGGCGAGCCGGGCATCGGCGTCGAGCGCGAACTTGCCGATCTTGAGCGCGGCGGCGTCGCCGGCGACGCCGGAAAGCGTCAGCGTGGCGGCGAGCTTGCGGTCCTTGCCGTCGAGCGTCGCCACGAGCTTCAGGGTCTCCCCGCGCGCGCCTTCCGGCGCGATGTCGAGTTGCGGCGCTTCGAACTTCACCGTGAAGGCATCCGCATCCAGCTTGCCCTGTGCCGCGAGCGCGAGCGCCTCGACGCGGCCGGCGCTGTTGGCGAAGCGGATCGCGCCGCTGGAAAAGTCGAGATCGGCGAGCGAAAACGTGCTGCCCGCCCGCTCGTCGCGCCAGTCGAAGCGGGCGTTGGCGATGCGGATGGCGGCGATGTCGATGGTCGGCGCCGCTGCCGGCGCCGTCTCGCCGGCACCGACTTTCGTTTCCTTGCCCGCCGGCGCACCCAGCAGGTCGGCGATGTTGAGCGTGCCGTCCTTCTTCTTCACGACGGTCGCCGCCAGCCCGTCGATCACCACTTCGCGTACCACCACCTGGCGATCGATGAGCGGCATCACCGCCACCGCGACGCGGGCACTTTCCAGTCGCGCGAACTCGCCCGCGCCACTCGCTTCGGAAAGCGTGGTGCGGCCGACTTTGACGGCCACGTTCGGCCAGAGGGCGAGCGACAGCTCGCCCTCGATCTTCAGCACGCGGCCGGTCTGCTTCTCGACGGCGGCGGCGATTTCCTGCTTGATGCGCGCGGCGTCGAAGGTGGCGATCAGGTAGCCGGCCACGCCGCCCAGCAGCAGGACGACAACGGCCAGGACGATGGCGGTGATTTTCAGGATTTTCATGGGGTTGCCCTTTCAATCAGAAACACGAGGATAGCCGCGTTTGTCCCCGTACAGGCAGTTCTGGAAGCCGGCGAACAGCCGGCCAATTTCTTCCGGCTTGCCGAGATCGGCCACGGCGTCGGCGAGGGCCGGGTCGATGTGCTCGGCACGGGTTTCGGCTTCGTTCATGCGTTCAGGGAAATACTTGTCAGCAGATTGAACAACGGACGATTGATGTAGAAGTTGGTGCGGCCGATTTTCTGCTTTTCCACAAAACCGCGCCGCACCAGCGCATCCAGATGCTTGGCCGCCGTGATGCGCGAGATGCCGAGGTCGCGCTCGACGAATTCGATCTTGGTGTAGGGATGACGGAACAGGTTGTGCAGAAGTTCCTGGCTGTACAGCTTGGGCAACTCGCCGCGCAGCCGCTGCTTTGTCGCCTGCATCAGCTCGCGCAGTTGCTTGATCAGCCGGATTTCGCTGCGCGCGGTGAGCGCCACGCCCTTGAGCAGATAAGCGCACCAATCCGGCCAGCCACCGGTTTCCCTTGTCGTTTGCAACAGGCGGTAATACTCGGGCTTGGTCGAGGTGATGTAGCGGCTCAGGTATAGCACCGGCATGTCCAGCAGCCCTTCACGTTGCAGCATCAGGAGATTCAGGATGCGCCCGGTGCGGCCATTGCCATCGTAGAAGGGATGGATGCTCTCGAACTGGTGATGCGCAATCGCCATGCGCAACAGCGGGTCGAGATCGTCGTCGGCATGAATGAAGTCCACCAGGTTCGACATCAGCCTTTCGATCACGACCGGGTCTTGCGGCGGCGCATACACCACCTCGCCGTTCGCCTGATTCTTCAGCACCGTGCCGGGCAGTTTCCTGAAACCGGCGCTGTTCTGCTCGACCTGTTCCTGCACACGAAGGATCGTGGAAAGGCGGATCAGGCCCGACTGCGCGACTTCCTCGGAACCCACGCGCAGGGCGGCAAGGTAGTTCTGTACTTCCTTGACGGCCGGCGACGACGGGCCGCTCCTGTCGTAGGCATACAGCTCGTCGTGCGTGGTGATGATGTTCTCGATTTCCGAACTGTCCTTCGCTTCCTGGATGGACAGCGTGTCGAGCAGGAGGGCGCGGTTGGGCAGGGCCTCGCACAGGCCCTTCAGTTCCGCCAGATGGCGGTGCGCTTCGGCCAGGGCCTGCCATACCGCCTTGACTTCCAGACTGGCGGGACTGGGAATATCCAGATCGGTCATGCCCATGCTCGGCTTGTCACCTGATAAGAAAACGCCGATATCTTATCTTGAATGCGATGATGTATATAGAAATCAATAAATTCTTTTCACGTTACCGTGAGCATGTTCGAAAAATAAATTTTCTAGACATATCACTCGCCCCCAAAGTCGGCGGTGGCGAGACGGCGGCCAGGCGCCGGATACCCGTGCGGATCGGCCTTCGGGCTGGGCACGCTCTGCACGATGCGCAGCAAGGTAGCGGCCTTGGCACAATCGGTCTCGCGCAGCTTGCCGTCGGTGGCCAGCATTTTCAACCTTACGATTTCCTCGTAAGGTTGGCCGGAACCCGCCTCTTGGATCAGGCGTACCGACCCACGAAGGGATTGCTCTCGCGCTCGTCACCGAATGTCGACATCGGCCCATGCCCCGGAATGAAACGAACGTCGTCGCCGCGCGGAAACAGCTTTTCGCGGATGCTGGCGATCAGCGCGGCGTGGTTGCCGCCGGGGAAATCGGTGCGGCCGATGGAGCCGGCGAACAGCACGTCGCCGACGAGGGCGAGCTGCGTCGGCGCGTGGAGGAAGCAGACGTGACCGGGCGTATGGCCGGGGGTGTGAACGACTTCGAGCGTTTCGCCGCCGACCGTCACCGTGTCGCCCTCGTCGAGCCAGCGGTCGGGTGCGAGCGCGGCGGTGGCGGGAAAGCCGAACATGCGGCACTGCTCGGGCAGCTGCTCCAGCCAGAAGGCCTCGTCGCGGTGCGGGCCGATGACGGGGACGCCGCCGAGGCGCGCGGCCAGCGCCGCCGTGCCGCCGACGTGGTCGATATGGCCGTGCGTGAGAAGAATCTTGTCCACCTTCAACTGTCGTTCGGCGACGGCGGCAAGGATGTCATCGACATCGCCACCGGGGTCGACCACCGCAGCCTGGTGCGTGGCGTCGTCCCACAGCAGGGTGCAGTTTTGCGCGAAGGGCGTGACGGGGAGAATGAAGTAGGCGAGCATGGTCAGCAGGTCATGAAGAAGATGCCGGCCAAAAGCAGCGCGGCGAGGAGGAACAGGCCGATGACGATGCCGCGCCACGGGCCGGGCTTGTCCGCGTACGGGTCGGTGAGCGCACGCTCGGCGCCGGACGGCAGCGTGGCGAGCTGGGTCAGGGCCGTGCCGAAGGGAATGTTGATCTTCGCCCGCGCATTGACCGCCCAGCCGTTGGCGTCGAGGAGCGGGCCGAGATTGCGCGCGCGCAGCTTGAACCAGGCGATGATCACCGCCGGGCCGGAGACCAGGAGCAGCAGGCCAGCGACCGCCAGCGGAATCTGCCAGGCCTTGAGGCCGAGCAAGCCGGTGAGCACCGAGGCGAGCGCCGTGCCGATGGCGCCGATGGCCAGCCCGATGGCGGCGAAGATGCCGGCGAACTTGCCCACGTCGAAAGGCGCCGCAGGCGCTTTCTGGGCGGGCGCGGCCACCTTGTCCACCCCGGCGGCGGTTTCGGCGAGCTTGCCCTCGACGGCCATCGCCTTGCTGGCGGCGAGCTTCTGCAACTGCTCGGCGACCATGCGCGCGAGTTTCTTGTAGGGTGACCAGAAGGCCTGCCGCAGGCTGATCGGGTGATCGACGATCTTCACGATCGTCGCGTCCCAGTCGCGGCCGGAGCGGTCGTAGAACACGCCGTTCCGGCCGACCATGAGCTGGTCGCTGTCGCCGGCGGTGAAGGCGGCGGCGATGTTGCGCTTCTCGCCGCCACGCGCGCACTCGCAATAGACGAGGCACAGGCGCGACAGACCGGCCAGCGCGGCGTGCTTCGCGGCGTCGTGCGCGGCGACGACGAGCTCGCAGGCGCGGCCGTCCAGATACAGCGTGCCGATCTGGAAAATGCCCGGTCCCTGGTGTGTGTAGAACTCCTTGAAGGCGACGAAGTTGTTGGCCAGCCGCATCAGGTCGCGGCAGTAGCGGGCGAGGCGCTCGAGGGCGAGCGCGCCGTCGCCGAAACTCGCCGGATCGGGCTGCGCGGCGAGCCAGGCGGCGTAGGGCGCGAATTTTTCCTTGAGGGCGGCCCAGTCGAATTCGGTGAGCGCATCGCGTTCGCCCAGCAACGGCGTGATCGCTTTTTCGCGTAGCGCGGCGATCGCACCGGCCCAGGCCGGATTGACGCCATCACCGAGCGGCAGGCTCGCCGTGTTGCCGGCGCCGACTTTCGCAAGCGGCAGCGCGGCGGCGGCGCCGGTGTCGATCACGCCCGTCGCGAGGGCCTTCAGATCGTCTTCCGAGGCATTGAGCAGGGCCGTGGCGCGCTCGTCGAAGGCGGCGAGCCGGCAGCGTGCGAACCAGTCGTCGATTTTTGCGGCGACGGCTTGCAGCGCTTCCCACGCGGCGGGCGTGTCGGCGCCGAGCGGCGCGGCGGCCGCGCCCTCCGCCTCCCATGCGGCGAGGGCTTTTGCGGCGAAGCGCGCCTGCGCCGCGCTGGCGGCCTCGACCGTCACGATTTCGCCGCCGGTTTCCGCCAACACCTCGCGCGCGGCGGCGGCGATCTTTTCGCCTTCCTCGTCGTCGGCGCCACCGGAACGAATGGCGGCGAGCGTCAGCCGGCCGTCGGCCAGCGCGGCCGGATCGGCCAGCCGCGCGCCGGCCCAGTGCACGGCGGCGATCAGCTCGGGCGCGCGGAGGTGGCCGTCGTTGTCGCTGTCGATCAGTTCCAGCGTGCGGCGGTCGAATTCGATGCCATCGACCGGGCAGGACAGCGCGACCCACAGCTTCTGGTCGAGCTCGCCGATGGCGAGCAGGTCTTCGGGGGTGTCGATGCGCGGCTGGTCGAAGCCGCCGGCGCGGAAAAATTTCCAGGGGTGGGACATGGCAAGGCGTGCCTCCGGCGATGCGATAAGAAGCTATGATCTTACCGCGCATGACTATCGACCCGCTTTCCCCTTCTGCCTCTCCCCTCGTCGTCGACCGGCTCGTCAAATCCTATGGCGACCAACGCGCCGTGGATGGCATCTCCTTCACTCTCGAAGCGGGTGAATGCTTCGGCCTGCTCGGCCCCAACGGCGCCGGCAAGACCACCACGCTGCGCTGCTGCCTCGGCCTCGTCGCGCCCGACGGCGGCACGATTCGCCTGCTGGGCGAACCGGTGCCCGAGCGCGCCCGCGAGGCGCGCGCCAAGGTGGGCGTGGTGCCGCAGTTCGACAACCTCGACCCCGATTTCAGTCTCGCCGAAAACCTGCTCGTCTATGGTCGTTACTTCGGGCTGGCCGACGCCGACATCGAAGCGCGCATCCCCGGCCTGCTCGAATTCGCCGGGCTCTCCGGCAAGGACATGAACAACATCCGCACGCTCTCCGGTGGCATGAAGCGGCGCCTCACGCTCGCGCGCGCGCTGGTGAACGACCCCGACCTCCTGGTGCTCGACGAGCCGACCACCGGGCTCGACCCGCAGGCGCGCCACCTGATCTGGGACCGGCTGAAAAAGTTGCTCAACGCCGGCAAGACCATTCTCATCACCACCCACTTCATGGACGAGGCCGAGCGCCTGTGCGACCGCCTCGCCATCGTCGATGCCGGCCGCATCGTCACGATCGGCGCGCCGCGCGCCCTCATTGCCGAGCATATCGAACCGCAGGTGGTCGAGGTGTATGGCGAAGGCGCGGAAGACTGGGCGGATGCCGAAGCCGGCCGCTTTGCCCGGCGCTGCGAGGTGAGCGGCGAGACGGCCTTCTGCTACGTGGATGACGCCGCCCCGCTGCGCGCGCACCTGGGCGAACGTCCGCGCCTCAAGACCCTGCACCGGCCGGCCAACCTGGAGGACGTGTTCCTCAAGCTCACCGGGCGCGAGCTGCGCGACTGAGGCCGCTTTCCGGAGACCGACCCCCATGCACATCAGCTTCCTCGGCGCCGCACGCGAAGTCACCGGTTCCTGCCATCTGGTGGAAACCGGCGGCCTGCGTTTTCTCGTCGATTGCGGCCTGTTCCAGGGCGGCCGCGAGGCGCGCGCGAAGAATCGCCAGGCCTTCGGCTTCGATCCGGCGGGCATCGACTTCGTCATCCTCACCCACGCGCACATCGACCACTCCGGCTTGCTGCCGCGCCTCGTCGCCTTCGGCTTCAAGGGACCGATCTACGCGACGCGGGCGACGCGCGACCTCCTGACGGTGATGCTGCCCGATGCCGCCTACATCCAGGAGAAGGAAGCCGAATTCGCCAACCGGCGGCGCATGAAATCGGACCGGCGCGGCGGCGGCGAAGCGACGCCGCTCTACACGGTGGAGCAGGCGCGCCACTGCCTGAAGCGCGTGCGCGCGGTCGACTACGATGCCGTGTTCGCGCCGCATCCGGGGCTTGCCGCCGTCTTTCGCGATGCCGGTCACATCCTCGGCTCGGCCATCGTCGAACTGGACGTCGATGGCCGGCGACTCGTCTTCTCGGGCGACCTCGGCCAGTCGGCGCGCCCGCTGGTGCGCGACCCGACACCGGTCGCGCGGGCCGACTGGCTGGTGGTGGAATCGACCTACGGCAACCGCCTGCACAAGCGCATGCAGGAAACCGAGGACGAACTGGTGCAGGCGGTCACCGACACCATCGAGAAGAAGGGCGGCAACCTGATCGTGCCGGCCTTCGCGGTCGGCCGCACCCAGGACATGCTTTACCTGTTCGCCGACCTGGCGCGGCGCGGGCGCATCCCCAAGCTCGACGTCTATGTCGATTCGCCGATGGCGACGGCGGCGACCGAGATCACCGCGCGGCACTTCGATCTGCTCGACGACAAAACCCGCGCGCTGCTCGGCCGCGACGGCGGCGCGCGCTATTTTCGCAATCTGGTCTTCGTCGAGGATTTCGAGGCCTCGCAGGCGCTCGGCCGGATCAAGGGCGGCGCGGTGATCGTCTCGGCGAGCGGCATGTGCGACGCCGGGCGCATCAAGTTCCATCTGCGCGCCAATCTGCCGCGTCCCGAGTCCTCGGTGCTCTTCACCGGCTTCCAGGCCGCCGGCACGCTCGGCCGTCGCCTGGTCGATGGCGCGAAGCGCGTGCGCATCCACGGCGAAGAGATTTTGGTGCGTGCCGATCTCTATACGCTCGGCGGCCTCTCCGCCCACGCCGACCGCGACGCGCTGCTCGGCTGGCTGCGCCATTTCCGCGCGCCGCCGCGTCGCACCTTCGTGGTGCATGGCGAGGCCGAGACGGCGGAAGGCTTCGTCGCGACGATCCACCGGGAACTCGGTTGGGCGACCGAGGCGCCGGTGCCGGGACAGCGGGTTGATCTGGAGGCGTAACCGGATGTTGCCACTTCAACCCCGCGCGGCGGTGGCGCGTTATGCTCGCCAGGAACGCTTCGTATCGGGAGAACGAAAATGAGCGAATGGAACCTGCCCGGCCCCGCGCCGGGCTTCGTGCAACGCCTGGCAAAAAACCGCGTCACGCGCCGCGACGTGCTCTGGCTGTTCGGCGCCGGCGTCGCGGCCACCGCCACGGCATCCCTGTCGGGCTGCGCGACCTCGCCGGTCACCGGCCAGAGCATCCTCGTCGGCATGAGCGAGGCGCAGGAGCGCCAGATCGACAAACAGGTGGCGCCGCACCAGTTTTCACAGGACATGGGCGCGGTGCAAGATGGCGCGCTGAACGCCTACGTGAGCGGCGTCGGCGGACGCATCCAGGCGCTCTCGCACCGGCCGGACATGCCGTACTCCTACCGCGTGCTCAACGCCAACTACCTCAATGCCTACACCTTTCCGGGCGGCGCGATGGGCGTCACGCGCGGCATCATGACCGAGATCGGTGACGAGGCGGAACTCGCCGCGCTGCTCGGCCACGAAATCGCCCACGTCAATGCGCGCCATGCCGCGCAACGTCAGGGGAAGGGGCTGCTCGCGCAAGTGGCGGTGGCCGGACTTTCTGCCGCCGTCGATGCGCAGTGGGGTGCGCTGACCGCGATCGCCGGCCAACTCGGTGCCAGCGCGCTGCTCGCCTCCTATTCGCGCGACAACGAACACGAGGCCGACGCGCTCGGCCAGGGCTACATGGTGCGCGCCGGCTATCCGGCGGGCGGCATGGTGCGCCTGCATGGCCGGCTGGTGCGCGAGGCGAAGGAAAAGCCTTCGCTGCTGGCGACCATGTTTTCCTCGCACCCGATGAGCGGCGAGCGCATGGCGGCCGCGCAGACGCTTGCCGACACCGCCTACGCCGCCAGCCTGAAGGCCGATCCGGGACGTGAGCGCTACATGGACAACATGGCCGAACTGCGCCGCATCAAGCCGACCATCGACGCTTGCAAGGAAGGCGAGACGGCCATGGCGAAAAGGAATCTCGGCGCGGCGCAGGAGCAGTTTGCCGCCGCCCTCGCACATGCGCCGCGCGATTACGCCGCCAACTTGCTGATGGCGCGCTGCCTCGCCGCGCAGAAGAAGACGGGCGAGGCTGCGCGCTATGCCGAAGCGGCGCGCGAGATCTACCCGCAGGAAGCGCAGGCGCACAAGCTGGCCGGCTCGCTGCGGCTCGGCCTGAACGATCCGGCCGGCGCCTTCGCCGCCTTCGACCGCTTCGACCAGCTGCTGCCCGGCGACCCGGGCATCGCCTTCCTCAAGGGTGTGAGCCTGGAAGCCGGCGGCGACCGGCGCGGCGCGGCGGCGCACTATGCGCGTTTCCTGCAATCCGGCGCGCAGGGCAAGCCGGCCGAACATGCGCGCAGCCGGCTCAATGCCTGGGGGAGCCTCCGCTGACACGATTCGTCCAGGCGAAGCGGCCGTCCTCGATGAGGCTGACCGCGCCGTAGTCGAAGCGCAAGCCGAACCAGTTTTCCTCGCCGGCCAGTTCGGCGGCGCAGACCTTGATCACCCCGGCATGCGCCACGAGGATCACGTCGGCCGCTTCCTCGGGAAGCTCGGCGAGAAAGGCCGCGACGCGCGCGCGCAAGGCCGCCACGGCCTCGCCGCCGGGCGGCACGAAGTGGAAGGGATCGGCCGCCCAGGCATCGAGCAGCTTGCGGTCGAGCGCATCCCAAGGCTGCATCTCCCAGTCGCCGAAATCGATCTCGCGGATGCGTGCATCGATGGTCGGCGCGGGATGCAGGAGCTCGGCAAGCTGCCGCGCCCGCACGAGCGGACTCGAAAATACCGGCGCATGCGCCGGCAGCCAGGGGCGCAATGCCGCGGCATGCACGGCCGGATCGTCGTCCAGCGGCAAGTCGGTGGCGCCGTAGCAGATGCCCGGCGGCACGGCGGGCGGCGGATGCCTTACCAGGTACAGGCGCATGCCATTCCAAGGTAGAAGGCGAGTTCGGTCAGTTGCTGCGTCGCGCCCAGGCAGTCCCCCGTGTAGCCGCCGAGGCGCTTTACGTAATAGCGCGCGGCGAGCAGCGTGACCAGCGCCGTCATTCCCAGCGCGACGGCGACTTGCGCCCAGGGCAGGAACAGGCAGGGCACGAGACCGCACAGCGCGGCGAAAGCGAGTTCGCCGCCGCCCATGCGCGTGGCGAGCGGTTTCGCCTTGCCTTCCTCTCGTGCGTAATCGAGAAAGAAGATCAGTGTGGTCGAGGCGAAACGCGAGACGCTGTGGCCGGCGACCAGCAGCAGGGCGAAAGTCGGCGCCGGCGGAACGGCACCGAGCAGCGCCGACAGCACCGAGAACTTGAGCAGCAGGGCGAGGCCGATGCCGATGGCGCCGTAGCTGCCGATGCGCGAATCCTTCATGATGGCGAGCGCATCCTCGCGCGTCCAGCCGCCGCCGAGGCCGTCGATGCTGTCGGCCAGCCCGTCCTCGTGGAAGGCGCCGGTGAGGAGCAGCGTCGCGGCCATGCCGAGGAGCACGGCGACCGGCGCCGGCCAGAGCTGCAAGGCTCCCAGCGTGACAGCCGCGCCGCCGGCGCCGACGATCCAGCCGACCGCCGGGAACCAGCGCGCCGCGTGGTTGAGCTGCGCCTCCGAGTGGCCGACCCAGCGCGGCACCGGCAGGCGCGTGAAGAAGCGCAGCGCGGCGAAGAGGAATCCGATCTCGCGCCGGATCACAACTTTTCCGACACGCCCGCCGCTGCGAAGCTCGCCATCTCGTTGAGGAAGGCGCAGGCCGCGCGCAGCAGCGGCCAGGCCAGCGCCGCGCCGGTGCCCTCGCCGAGGCGCAGGTCGAGATCCAACAGCGGTTCGACGCCCCCTTCACCCATTGCGGCCAACTGCAACCGGTGCCCCGGCTCCTTCGACAGATGCGAGAACACCGCATAGTCGAGGAAGGCCGGTTGCAGGCGCGCCGCGACCAGCGCCGCCGCCCCGCAGATGAAGCCATCGACGAGCACGAGCATCCGGCGTTGCGCCGCCGCCAGCATGCCGCCTGCCATCATCGCGATTTCGAAGCCGCCGTAACGGGCGAGCACGGCCAGCGGATCGGCATTGCGCTCCGGCCAGAAGTCGAGCGCCTGTTGCAGCAGGGCGGTCTTGCGCGCCAGGCCCGCATCATCCAGCCCGGTGCCGCGCCCGACGCAGTCCGTCAGCGGCGCGCCCGTCAGACAGTGCGTGATCAGCGCGGCGGACGCCGTGTTGCCGATCCCCATCTCGCCGAAACCGACGACCTCGCAACCCGCCGCCGCGAGTTGCGCGACGATGGCCGCGCCGCGCGCCATGGCCAGCGCGCATTGCTCCGCCGTCATCGCCGCGCCATCCAGGTAGCTTGCCGTCCCGCCAGCGCCGACTTTGGCATCGACGAGGTTTTCACGCGGTCCGAAGTCGTGGGCCACGCCGGCATCGACGATCACCAGTTCGAGGCCGTTGGCGCGCGCAAAGACGTTGATCGCCGCGCCGCCGGCGAGGAAGTTCTCGACCATCTGCCAGGTCACGTCCTGCGGATAGGCGGAAATGCCTGCCCTGGCCGCGCCATGGTCGCCAGCGAAGACGACGAGGTGGGGCCGGTTCAGTGTCGGCGTCAGCGCGCCGCGCACGCGGCCGATTTGCAGCGCGAGGTCTTCGAGACGGCCGAGTGCGCCGAGGGGCTTGGTCTTGCCGTCGATTTTGCGGCGCAGGGCCGCGTCGAGGCTGGGGTCGGGGGAGGCGATACAGAATTCCATGGCGGCACGGGCGAAAAAATTTGCATGATAACCTTGCGCCCATGATCGAACTCGTCATCGGCGGCGCGCGCTCGGGCAAGAGCGGCTACGCGGAACGGCAGGCGCGCGAATCGCACGCGGGCGGCCGGCCGGTCGTTTATCTCGCCACGGCCCAGGCGCTCGACGCCGAGATGGCGGAGCGCATCGCCCATCACCGCGCGCGGCGTCCGGCCGACTGGCGCAGCGTCGAGGAGCCCCTCGCTCTGGCCGACGCGTTGACGCGCGCCGCGGCGTCCGACGCCTGCGTGCTGGTCGATTGCCTGACGCTGTGGCTGTCGAACGTGCTGCTCGCCGGGCGCGACGATGAAATCGAACGCCTGCTCGCCACCCTGCCGATCCTGCCCGGACAGCTCATCCTCGTCAGCAACGAAGTCGGTTGGGGCATCGTGCCGGAGAATCCCCTGGCGCGGCGCTTCCGCGACGAACAGGGGCGGCTCAATCAGCGCGTCGCGGCGCTCGCCGACCGGGTCACGCTGGTGGCGGCGGGGCTGCCGCTGACGCTCAAATAAGTCCGCGCAGGTCGAGCGCCGCCTCGGTCGCATCGGCGAGGCGGTCGAGGTCGGCTTCGCGCCGCGCCGCGAGGTCGACCGGCGCGATGTCCCGTGCGCCGGCCCAGGCGAGCAGCGCGGCGAGCGCCTCGGGGTGGTCGAAGAGGCCGTGGCAGTAGGTGCCCAGGATGTCGTCGGTCAGCGCGCCATCGTCGCGCCCATCGTCGAACTGCACGGCGGGCCGTTCGAGCGCCGGGCCGCGCGTCACGCCCATGTGAATCTCGTAGCCGGTCATCGCTGCCGTCCCGCCAGCGCCGACTTTCAAGGTGCCGGTCACGTTGCGCAACTGCTTCTCCGCTTCCAGCGTCGTTTCGCAATCGAGCAGGCCAAGGCCCGCCACGCTGCCGGGTTTGCCTTCGAGGCCGGCGGGATCGTGCAGCGCGTGGCCGAGCATCTGGTAGCCGCCGCACAGGCCGATGACTTTCCCGCCGTAACGCAGGTGGCGCTTGAGCGCCGCCGCGTGCCCCTGCGCCCTGAGCCAGGCGAGATCGGCCTGCACCGACTTCGAACCGGGCAGCACGATCAGGTCGCAAGGCGGAATCCGCTGCCCCGGCCCGACCCAGCGGAAATCGATCTCGGGATGCAGGCGCAAGGGGTCAAGATCATTGGCATTCGAAATGCGCGGAAATACCGGCACCGCCACGACGAGCCTCGTTTCGCCCGCCCGCTCCGAGTGGTGGGCAAGCGCATCCTCGGCGTCGAGGAACAGGCCGTGCAGATAGGGAATCGTGCCCAGCACCGGTTTTGCCGTGCGCCGCGCCAGCCAGTCGAGGCCGGGCTGGAGCAGTGCAATGTCGCCGCGGAAGCGATTGACGACAAAGCCCTGGATGCGCGCCCGTTCGCTCGCCGACAGGCAATCGAGCGTGCCGACGAAGTGCGCGAGCACGCCGCCGCGGTCGATGTCGCCGACGAGGATGACGGGAATATCGACCGCCTCGGCGAAGCCCATGTTGGCGATGTCGCGGTCGCGCAAATTGACCTCGGCCGGACTGCCCGCGCCTTCGACGATCACGTAGTCGAATTCCCGCGTCAACCGGCCCCACGATGCCAGCACCGCATCCATCGCCACGCGCTTGTAGTCGTGATAAGCCTTCGCGTCGAGATCGGCGACCGCCTTGCCGTGGATGACGACCTGCGCGCGCCGGTCGGTGTTGGGCTTGAGCAGCACCGGGTTGAAGTCGATGCGCGGCGCCAGCCCGGCGGCCTGCGCCTGCAAGGCCTGCGCGCGGCCGATCTCGCCGCCGTCGACGGTGACGGCCGAGTTGAGCGCCATGTTCTGCGGCTTGAACGGCGCGACCCGCACGCCGCGCCGGTGCAGGATGCGGCACAGCGCCGCCACCAGCACGCTCTTGCCGGCGTCGGAGGTGCAGCCTTGTATCATCAATGCCTTCATATGACGCATTTTCCCACCGTTCTCTCCGCTCTCGCCGGTATGCTGCTCGACCGCCTGCTCGGCGAGCCGCGCCGCTTCCATCCGTTGGTCGGCTTCGGTCGCCTGGCCGACGCGGCGGAGCGCCTCCTGCGCCGCGGCGCGCCGGGGCATGCCGTCGGCAACCGGCTGCGCGGCCTCGTCGCGTGGAGCGCCATTGTCGTGCCGTTCGTCGCGCTCGCCATGTGGTTCTCTCACCCGCTTGTCGACGCGCTGCTGCTCTGGTTGGCGCTGGGCGGCCGCAGCCTCGCCGAGCATGCGCGGGCGATTGCCGCGCCGCTCGCGGCGGGGGATCTGGTGCAGGCACGCGCGGCGGTCGGCATGATCGTCTCGCGCGATACGACGCAGCTCGACGAAGAAGGCGTGGCGAAGGCGGCCGTCGAGTCGGTGCTGGAAAACGGCAACGATGCCGTGTTCGGCGCGCTGTTCTGGTTCTTCATTGCCGGCGGCGCGGGCGCGGTGCTGTTCCGCCTCGCCAATACGCTTGACGCGATGTGGGGCTACAAGGACGAACGGCGGCTCTATTTCGGCTGGGCGGCGGCGCGCATCGACGATGTCCTCAATTTCATCCCCGCGCGGCTCGCGGCATTGAGCTATGCGCTGCTGGGCAGCACGCGGGAGGCGCTGGCCTGCTGGCGCGCGCAGGGCGCGACGTGGAGCAGCCCCAACGCCGGCCCCGTGATGGCGGCGGGCGCGGGCGCGTTGAAAGTCGGCCTTGGCGGGACGGCACGCTACCAGGGCCAGGACGAATTCCGGCCGCCGCTCGGCGTCGGCGCGACGGCGACCGCCGCTGATATTCCGCGCGCCGTCGCGCTAGTCGAGCGCGGCCAGTGGCTCTGGCTGGGCGCGTTTTTCCTCGGGAGCCTGGCCCTTGCTTGAACACGGCGGCCGCCTGAACGCCGCCGCGCGGCGCTGGGGCATCCCGCGCGCCGCGTGGCTCGACCTGTCGACCGGCATCGCGCCCTGGCCCTATCCGCTGCCGGCCGTGCCCGCCGACGTCTGGCAACGCCTGCCGGAAGAAGGGGACGGCCTCGAAGCCGCCGCGCGCGATTACTACGGCGCCGAGCAACTGCTCGCGCTGCCCGGTTCGCAGTCAGGCATCCAGGCCTTGCCGCGCCTCTTTCCGGCCGGGCGCGTCGCCATGCCGGCGCCGCTCTACGCCGAGCATCCCGCCGCCTGGCAGGCCGCCGGCCACACGCTCGTCGGCTGGGACGAGCCGAGCGACTACGCGGTGCTGTGCAACCCCAACAACCCGACCGGCGCGCGCTGCGCCCGCGACGAACTGCTCGAACGCGCGCGCGGCCTGCGGCTGCTGGTCGTCGACGAGGCCTTCATCGACGCCGAGTCCGCCGAGTCATTGGCGTCGCTCGTCGGCCGCGGTGCAGGGAATATCATCGTGCTGCGTTCGCTGGGCAAGTTCTTCGGTCTCGCCGGGGCGCGCATTGGTTTCCTCTTTGGCACGTCCGGGTTGCTGGAGAGACTGGCCGAAGCGCTCGGCCCCTGGGCGGTGAACCACCCGGCGCGCTGGGCGGCGCGGCAGGCGCTCGCCGACCGCGCCTGGCAAGCGGCGCAGCGCGCACGCCTGCAAGCAGCTTCGCAGCGGCTCGCCGGGTTGTTATCGTGTCTCGGTGCGCCCACCGGCTGCGCATTGTTCCAGACCCTCGTCACGCCGCGCGCGCCGGAATTGCACGAAGCGCTCGCCCGGCGCGGCATCCTCGCGCGCCGCTTCGACGCTCCGCCGACGCTCCGCTTCGGTCTGCCGGCCACGGAACGCGACTGGCAGCGCCTGACCACCGCTCTTAAGGAAATTGCATGAAACGACTTGCCTGCCTGTTCGCCTTCCTCGCCTGTCATGCTCACGCCGACGTCGCCGACATCGTCATTACCGACGACACCGGCGCGACGTTGCGCCTCAAGGCGCCGGCACAACGCATCGTCAGCCTCGCGCCGCATGTCACCGAGACGCTGTTCGCCGCCGGCGCAGGCGAGCGCCTCGTCGGCGCGGTCGAGTACAGCGACTATCCCGAAGCGGCGAAGAAGGTGGCGCGCATCGGCGGCTACTCGAAGCTCGACCTCGAGGCCATCGCGGCGCTCAAGCCCGACCTCGCCGTCGGCTGGGCCAGCGGCAACAGTCCGGCGCATATCGAGAAGCTGCGCGCGCTGGGCATCCCCGTCTATCTTGCGCAGCCCGAGCGCATCGACGACGTGGCGAAAAACCTCGAACGCTACGGCGCACTCGCCGGCACGCAAGCCGCCGCGCGCGCCGCCGCCGCCAACTTCCGCAGCCGTCTCGCCGAACTGCGCAGGCGGTACGAAGCACGACCGAAGGTGCGCGTCTTCTACCAGATCTGGAAGCAGCCGCTGATGACCGTCGGCGGCGGGCAGGTGATCAGCGACGCCATCCGCCTGTGCGGCGGCGAGAACGTCTTCGCCGAGCTGAAACCGCTCGCCCCCAAGGTCAGCGTCGAGGCGGTGCTCGCCGCCGACCCCGAGGTAATCGTCGCCAGCGGCATGGGCGAGGCGCGCCCTGAGTGGGTGGACGACTGGCGGCAGTGGCCGGGCATGACGGCCGTGAAGCGCGACAACCTGTTCTTCATCCCGCCCGACCTGATCCAGCGCCACACCCCGCGCCTCGCCGAAGGCGCCGCGCGGCTGTGCGCGCAGATCGAAACGGCGCGGGGGAAGCGAAAACTTGTAGGCGAGGCCGATGCAGATGGGCATGGAGGGAAGCGTTGAAACGTGCGTGCTGGATTAAGATGCCACCGATGCAAGTCGCCGGTTTGCCATTTCGAGACAATCGCGTCGCACGTTTGCCCAAGAGGTTCCCATGTTGTAACTACTCAGGTACTGCGACGTGATGATGGGATTTGGCTCAAGCGAAGCGAG
>CAZGOH010000036.1:0-4685 GCA_964527195.1 uncultured Methyloversatilis sp.
GATGAAGTCGACCAGCAGGATCGAGTTCCTGACGATGATGCCGGCCAGCGCGATCATGCCGATCATCGAGGTGGCCGTGAATTGCGCACCGAACAGCGCGTGGCCCGGCATCACGCCGATGATGGTGAGCGGGATCGGCGCCATGATGATGAGCGGCACGAGGTAGCTCTTGAACTGCGCGACGACAAGAAGGTAAATCAGGATCAGGCCGACGGCGTAGGCGGCGCCCATGTCGCGGAAGGTTTCGTAGGTCACCTGCCATTCGCCGTCCCACTTGAGCGCATAGCCGGCGTAGGGGTCCTTCGGTTGTTTGATGAAGTATTCGCCGAGGGTGCCGCCCTGCGCCAACGGCAGATCCTTCAGCTTGGCACGGATGTCGAACATGCCGTAGAGCGGGGAATCGAGCGGGCCGCCCATGTCGCCGACGACATAGACGACCGGCAGCAGGTTCTTGTGATAGACGACCTTCTCGCGCTGGGCCGGCTTGGCCTCGACCAGCTCGGAGATGGGCACCAGCTGACCGCCATAAGCCGGCAGCGCACGCACGCGCAGCTTGAGTAGCGCGTCGATGGACGACTGACGTTCCGCCGGCAGCGTGATTTTCACCGGAATCTCGTATTTCGCCTCGCCGTCGAACAGCGGCGTCACCTCTTCGCCGGAAAGCCCCAGTCGCACCGTCTCGACGATGTCCTTCTGGGAAACGCCGAGCAGCGCGGCCTTCGCTTGATTCACCTCGAGGACGATCTTGCCTGCATCTTCGTCGATGCTGTCGTCCACCCCCAGAATGTCCGCCGTGCCTTCGAAGGCGGCGCGGATTGTCTTCGCCACCGCCATCTGGCCGGCGGTGTCGGGGCCATAGACCTCCGCGACGATGGGCGAAAGCACCGGTGGGCCCGGCGGCACTTCGACCACCTTGGCGTTGCCGCCGTGGGCTTTTGCCACGGCCATCAGCCGGTCGCGTACCGACACGGCGATCTCGTGACTCTGGCGCTTGCGATCTTTCTTGTCGACGAGATTGACCTGGATGTCGCCCATCTCGGCGCTGGAACGCAGGTAATACTGGCGCACCAGCCCGTTGAAATTGATCGGCGCCGCCGTGCCCGCGTAGGCCTGGTAGTCCTTCACTTCGGGCACGTCGGCGAGTTCCGCCGCCATCGCGGCAAGTACGCGCGCGGTTTCCTCCACCGGCGTGCCGGCCGGCATGTCGAGCACGACCTGGAATTCGCTCTTGTTGTCGAAGGGCAGCATCTTCAGCACGACGAGCTTGAAGACGCCGAGACTGACCGAGGCGAGGATGGCCGCGACGACGCCGATCCACAGCAGCGAACGCGCCTTGCGGCCGGTGTGCGGATGCAGGAAGGGCGAGAGCAGCTTGCGGAAGGATGCATCCAGCTTCGCATCGGTCGCCGAGGGGCCGTGGCCATGATGCGCTGGCTTCATCAGCTTCAGCGCCAGCCAGGGCGTGACGACGAAGGCGATGGCGAGCGAAATGAACATGCCCATCGAGGCGTTGATCGGGATCGGGCTCATGTACGGCCCCATCAGCCCCGAAACGAAGGCCATCGGCAGCAGCGCGGCGATGACGGTAAACGTCGCGAGGATGGTCGGCCCGCCGACCTCGTCGACCGCGCCGGGGATGATTTCCCAGAGTTTCTTCTCCGGGTAGAGGACATGCCAGCGATGGATGTTCTCCACCACCACGATGGCGTCGTCGACGAGGATGCCGATGCTGAAAATCAGCGCGAACAGGGACACGCGGTTGAGCGTGAAGCCCCACGCCCACGAGGCGAACAGCGTCGCGGCGAGCGTCAGCGTCACCGCTACGCCGACGATGACGGCCTCGCGACGGCCGAGCGCGAACAGCACCAGCAACACGACGAAGGCGGTGGCGAAGACGAGCTTGCCGATCAGCTGCTGTGCCTTGTCGGTTGCCGTCTGGCCGTAGTTGCGCGTCACGGTGAATTCCACGCCCTCCGGAATCACTGTGTCTCTCAGCGACTCCATGCGGGCGATGACGCCTGCCGCCACGTCGGCGGCATTCACGCCCGGCTTCTTCGAGACCGCCAGCGTGACGGCCGGATATTCCTCACCGTTGACGCCATGCCAGACGTAACGCGAAGGCTGGTCCGGCCCCTGGACCACCGTGGCCACATCTTCCATGAACACCGGTTTCTTGTCGTGGACGCCGACCACCAGTCGTTTCACGTCGGCGACGGTTTCCAGATAGGTGCCGGTCTGCACGAGCAGCTCGCGGTTGTCCTTGACGAGGCTGCCGGCCGGCTGCGAGGCGTTCGACACCTGCAAGGCCGCCTTGAGGTCCTGCGCCGCGATGCCGCGCGCCGCCATTTTCTCGATGTCCATCAGCACGCGCACCACATGGCCCGGCCCGCCGATGGTGACGACATCGCGCGTGCCGGCGATGCGCTTCAGCTCGATTTCCACCGCGCGTGCCGCCTGCTGCATCTCGAAGGCGGATTTGTCCGGATCGGCGCTCCAGAAGGTCAGCGCGACGATGGGCACGTCGTCGATGCCCTTGGGCTTGATGATCGGCTCGCCCACGCCCAGGTGCGGCGAGATCCAGTCGCGGTGGGAATCGAGCGTGTCGTAGAGGCGCACCAGCGCCTGGATCGGGTCTTCGCCGACCTCGTATTGCACCGTGATGACGGCCATGCCGGGACGCGACACGGAATAGACATGCTCGATGCCGGCGATGCGCGAAAGCACTTGTTGCGCCGGCCGGGCGACGAGGTTCTCGACATCCTTCACCGTGGCGCCGGGGAAGGGAATGAAGACGTTCGCCATCGTCACGTTGATCTGCGGCTCTTCCTCGCGTGGCGTGATCAGCGTGGCGAACACGCCCAGCAGCAGGGCGATCAGCGCGATCAGCGGCGTCAGCGCGCTTTGCTGGAAGAAGGCCGCGATGCGGCCGGAAATACCCATGGTGTCCACGGGATTACTTGCCCTGTTTCATCTCGATGCCGGTCTTGACCGGATCGAGGCTGACCGTTTCGCCGGGTGCGAGGCCGGCGAGCACTTCGATTTCGCCGTCGGCCACGGCCTCGCCGAGGCGCAGCTGGCGCAGCACCGGGCGGGCGCCGCCGACCACATACACGGCGCTGATTTCGCCGCGCCGCAGGATCGCCTCGCGCGGCACGGTGAGCTTTTGCGCCGTGCCGACAACGAAATGCACCCGCGCCGCCATGCCGGGCACCAGTCCCGCGGCATCGGCGAGATAGACGCGCGCCGTCGCGGTGTGGCTCTGCGCGTCGATGGTCGGCAGGATTTCGATGCGGGCGCCGTCCTGCCAGCGCCGACTTTCGGGGAATTCCACTTTCGCGACCTTTGCGGCCCGCGCGTCCTTGAGGCGCAACTGCGGAATGCTCGCCACCGCGCGCAGCCCCTTGGGATCGAACATCGTGAGAAGCGGCTTGCCGGGCATCGCCAGGTCGCCGAGTTCCGCATGGCGAACGGCGACGACGCCGGCAATCGGCGCGGTCACCGTGGCGTGCGAGGCCCCGGCGCCCGCAGCAGCGGTCTGCGCGCGTGCGGATTTCAGTTGCGCCTCGGCGGCATCCAGCGCGGCCTGACTGACGAACTTCTGCTTGAACAGGTTCTGCGTGCGCTGGAAGTGCGCCTCGGCCTGCGCCAGTTGTGCGCGTGCCGCCGCGACGTTCTCGGCCGCCTCGCGCGCATCGACGCGCATCAGCACCTGTCCGGCCTTGACGACCTGGCCCGCCTCGACGCGCACCTCGACGATGCGCCCGGCCACCTGCGTGGCGACCACCGCCTGCTGCGTCGCTTCCAGCACTGCCTCGGCCGGCAGGGCGAGCGGCACCTCGCGCAGTTCGACCGTGCGCGTCTGCGCAAGGGCGGGGGCGGCCACTGCCAGCAGCACCAGCGTTTTCAGGAAATTATCGAGTGTTTTCATTGTTTATAAGTATAACCTTATATGCGCTTTTCAAGCCCCTGCGGCGGCATGTGCGGCCATTGCCTCGATCACCGCTTCAACCTCGCCGACGCAGGCTGCCACCTCGAATTCGATGCCGGGAAAGCGGTCCGCCGCGTTGCCGAGCAGTTCCGGTAGGTCCTTGAGCACATGGCGCCCCGGCGCGAAGAAGATCGGCACGACCTTGACGTGCGTGACGCCGCGCTTCGCCAGGCATTCGATGCTCGCTTCCAGCGGCGGCTGGGTCAGCTCGAGGAAGCCGATCTCCACCGGCACCCCCGGCTGCTTGGCCGCGACCACCTCCCGGATGCGCCGGAAGGGCTGGATGTACTCGGGATTGCGGGCGCCATGGCCGAAGAGGATGATGCCTTTCATTGCATGACCTCCGAGTCGGGTGAAAAAATGAGGACAAGCTCGATGTAGATGAGTTTGACCTTGCCGCGAAAGCCGTTGGCGAGCAAGTGAGCGAGCACTTCTTTGTTGTCGCCGTGGTAGAGCAGGCCGCCTTGCGGCAGGTCGCGCGGCCAGTCGGACCAGTCGATGGCGGCGAGCGGGGCCGAAGGTTCCGGCGCGGGCACGGTTTCGACGGGCCGGGCGGGGAAGGCGGTGACGCGGGCGAGGGGTTTCTTGCCTACCCAGGTGAGCATGGGGCGACCCTTGGCCTTGGCGACGGGAATTTCCTTCTTGCTCATGGCCTGGCTTTCAGATCGGCGGTGAAGCCGATGGGGCGGCTGGGTTT
>CAZGOH010000036.1:4785-20465 GCA_964527195.1 uncultured Methyloversatilis sp.
GGGTTTTGAGGTCACAAATTGTGACCTCAAAGAGTTGTCGGCGTTTAAGGTCGCAATTTGCGACCTTAAAGATTCACCTTCCTCTTCAGTGAGTTGAAACATGAAGTCGGCCGGAAAGCGCTCGGTGTTGCGCTTGACCTGCTCATTGAAGCGCTTGGTGGTTACGCCATACAGTTCCGCCAAATCCGAGTCGAGCATGACGCGCTGGCCGCGCACCAGATGGATGCGGTCGGACAGGGCATCGACGGCGATGAGGGGTGAGGTCATGGCGATCCTATGAGGTCAAACGCGGCGATACGGAAAACGGGTTCAACAGCTTGACGCCCGTCCCGACAAAGTCGGCGGTATTGCGGGTCATCACGGTCAGGTCGTAGATCAGCGCCGTGGCGGCGATTTGTTTGTCGATCGGGTGCTGAGACTGCGGCGACATCAACTTGCCCCACATCTGCGCGCATTCGCGGTCGAAATCCAGAATTCGGTCGGCGTAGTCGATCAACACCTCGTCAAGCCAGTTTTCAAGCTGCTGCGCTTGCGGCAGATCGCCCCGCGCGCGCAGGCTTTCCACGCCGCGCCGGAGTTCGCCCACGGTAACGACTGAAAGAAAGAGCGTACTGGGATCAACACCTTGCCAGAAGGCCCGCACCCCGGGATTTCCCCGCTGTCGCTTGCGCAACTCGCTCAGGATATTGGTGTCGATCAGATACATGCTCAGCCGTTATTGCGGCAGTCGAAATCCGCGTCTTCGCCGACATCGGGGATGCTGGCCAGCACTTCGGCCAACGACCGACGGGGCGGCTTTGTCATCAGGCTGTTACGCAGGATTTCGCGGTGCTCGGCCTCGGCGCTGCGGCCGTGCGCTGCTGCCGCCTGCTTGAGCGCCTGTACGAGCGATTCATCGACATTACGGACGACAAGACTGGTTGCCATGACCCCACTCCTTAGGTGATTGCAATGATTGCATTTTAGCGGGTAGGTGATTTACTGCTACCCACCGAGCAAGAATTCCTTTACGGCTTGCTTGCCATCGTCGTGCAGCGCGGTATCGGCGATGGTGTAGGTGGCGATGGCGGCGGCTTCCGGCGCGGCGACATCGGGGATCGCAAAAGTCGGCGCTGGGCCGCCCCAAGCCGACGCTCCCCCTGTGGGGGGCAGCGAGCCGGGGTTGCGAGCGTGGGGGGCCAACAAAGTCGGCGCTGGCGGGACGGCGCCAATTTCAGCTTTGCGACGGAAACGCAACACGCGCTTGCGGATCAGGAGTGGCGGCAGTTGTGGCTTGTGCAGGCGGATTTCCTTCTCGATGCGCTCGGCGTGCTGGCCGTCGAGTTCGCGCAAGCTGGTGCCGTAGGTTTCGGCGAGCTGGTCTTCCAGCGTCTTGCGGTTGCTGGCGGCGAAAGGCTTGAAGAGGCGCGGCGGCAGGATGTGTTCGTAAGGTACGTCGGCCAGTTCGCGCAGGGCGCCGAGGATGGTCTTGCCCGGGGCGAAGATCAGCGCGTTTTCGACAAAAGGGCCGTCGGGGTATTCCTGCGCCAGGGCGAATTCCGTGGCGACGATGCTGCCCATCAGGATGGTTTTTCCCGCGCCCATCGCTAACGCGAGGATGTAGCTCGGGTAGTCGAGCGAGAGCGTTTCGCGCAGGCTTTCGAGGCCGTGCCGCCTGACGAAGGCGTTGTCGGCGGCGATGCGTCCGACCAGCGCCGGATAGTCGAAGTTGGCTTCGGCGAACAGCGCGGGGCTGACGCCCATCGCCTGCAAGCGTTCGCCAAGACCGGGGAACAGTTCGGCATAGAGGTCGACGATGCGGGGCGTGTTCAGGACGAGGCGCAGATACCAGTAGGTTTCCAGCGCCCGGAACTGCGCCCGCCGCAGGTAACGCAACTGGCCTTGTTCATCCTGCGCGAATTCGAGAATTTCCCGGATGGCCGGGTAGTCGGGGCACGAGTAGCGGTCTGTCCGCCAGGCATCGACGCGTTGCGCGAGGGCTTGAAACAGGTGCGTCATGCCGTGTCTTCTCGCCAGATATTCCGGCACCCGGTTTCGCGGATGCGCCAGGCGGCCAGCGCTCCGAACCAGGTCGCGCTGGCGATCAGCAGCAGGCCCCAGCGGTAGTCCTCGGGCGTGTAGATGCGCACGCCGTTGAGCAGCGTGCCGTCCCAGCGCAGGTCCATGATCTTGCCCACGGCTGGTTGCAACAGCGCACCCATGAGAAAGCCGCCCATGTTGGTCACCGAGGTGGACATGCCGGACAGGGCGGGCGGATTCACCTCCTTGGCGCAGGCCCAGGTGAGGGTGAAGCTCGCCGTCATCAAGCCCATCAGCGCGAACAGGGTATAGGTGACCGCAGGCGGCAAGCTCATGCCCGACAGCCAGACCAGCCAGATCGCGCCATAGACGTGCGAACTGACGAGAATGACGGGCTTCCTGCGGCGGATGCGGTCGGAGAGCGTGCCGATGATGACGCAACCGAAGGCGAAGCCGGCGAAATAGAGCGAGACATGGGCGGTGGCGACGTCGCGCGTCATGCCCATGCCCTGCGTGAGGAAGGGCGTGGCCCACAGGCCACCGAAGGCGAAAAAGCTGCCGGCGAGCCCGACATTCACGGCGGCGGCGGGCCAGGTGGCGCGGTTCTTCAGCACCCGCAACAGGCCGGTGAGCACGACGGTCCTGTCGAAAGTCGGCCCTGGCGACACGGCGGTGCCTTCCCTGCCCGGCGGCCGGTCGCGCACGAACAGCCACGCCGCCACGCCAAGCATGAGCGAGACGATGCCGACGCCGACGAACACGCCGCGCCAGCCCGCCGCCTGCGCCAGCGCCGAGAGCGGCGCGCCGGCCAGCACCGAGCCGAGGTTGCCGACCAGCATCGAGAGGCCGACGACGGTGGCGAAGCGGTGCTCCTCGAACCAGACGGCGATGAGTTTCAGCATGGCGATGAAGATCACCGAGACGCCCAGTCCGATCAGCGTGCGACCGGCGAGCGCCATGTCGAGGCTTTGCGCCATGCCGAACAGCAGGCTGCCGCCGCCGGCGACCATGCCACCCAGAAACAGGATTTTGCGCGGCCCGAGCGTATCGACGAGGATACCGGTCGGCACCTGCATGATCGTATAGACATAGAAATAGGTCGCCGCCAGCACGCCGAGCGAAGCGGCCGAGGTCTGGAAGCTTGCCGCCAGGTCGGGCGCGATGCCGGCCGGGGCGAAACGTTGAAAGAAGGACAGCACATAGGCCGCCACCACGACGCCCAGCGCAATGAGGCGCAGGCGTTTCTGTTCGGGGGTCAGGGAGAGGTTCACCCCCGCATTGTAAGAGTCGGCGCTGGCGGGACGGCGAACCGTTCGACGGATGCGCTGTCCTCGGGGCCGGCGATGTCGTCGAGCACGACGACCAATTCGCCGCCGCCCCTATGGCGCGCGCAACACGGCGACCAAACGCGCCAGTTCTCGTTCGAGATCGTCGAGCAGTCCGGGCAGCGGCGCGAGATCGCCGGTTTTCGCGTGCATTTCCATTTTGGCGGCACGGCGCATGGCCGGTTCGGCGCCGAAGGCGGCGAGGTTGCCTTTCAGCCCGTGGGCGCGGCGGGTCGCTTCGGCGGCATTGCCGGCTGCCAGGGCTGCGCGCAGGGCGGCGAGTTCGCTTTCGTAATGCTCGAGAAAAGCCGGCACGAGAATTTCGATCATCTCGGCATCCATCGCCCGCATGGCGGCGGCGTAATCGAAAGTCGGTGCCGGCAGCACGGCGCCGCCTCCCGCGGGCGCCTGGTCGTCCCCTGCGGCACGGGACGGAGCGGGCGCCAGCGCGAGGGTGAGCGCAAAACTGAAGGTGCTTCCCGCGCCCGGGGCGCTGTCCACCGCGATGCGACCGCCCATCAACTCGACGAGGCGATTCGAGATCGTCAGGCCGAGCCCGATGCCGCCATGCTTGCGCGTCCGCGATGCATCGGCCTGGGTGAAGGCCGCGAAGATGCTGCCCTGCTTCTCGTGCGGGATGCCGATGCCGGTGTCGCGCACGCTGAAACGCAGGGTGGCCGTGCCGTCGGGGCGCGCTTCGGCTTTCACGGCGATGGTGATGTCGCCGTGCTCGGTAAATTTGATGGCGTTGTCGATGAGGCTGACAAGTACCTGGCGCAGTCGCGCGGGGTCGCCGACGACGAAGCGTGGCACTTCCCGCGCGATGTCGCCGGTCAGGGCCAGTTTTTTTTCGCGGGCCATCGCCTCGAACGTTCGCAGGACGGCGGTCACCGTCTCGGGCAGATCGAAGGCGATCCGTTCGACTTCCAGGGTGTTCGACTCCAGCTTCGAATAATCGAGGATGGCGTTGAGAGTTTCGAGCAGGGTGGCGGCCGAGTGCTTGACGACGTGCAGGCATTCGAGCCGATCGCGATCCGAGGGCGCGTCGATGGCCAGGTCGGTCATGCCGATGATGCCGTTCATCGGCGTGCGGATCTCGTGGCTCATGTTGGCGAGGAAATCGCCCTTTGCGCGGTTGGCGGCCTCGGCAGTTTCGCGTGCCCGGCGGTTCTCCTCCTCGAGCGCCTTGTTCGTGGTGATGTCGGTGCGGATGCCGATGTAGCGCTCGGGGCGGCCCGCAGCGTCGAGGAAGGGGACGATGGTCGCATTGACCCAGTAGTAGCGGCCATCCTTGCGCCGGTTGCGAATCTCGCCCGACCAGACCTTGCCGGCGCTGATCGTATGCCACAGGTCGGCGAAAAACTCGCGCGGGTGCAGGCCGGAATTGACGATGCGGTGGTTCTGGCCGAGCAGTTCCGCGCGCGGGTAGCCGCTGATCTCGACGAAGCGGTCGTTGGCGTAAACGATGTTGCCGGCGCGGTCGGCGATGCTGACGATGGCATGCTGGTCGAGGGCGAAAATCTGCTGTTCGAGTTCGCGCTTGGTTGCGTCGAGCCTGCGGTTGGAATCGAGCAGTTCGCCGACGGCGCGGCGCAGCCCGTCCATGGTCAGCCACATCAGAAGGAGGGCGGTGGCGATCAGGGCCGCGCTCATGTAGCCGGCGGTGCGCAGGCCGTCGAGCAAGGTGGCCTGGGCCACCGCCAGCGAACGGCGCACCTCGAGCACGCCGCGCACGTCGCCTGTCACCCAGTCGGTTTTCGGCGAGCCCGGATAGGTGTTGTGACAGCCGACGCAGGCTTCCTTGAGTCGATCAGCCACGGCATAGCGCAGCGTGGGCTCTCCGTCGATCTCTTCCACGCGCACAAACGGCTTGTCCGGCTGGGTTGCCAGCGCGGTGAGCGCGGCGCGCTGGAACTCGTCGAGATTGCGCTCGGTCGCCCGCCAGGGGAAGGGTTGGGCGCTGAACATCTGTACCGCGAACCCCTTGCGCTGTTCGGACAAGAACGCGCCGAAATCGAGGGTGAAGGTCGCCGGCAGCGGCAATGCGTTGGGCAGGTGCTTGTAGGCGTGCGTGATCTGCATGCCGCTTTCGCGTGCGCGCGGCACGATCTCGGCGGTGTAGAAGTTGCGGAACTGCATGACGGACTGGGTGAATTGGGCGGCATCCTCGGTGACTGCCGCCAGGTTCTGCTTGCCGAGTTCCTGGGCCAGATACCAGAGCACTCCGCCTGCCCCGAGTGTCAGGCAAAAGCCCAGCAGCGAAAGCATCCAGACCTGCCGGCGGCCGCCTGCCACAAGGTCGTGCGTGCGCAGGGACGCCCCCCCGCGACGGGAGTCGTCGGTGCCCGTCATTGTCATCTATCGGCTCCCCGCTCCATGGGGTAATGTTACTATGCGCGCGCAGCCGGCGGTTCGTGGCGCCCCTTGTGCCGGATCGCCCCGCCAATCGAGAAGCAAATCGCATGAACATCCTGATCGTCGACGACAACCAGACCAACCTGCACATGTTTCGCGTGCTCGTCGGCCGCTTCGAGAATTGCACGCCCTTGCCCTTCGAGGCGCCAGCCGAGGCGCTGGCGTGGTGCGCCGCCAAGACGCCCGATCTCGTGCTGCTCGACTACATGATGCCGGAGATCGATGGCATCACCTTCCTGCAGCGCTTTCGTGCCCTGCCAGGCAAGACGGACATCCCGGTGATCATGGTCACCGCCGACCACGAGAAGGAGGTGCGCCATCGCGCCCTCGAGGCCGGCGCGAACGATTTCCTCAACAAGCCGATCGACAAGACCGAGTTTCTCGCCCGCGTGAAAAACATGCTCGCGCTGCGACGCAGCCAGCGCCACCTCGCCGACCGCGCCGAGTGGCTGGCCGAAGAGGTGAAGAAGGCGCTCGCCGAGGTGGCTGATCGCGAGCGCGAGGCGATTTTCCTGCTCGCCAAGGCGGCGGAATATCGCGATCCGGAAACCGGTGCGCACATCCTGCGCATGGCGAATTATTCACGGCTGATCGCCGGGCGCCTCGGCCTGCCCGCCGGCGACGTCGACTTACTGTTCGAGGCGGCGCCGATGCACGACATCGGCAAGGTCGGTATTCCCGACGCGGTGCTGCTCAAGCCCGCCCGTCTCGATGCCGATGAGATCGTCATCATGCGCCGCCATGCCGAGATTGGCTGGAAGATCCTGCAAGGTCATGCCACCGGCAATCGCATGTTGCAGATGGCCGCCGAAATCGCCCTTGCGCACCACGAGAAGTTCGACGGTTCCGGTTATCCGCACGGCCTGGCGGGCGAAGCCATTCCGCTGATGGGGCGCGTCGTCGCGGTGGCTGACGTGTTCGACGCGCTGACTTCGGTGCGCCCGTACAAGCAGGCCTGGTCGCTCGACCGGGCCGTGGATTTCCTGCGCCAAGGCTGCGGCAGCCATTTCGACCCGGCCTGCGTCGAGGCTTTCCTCGCCTGTTGGGACGACGTCCTGGAAATTCGCGAGCGCTATCGCGACGAGACGCCGGAGGCGACGCTGCCCTGATCCCCGGCTGTTGCAGATGGTGATGCGATGCTGTAGCCGACAACGGCGACGGCAAGGGCGAGGACGACCAATTTCATGGTGCCTCTCCCGGAAGGGTTAGTCGGGGTGGGGAACGAGCAGCAGGTCGCTGCGCGTCTCATTGACGAGGTGGACGGCGACGCTGCCGAGCAGCGCGGCGGCGAATTCGCTCTGGCGTTGTGCGCCGAGCACCAGCAGATCCGCTCCGATGTCGACGGCATACTGGTTGATGAGCGCCGGCGCGTAGCCATGACGTACCTTGCATACGAACTTTTCCGGCGTTTCCAGCGACTTGGCGAATTCCTCCATCTGCCAGCGCGCCTCGGTTTCGCCGAGGCGGCGATAGCGGTCGACCGCTTCGTCGTCGCTGCCGGCGTAGGTCATCTGGCGCTCGAAGGGCGCCTCGAAGGCATGGAACAAATACAGGTTCGCATCGGGCAGGAAGCGCGCCGCGAGGTTGGCGGCGCCTTGCGCGGCCGGCGAGAAGTCGGTGGCGACGAGGATGCGCTCGTAGTCGAAGGGCGGATGGCGCTTGACGAGCAGCACCGGCACGGCGGATAGCCGCAGGAGCTTCAGGGCCGTCGAGCCGACGAAGAGGTCGAGCAGCAGGCGCTCGCCGTGCGCGCCGATGACGATCAGGTCGGTGGTGTTGTCCTTGGCCCACTGGGCGAGCGCGAGCGGCGGCTTGCCGGAAAGCAGATGGGTGGTCGGCGTCACCCCCGTGCGCCTGGCAATGTCGGCGGCCAGCGTCGCCAGGCGTTCGGCCGCCTTGGCGCGCACGATGTCTTCGGTGATGCCTTCGCTCTCCACCAGCTTGCGCCAGGCTTCCGCCAACGGCGGCGCATAGACCGAATGAACGATGTCGAGCATCGCGCCGCCGGCCTTCGCCAGCAATGCGGCACGGCGTACGGCGGCATCGGCGGTCGGCGAGAAATCGGTGGCGGCGAGGATGTGTTGGACTTTCATCGCGACTCCTTTCGGTTACCATCGGGACGAAGCATACCCGCCAATTCCGGGCATGCACAATCCGACAGGAGAAGCCTCGTCCGCCGTGGATCATGTCGAACTGACCGTGCGGGCGCCGGCCGGCAAGCGCATCGGCGCGGTGGGCCTCAAGCGGCACCGTGATTGAGCGAAAGTCGGCGCGGGCGGGACGGCGACCGGCGGAAGCCTGATACCATTGTTCCCATGCACGACGCATTCAGCGAATTCGCTCTGCTGTTGCTGATCTCCGCCGTGGCCGGCGCCATCGCGGTGCGCTTGCGTCAACCGGTGCTGATCGCCTACATCGTCGTCGGCATCGTCGTCGGCCCGGCCGTGCTGGGGCTGGTCAAGGCCCACGATCAAATCAACCTGCTGGCCGAGGTCGGCATCGCGGTGTTGCTGTTCGTGGTCGGCCTCAAGCTCGACTTGCAACACGTGCGCCACATCGGCCCCGTGGCGCTCGCCACCGGCCTCGGGCAACTCGCCTTCACGATCTTCTTCGGCTTTCTCTTGATCCTGCTGCTGGGCAAGAGTCCCATGGAGGCGCTTTACGTCGCCGTGGCGCTCACCTTCTCCAGCACCATCATCATCGTCAAGCTGCTCTCGGACAAGCGCGAGATGGACTCGCTGCACGGGCGCATTGCCGTCGGCTTCCTGATCGTGCAGGATCTGGCCGTGGTGCTGGCGATGATGGCGATGAGCGCGCTGCGCGACACCGGCGGCGGGGACGAGCCGGCCGTCGTGCAGGTCGTTGTTTCCCTCGTCTGGCGCGTGGCTGCCGCCGCCGGGCTGCTCTACCTGTTGATGCGCCATGTGCTGCCGCGCGTGGTGCGCGCCATGGCGCATTCGCAGGAACTGTTGCTGATCTTCGCCATCGCCTGGGGCACCGGGCTGGCCGCCCTCGGCGAATGGGCCGGATTCTCGAAGGAGGCGGGCGCCTTCCTGGCCGGCTTCTCGCTTGCCTCGACCTCTTATCGCGACGCGATCAACGCCCGGCTGTCGGGCATCCGCGATTTCCTTCTGTTGTTCTTCTTCATCGACCTTGGCGCCAAGCTCGACTTTTCGACGCTGGGTGGCGAGCTGATGCCGGCCATCGTGCTTTCGGTGTTCGTGCTGATCGGCAATCCGCTGATCGTCATGGCGATCATGGGCTACATGGGCTACAGGAAGCGCACCGGCTTTCTCGCCGGCCTCACCGTCGCGCAGATTTCCGAGTTTTCCATCGTGTTCGTGGCGATGGGCATCACGCTCGGCCACATCGGCGTCGGGGCGCTCGGCCTCACCACACTGGTCGGGCTGGTGACCATCGCCATGTCGACCTACATGATTCTCTACTCGCACCGGCTTTACGAGAAACTGGCGCCCTGGCTCAATTTCTTCGAGCGCAAAAAGCCCTACCGCGAGTTGGTGGTCGAGCGCCACCTTCGGGACCCCGACCAGCCCGACGTGCTGGTCTTCGGTCTGGGCCGCTACGGCGGCCGCCTTGCGCTGGGACTCAAGGAGGAAGGCATCAAGGTGCTCGGTATCGACTTCGACCCCGAGCGCGCGCGCGACATGCGTCGCCAGGGGCTCAAGGTGCGTTATGGCGACGGACAAGATCCGAACTTCCTCGACGAATTGCCGATGGCCGGTGCCGCCTGGGTCATCAGCACGTTGCCCGACGTCGAATCAAACCGCCTGTTCCTGCACGCTCTCAAGGAGCGCGGCTACTGCGGCGAGGTCGCCATCGTCGCGCGCGAGGACGAGGATGGCATGGCGTTGAAGCGCGCCGGCGCGCCCACCGTGCTTTATCCGATGCGCAACGCGGTGGATTACACGGTGGAGCATCTGAGTTCGATGATTCGCGCCGCCGCTCCGGGGAACCCGGGCGCGGCGCCCGGCGGCGTGCAACAGACGCCTACCTGACGTCGGCCGCGTTTTCCGCCAACCCGCGCAGCGAGGCGTAGCGCTGGCTGCGCACCGCGCGCACGCGCTCGATGGCGTGATCCATCGGCACGCCGAGTTGCACGAGCGTTTCCGCCGCGATCATCAGGCTGCCTTCGAGCACCTCGGGAATCACCTCGGTGGCGCCGGCCGCCTTGAGGCGCGCCACGGCGCTTTCGTCCGGCGCACGCACGATGACGGGAATGTTTTGTCGCTGCTCGCGCACCTTGCGGATCACGCGTTCCGCGGAGTGCACATCGGGATAGGCGACGACAACGGCGCGGGCGCGTTGCAGGCCGGCGGCGACCATGACCTCGGCGCGGTCGGCGCTGCCGAAGCTGACGCGCCCCCCTTCCGGCGCGGCGTGTTTGACCTGTTGCGGGTCGATGTCGAGCGCGAGAAAGGGGATGTTTTCGGCGGCGAGGAATTCGCCGATCTGACGACCGGTACGGCCGAAACCGCAGAGGATGACGTGCTTGTCGAGACCGAAGCCGGCGACGACGATGTCGTGGATCGCTTTCGCCTTGTGTGCCCAGTCGCCCTTGGCCATCTCGCCCGACAGCCGCGCGGCGCGTTCGATCAGGAACGGCGCGAGAAACATCGAAATCAGCATGGCGGACAGCGTGACCTGGAAAACCTCGGTGCTGACGAGCTTCAGGCCGTGCGCCAACCCGATCAGAACGAGACCGAACTCGCCGGCCTGCGCCAGCTGCGCGGAGGTGCGCAAGGCGATGTCGAGCGGGCTCTTCGCCAATCTGGCGATGAGAAAGACGACGATGCCCTTGCCGGCGATCAGCAGCAGCACGGCGACAATCAGGGCCAGGGCGTTTTGCAGCACGTAGCCAAGGTCCAGCATCATGCCGACGGTGACAAAGAAAAAGCCAAGCAGGATGTCGCGGAAGGGACGTATGTCCGCCTCGACCTGATGGCGATAGATGGTTTCCGAAATCAGCATGCCGCCGACGAAGGCGCCGAGCGCCAGCGACAGTCCGGCGAGACCGGTCAGATAGGCCAGCCCGATTACCACCCAGAGCGTGACGAGAACGAAAAATTCCTCGGAGCGCTGTGTAGCGACCGCGTCGTAAAGGCGACGCATCCATTTTTGGCCGACCCAGATCAGGATGGTGAGCAGGACGACGGCCTGAACGAGCGCGATCCCGAGAGACTCCGGCAGAGACTCGGCAGAGCGAGCCAGCGCGGGCAGCAGAATCAGGCAGGGCACGACGGCGATGTCCTGGAAAAGGAGCACACCCATGGTCTGGCGCCCGGATTTCGAATGCAGTTCGAAGCGTTCCGAGAGCATCTTGGCGACAATCGCCGTCGAGGACATTGCGACTGCCAGGCCGACCGCGAGACCTGTGCGCCAGTCTTGTCCGTAGTAGAAGGCGGTGATCAGCCCGGCGCCCAGGGCGGTGAGGGCCATCTGCGCAAAGCCGAAGCCGAAGACCAGCGAGCGCATCGCCCGCAGCTTCTGCAGACTGAACTCGAGGCCGATGGAAAACATCAGGAACACCACGCCGAATTCCGCGATGGTCTCCACCTCGTGGCTTTCCTCGAGCGCCCGCAGACCATGCGGGCCGAGCACCATCCCGACGACGAGATAGGCCAACATGGCCGGGGTGCGGTAGCGACGAGCGACCGCCAGGGCGGCAACCGCGGCGGTCAGCAGCAAAAAAAGCAGGAACAGGTTACCGTGCATGGTCACGGATGATACGCGCCGCACCACCGGCCGGTGGTGACGAAATGAATCGGTGGTCGGGGTGAGAGGATTCGAACCTCCGACTCCTGCGTCCCGAACGCAGTACTCTACCAGGCTGAGCTACACCCCGAATTGCGCCACGCCGGGCAGATGCCGGCTTGCGCGTGCGACCGTCGGATAAGGCTAGTAACGTCTTTCGACCGCAAAGTCCGCCAATTCTAGCAGAGCATTTCGATATTGCGTGGCGGGTAATCCGTCGAGCGCCCGTTTGGCCAGTTCCGCCTCAGCGGCGGCGACGTGTCTGGCGGCTTCGAGCGATCCGGTTTCGAGGACGGCGGCGATGATGGCCGGGAAGTCGTCGCGGCCGCCTTCTTCTTCGAGGGCGCGACGCACGAGCCGCGCCTGCGCCTCGTTGCCATGGCGCATTACGTGGATGAGCGGCAGGGTCGGCTTGCCTTCCGCGAGGTCGTCGCCGAGATGCTTGCCGATCTTGCCTTCGTCGCCGCTGTAGTCGAGCACGTCATCGACAATCTGGAACGCCGTGCCCAGATGCATGCCGTAGCTTGCCAGTCTCTCTTCGGTCTCGGTCGGGACCGCCCCGAGGATGGCACCGAGGCGGGCGGAGGCTTCGAACAGCTTGGCAGTCTTGTAGCGGACGACGCGCAGGTAATCCGCGACGTCGATGTCGGCGTTGCGGCAGTTCATCAATTGCAGCACTTCACCTTCGGCGATGATGTTGGTGGCGTCGGCAAGCACTTCCATGACCCGCATGCTGCCGGTCGAGACCATCATCTGGAACGCGCGCGAGTAGAGAAAATCGCCGACCAGGACGCTCGCCGCGTTGCCGAACTCGGCGTTGGCGGTGTTCCTGCCGCGCCGCAACGAGGATTCATCCACCACATCGTCATGGAGCAGCGTGGCGGTATGGATGAATTCGACGACAGCGGCCAGGGTGTGATGGTGTGTGCCCCGATATCCCGTAGCGCCCGCAGCTAGCAACAACAGGGCAGGGCGCATGCGTTTGCCGCCGCTGGCGACGATGTAGTTGGCCACCTGGGTGACCAGGGCAATGTCTGAGTACAGACGCCGACGAATTTCCGCATCGACGGCGCGCATGTCCTCGGCGATCAGCGAGTAAAGCGAATCCAGATTCAAGGGGGGTCTCCTGCAACCGCGCAGTCTTATTGACCGATTTTTGGCGGGCAAGTATCATAGCGTGTTCTGTAGTCAATCATTCACTGGAGTCCAACATGTATGCGGTCATAAAAACCGGCGGCAAGCAGTACCGTGTTTCTGCCGGCGAAAAAATCAAGGTAGAACAGATACCGGCAGACGTGGGCACTGAAATTTCGATCGACCAGGTGTTGATGGTCGGCGAGGGCGAGAGCGTGAAGATCGGTTCGCCGCTCGTTTCAGGTGCCACTGTTGTCGCGAAGGTGCTTGCGCAGGGCCGTCACCCGAAAGTCAATATTTTCAAAATGCGGCGTCGCAAGCACTACCAGAAGCACCAGGGGCACCGGCAGAACTATACCGAACTCGAAATCAGCGCGATCAACGCCTGATCGAGACTCAGGAGATCATTCGACATGGCACACAAAAAAGCAGGCGGCAGCTCTCGCAACGGCCGCGATTCCGAATCGAAACGCCTCGGCGTCAAGCGCTACGGTGGCCAGCTGGTGGCCGCCGGCAGCATCATCGTGCGGCAGCGCGGCACCCAGTTTCATGCGGGTGAAAACGTCGGCATCGGCAAGGACCACACCCTGTTCGCCAAGACGACCGGCACGGTCGAATTCGCCGTCAAGGGTCCGCAGCAGCGCAGATACGTGAGTATCGTTCCCGCCATCTGATCCGGCTGTTCGCGGCCAACCCTTCCAAGCCCTGTCCTGTTTTCCGGATAGGGCTTTTCATTTTCTGCCATGAAGTTCTTCGACGAAGCCCTGATTTCCGTTTTCGCCGGCAACGGCGGCAATGGCGCCGTATCGTTCCGCCGCGAGAAATACATCCCGCGTGGCGGCCCCGATGGGGGCGACGGCGGTCACGGCGGCAGCGTCGTGATGATCGCCGACCGCAACCTCAACACACTCATTGATTTTCGCTATACGCGCATCTTTCGCGCCGAGCATGGCCAGGGAGGGCGTGGTGCCGATTGCTTCGGCAAGGGCGGAGCGGATCTGGATCTGCGCGTCCCGATCGGTACGGTGGTCAGCGATGCGGTGACCGGTGAAGTGCTGGCCGATCTGGCCGAGGATGGCGCGCATGCCGTCATCGCACGGGGAGGCAATGGTGGATTGGGAAACCTGCGCTTCAAGTCGAGCACAAATCGGGCGCCGCGCCAATCGACGCCGGGCGAGCCCGGCGAAGCGAGAGATCTCAAGCTGGAATTGAAGGTCATTGCCGATGTCGGCCTGCTCGGCCTGCCAAATGCCGGCAAGTCCACGTTTATTCGCGCCGTTTCCGCGGCGCGGCCGAAAGTCGCGGACTACCCGTTCACCACCTTGCAGCCAAACCTAGGTGTCGTGCGCGTCGCCGACGGACACAGCTTCGTCATCGCCGACATCCCCGGACTGATCCGCGGCGCCTCAGCCGGGGCGGGGCTGGGCCACCGTTTCCTCAAGCACCTACAGCGCACGCGCTTGTTGTTGCACATCATCGATGCCGTGCCGATCGATCCGCAGACCGACACGATCGCCGACGCGGAGGCCATCGTCGAGGAACTGCGCAATTACGACGAGGATCTGTATCGCAAGCCGCGCTGGGTCGTGCTCAACAAACTCGACCTGGTTGCCGAGGATGAACGCGAAGCCCTGGTCAAGTCGCTGTCCGCGCACTTTCCCGCCGGTACGCCTGTCTTCGCGGTTTCGGCCGCGACGGGCGATGGCTGTCGCGCGCTGTGCCAGCAAGTCATGCAGTATTTGGATTCCTTTCGAGAAGAAGATGCGTGAAAAAGTCGCCGCGAGCAAACGCCTGATCGTCAAGGTCGGCAGCGCCTTGGTTACCGACAACGGTACCGGGCTTTCGGATGCCTTTATTGCCGAATGTGCCCGCCAGATCGCTTTCCTCCAAAAGACCGGCCGCCAGGTGGTGCTGGTCTCTTCGGGCGCTATCGCCTCCGGCATGCAGCGGCTTGGCTGGAAAAAGCGGCCGCATGCCATGCATGCCCTGCAGGCTGCCGCCGCCGTCGGCCAGATGGGTCTGACGCAGGCCTACGAAACGGTTTTCGCGCAGCATCACCTCGTCTGCGCACAGGTGCTGCTGACGCATGAGGACATGGCCAACCGTAGCCGCTACCTCAACGCGCGTTCGACGCTCAATACCCTGCTGGAACTCGGCGTGGTGCCGATCATCAACGAGAACGACACCGTCGTCACCGACGAGATCCGTTTCGGCGACAACGACACACTCGGCGCGCTGGTCGCCAACCTCGTCGAGGCCGACGCCCTGATCATCATGACCGACCAGCAAGGACTCTACACCGCAGACCCGCGGGCGAATCCGGATGCCCGGTTGATTTCCGAAGGAGATGCCGAAAACAGGCATTTCGAAACGATCGCCGGCGGTGCAGGTAGCGGCATCAGTCGCGGTGGCATGATCACCAAGATTCGCGCCGCCCAGCGCGCGGCGCGTAGCGGGGCGCATACTCTGATCGTCGGTGGGCGCGAACCCGGCGCCCTGATTCGCGCCGCCAATGGGGACGACATCGGTACCTTCCTCAAGGCGAATACCTCACCATTGGCGGCGCGCAAGCAGTGGCTCGCCGATCACCTGCGGCTCGCGGGCTCCCTGGTGATCGATGCCGGCGCCGCTACGGCGCTGCGCAACGGGAAAAGCCTGCTGCCCATCGGGGTTCGTCACGTCGAAGGCACATTCGAGCGCGGCGCAGCGGTCGCGTGCAAGGATGTGGCAGGCATCGAAATTGCACGCGGACTGATCAATTATTCCAGCACCGAAGCTTCGAGAATCGCCGGATATCCGAGTCAGGAGATCGAGTCGCTGCTCGGCTACCTGGACGAATCGGAATTGATCCATCGCGACAATCTCGTGCTCTGCTGACACCGTTTGGACTACAATTCCCAATCGCTTCGAAAAAGTGTGAACGGAGACGTGGCCGAGAGGTCGAAGGCACTCCCCTGCTAAGGGAGCATGCGGGCAAAACCTGCATCGAGGGTTCGAATCCCTCCGTCTCCGCCA
>CAZGOH010000037.1:0-20349 GCA_964527195.1 uncultured Methyloversatilis sp.
CATGCCGATCGTCGACGACCCTTACGACTTCGGCCGCATCGCCGCGACCAACGCGCTTTCCGATGTCTATGCGATGGGCGGCACGCCCATCTTCGCGCTCGCCGTCGTCGGCATGCCGCTCGACAAGTTGCCGGAAGACGTCATCCGCCAGATCCTCGCTGGCGGCGAAGCGATCTGCGCGGCGGCCGGCATTCCCATCGCCGGCGGGCATTCCATCGACGTGCTGGAGCCGATCTACGGCCTCGTTGGCCTCGGCATCGTGCATCCGGACCAGGTGAAGAAAAACGCCGGCGCCAAGGCGGGCGACGTCCTGATCCTCGGCAAGCCGCTCGGCATCGGCATCCTCTCCGCCGCGCTCAAGAAGGGCGAACTGTCCGAGGCGGGCTACGCCGAAATGATCCGCTGGACGACGAAACTCAATGTCACCGGACCGAAGCTCGCGGCGATGCCCGGTGTGCATGCGGTGACCGACGTGACCGGCTTTGGCCTCGCCGGCCACCTGCTGGAGATCTGCCGTGGATCGGAACTCGCCGCGACCGTCGAGTTCGCGAAACTGCCCTTGATCGACGAGGCTGTGCGGCACGTCAGGGCGGGCATTGCCACCGGCGCCTCGTCGCGCAACTGGGCGAGCTACGGGGGGTCTGTCGCCGTCCCGCCGGGGCCGACTTTCGAGGAATGGCAGCAAAAGGTGATGACCGACCCGCAGACCAGCGGCGGCCTGCTGGTGGCCTGCGCGCCGGAAAACGTGACGGAGGTGCTGGCGGCTTTTCGCGCCGACGGTTTCGACACGGCGGCCGTCATCGGTAGCCTGGCCGCCGGCGAGACGCGCGTCAGCGTTGTCTGAGCAGCGGCTTGAGCGCGGGCCAGACGTGATCGAGAATTTTCGGTTGCGCGGCGGCCGTCGGATGCAGGCGGTCGGCCTGGAACGCGCCGTCGTCGAGCGCGATCGGTTCGAGCAGGAAGGACAGCAGCGCAATTTTTTCCTGTTGCGCCACTGTTGCGAACAGTGCGTTGAATTCGCGCGTGTAGTCCGGTCCGTAGTTGGGCGGCAACTGCATGCCGGCGACGAGCACGCGCGCGCCGGACTGTTTCGCCGCGCGCGCCATCGCCGTCAGGTTGTCGCGCGTCTGGGCGATGGGCAGGCCGCGCAGACCGTCGTTGGCGCCGAGCGCGAGGATCACCACGGCGGGCCGCTGCTGTTTGAGGGCGGCGGGCAGGCGGGTCCGGCCACCGGCCGTCGTCTCACCGCTGATGCTGGCGTTCGCCACGGCGTGCGGAAACTTTTCCTGGCGCAGGCGCTCTTGCAACAGCGAAGGCCAGCTGCGCTCGACGGGAATGCCGTAGCCGGCGGAAAGGCTGTCGCCGAACACGAGAATGCCGCCGGCGGCGTGGGACGGAAAGGCTGCCAGGGCCAGCAGCCAGAGCAGCAGGAACAGGAACGGAGATGAGGTTATTCGCATGAGCGCAGTGGTGTTGCAGGTCGAGGGATTGTGCAAGGACGTGCCGAGTGGCGAGGGCGTTCTGACCATTTTGCACGAGATCGGTTTCGGCGTCGCCGCTGGCGAGTCGGTCGCCATCGTCGGCGCCTCGGGTTCGGGCAAGTCGACGCTGCTGGGCCTGCTGGCCGGGTTGGACCTGCCGACGCGCGGCCGCGTGCGCCTGGCCGGCCAGGATCTTTCCGGGCTGGACGAAGATGGCCGTGCCGCCCTGCGCGGCCGCGAACTGGGCTTCGTGTTCCAGTCCTTCCATCTGTTACCGCCGCTCACCGCGCTGGAAAATGTCATGCTGCCGCTCGAACTGCTCGGCCTGCCGGAACCGCGCGCCACGGCTGAAACGATGCTCGCCCGCGTCGGCCTCGCGGCCCGCCTGGGCCACTATCCCAAGCACCTGTCCGGCGGCGAGCAGCAGCGCGTGGCGCTGGCGCGCGCTTTCGCCGTGCGGCCGAAACTCCTGCTCGCCGACGAGCCCACCGGTAACCTCGACGCCGCCACCGGCGCGCAAGTCATCGACCTGATGTTCGCGATGAATGCCGAGGAAGGCACGACGCTGATCCTCGTCACCCACGACGAGGCGCTGGCGCGGCGCTGCGGCCGCACGCTACGGCTGGTGGCGGGGCGGCTGGCCGAGGATTGAACGCGCTGCCGCGACTCCGCTCCTGATTGCGCCTTCGAGCGTGGCGGGGTAGTCGCTCGCCACGTAATCGCCGGCCAGCCAGACACCGGGGATGGACGTGGCCGTGCCGGGTCGCACGAGGCCGGGCGTGCAGCAGAAGGTGGCGCGCTTTTCCTCGATGACGCGCGTCCAGACGGGCGGCGGCAGGCCGGGCACGAGGCGGGCGACTTCCGCATGGATCGACGTGCCGAGTCGGTCGTGGCCGAGCATCTGCCAGGGGCCGGCGCCGCTGATGACCGCCGCGATCAGGCCATGCTGCCCGCACAGTGTGCCGCGGTCGAACAGCCACTGGGCGTGGCCGCCGGCGACGCCCGCCATCGGGCAGGGCAGGCGCGTGCCTGCCGGATGCTGGAGGTAGATGGTGGCGATCGGCTGCCACGCGAAATTCAGGCCGGCGGCGATTTCCGGAACGAGCGCGGCCAGATGCTGGGGCGCCACGGCGACGACGCGGTGATCGAAGTCCGCGAGTTCGTCGAGCGAATGGATGCGCGCCGACCGATGCACGTGACCGCCATGCGCCGTGATGAAACGCGCGGCCGGTTCCGGAAACAGGTTCGAGAAATCGCTGGCTGGCAGAAGGAGATCGGAAGCCGCCCGGCCGGCGGCGAGCGTGTCGCGCAACACGTTGAGAAAGACCTGCGCCGAGGCGATGGCGACGGGCGTGTTGAGCGCGGCGAGGCACAGCGGCTCCCAGAGGAAGCGGCGCAGGCGCAGCGGCTGGTTGGCGATGAGCTGTTTCGCCGTGATGTCGCGCGGCAACTGGTAACGACATTTTTTCAGCGCGCGCATGAAGCGGATGGCAGCGAACTTCTCCTTGAAGCTGAAGCCGCGCGCGGCGAGCAGCGCCCAGGCCAGGTGCAGCGGGGCGGGGAGCTTCGGGGCGACGATTCTGACTTGGCCGGGGTATTCGAGATGCAGCGGCTGGCGCCGCAGCGCCGTCCCGCCAACACCGATTTTCGCCATCAGGCGCAAGGTCTCGGAATACGCGCCGACGAGGATGTGCGCGCCGTTGTCGAGCGTCAGCCCCTCGATTTCGACGGCGCGCGCGCGGCCGCCGAGCGTGCGCGAGGCTTCGAAAACTTCGACATGGCAGCCGGCGTCGGCCAGTTCGACCGCACAGGCCAGTCCGGCCCAGCCCGCACCGACAACGGCTACGCGCCCAGCCATGTCTTCAGCACGAGCCACAGCTTGCGTGGCGGCGTGAGCGCGGTGCGGCGGTCGAGAACGAGAAAGCCGTCCTGTTCGATCTGGTCGAGCAGGTCGCGGTAGATCGCCGCCATGACCAGGCCCGGGCGCTGGGCCTTGCGGTCGTCGGCGGGCAGCTGGGCGAAGGCACGCTCGTAATGCTCGCGGGCGCGGGCGGTCTGGAAAACCATCAGTGCGTGGAACGCCGGTGTGTGGCGCCCCTGCCGGAGGTCGACTTCCGCGACGCCGAAGCGCGCCAGTTCGTCCTGCGGCAGGTAGATGCGGCCGCGCCGCGCGTCTTCGCCCACGTCGCGGATGATGTTGGTGAGCTGGAAGGCCAGCCCCAGCGTATGGGCGTATTTCAGGGTGTGGCGATTCCGGTAGCCGAAGATCTCGGCGGAGAGCAGGCCGACGATGCCGGCGGCACGGTGGCAGTAGAGCTGCAGTTGCGTGAAGTCGGCGTAGCGGGCGATGTCGAGGTCCATCTGCATCCCGTCGATGATCTCGGCGAGCTGCTCGGCCGGCAGGGAGAAGTGCGCCCGTGCGGCGGCGAGCGCCTGCACGACGGGATGCGTCGGCCGGCCGCCGTCCAGCGCGGTGATTTCGCCGCGCCACCACTCCAGCGTGGCGCGCGCCACGGCGGGCGCATGGCATTCGTCGACGACGTCGTCCACCTCGCGGCAGAAGGCGTAGAGGGCGTTCAAGGCCTGCCGGCGGCGCGGATCGAGAAAGCGGAAGGCAGCGGCGAAACTGGAGCCGCTGGCCTTGACCTTCGCGGCGCAGTAGGCGTCGGGGGTCATGGCAGGTCCGAATCGGAAGGCATCAGGCAAGGATTCTTTCGAGGCACTGGCGAGGCGACAAGACTTCGACACCGGCATGCGGCGGAAAGTGGCGAATATTTCCTGTCACGATGGGGCAGCAAAAGGTTTGCGCCAGCACGATGAAAGGTGCATCGGCCGGATCCGGAAGATCGGGCGGTAAAGGCGGGACGGATTTGCCCCGCATGCCGCAGGCCCGGATGAGCGCGAGAAATTCGTCAACCAGAGCAGTTTCGATTCGAAACTTGGGGCGCATCAGAACGTCTCGGTATTCGGATTCGATGGCTTCGCAATAAACGGGTATCAGCCGTCCGACACGAAATGCGTCGAGAACCGAAGCGGCGGTTCCTTCCGGTGTCAGGAAAGCCGAAACCCACACATTGGTGTCAACGACCGCCAGCATCGCGCCGTGCCTGGCGAACAGCGGCGATCTCCGCATCGATGGCATCCATGTCCGTCGAGTCGAGACCCGAGTTGCGGCTGCGCTTGTGTTGATCGGCAAGCAAACGGTCGAAACGCGACCAGCGCAACGCATGAAGTTTCTCTTCGATCTCGTTCGGTTCGACGTGAACAATCAGGGCGAAGGGTCTGCCATTGCGGGTAACGACCATTTCCTCTCCTGCCCGGACCTTTTCCCAGACTTTCGCCGATTCCGAGCGAAGCTCTCGTGCGGTTACAAAATCCATGTCCATTCTCCTGAACGCGATTGCGTACCTGATTGTAGTCATTCAGGGCGGAAACGATCAATCCACCACGGCTTTCCAGAAAATGCGCGGCCAGTCGAGGGCGCCGAGGGTGGGGCGGCGGGAAAACACGTCGTAATCGACCGCCTCGATCCTTTCGAGGATGGTGAGGCCGCCGGCGACGATGGCGCGAATCTCCAGTCCGATCCGGCCCGGCAGCGTGCGGCCGAGCGGGGCGCCGGAGAGCATCAGCGCGCGGGCGCGGGCGACCTGGAATTTCATCAGCGCGCGAAAGTCGGCTCCGGCAAGACGGCGATGGAGAGCCTCTTCGGTGACCTTGAAGCGCGCCAGTTCGTCCTGCGGCAGGTAGATGCGTCCGCGCGCGCCCTTGCCGATGTCGATGCCGACATCCTGCCAGTGGTTGATGAGCTGGAGCGCCGCGCAGATGGCGTCGGAATGCTTGAGGTTTTCCGGCGTGGCGGCGCCGAACAGGTGCAGCAGCAGGCGACCGACCGGGTTGGCGGAGTGCCGGCAGTAGTCCATCAGTTCGGCGAAGTCGGCGTAGCGATCCTGCCTCACGTCCTGCGCAAAGGCGTCGAGCAGGTCGCGGAACAAGGACAGCGGCAGGCCGTGCGCGGCGATGTGCGGCGCGAGGTGCTGGAAGACCGGATGATCGCTCGTCTCGCCGCGCTCGATGTGATCGAGTTCCGCCCGGTATTCCCCCAGCCGGCGCAGGCGTTCGGCCACCGGCAGATCGCCTTCGTCGGCGAAATCGTCGGCGGAACGGGCGAAGGCGTAGATCGCCGCGACCGCCGGCCGCAGGCGGGCGGGCAGCAGGATCGAAGCAACGGGGAAATTCTCGTAGTGACTCGCGTATCGGTCGGCGGGCATCGGGCGTCAGTATAGGTTCGATTCCGCTAAAATGCCCGGCCCGGCGAGGGTGGCGGAATTGGTAGACGCACTGGATTTAGGTTCCAGCGGGGTAACCTGTGCGGGTTCGAGTCCCGCCTCTCGCACCACGACGATTTTCGATACTCACTGACTGCTTCACTTTGCAAGGATTCTTCATGGAAACGACCCAGGACACCGCAACGCCCGCCGCCGCCAGCTCGCTCGAACGCCGCCTCGATCTGGCCGTGGCACTCGCCGACATCGAGCGCGAGGTGGGGCAGCAGCTCAAGCGCATCGCCAAGACCGCCAAGATGGCGGGCTTTCGTCCGGGCAAGGTGCCGATGAAGATGGTGGCGCAGATGTACGGCGCGCAGGCGCATTCCGATGCGCTCGGCGCCGCGATCGAGAAGACGTTCGGCGAGGTGGTGCGCGCGCAGAGGTTGCGCATCGCCGGCCAGCCGCGCGTCGAGCCGAAGGCGGCGAGCGCCGAGGGGCAGATGGAATTCACGGCGATCTTCGAGGTGTTTCCCGAGTTCGCCATTGCCGAAATGAGCGGCAAGTCCATCGAGAAGCCGGCGTTGACGCTCGGCGACGCCGAGGTCGACAAGACCATCGAGGCGCTGCGCAAGCAGCGCGTGAGCTACGTGCCGGCCGGCCGTGCCGCCGAGCAGGGCGACCGCCTGATCATCGACTTCACCGGCCGCAGGGACGGCGAGGAGTTCGAGGGCGGCAAGGCCGTCGATTATCCGATGTTCGTCGGCGGCGGCATGATGCTGCCCGATTTCGAGGCGGCGCTGACGGGCGTGACGGCTGGCGAGGAGAAGACCTTCGACGTGAAGTTTCCCGAGGATTACCACGTCAAGGACCTGGCGGGCGGCACGGTGCAGTTTTCCATCGTCGTCAAGGCGGTCGAGATGCCGAAGCTGCCGGAGGTCGATGCCGACTTCGCGCGTGCGCTGGGCATCGCTGATGGCGATCTCGACAAGATGCGCGCGGAAGTGCGCGCCAATCTCGAGCGCGAGGTGAACAAGCGCCTGAAGAATCGCATCAAGGAGCAGGCGATGAACCTGCTGCTCGAAGCCAACCCGATCGATGTGCCGCAGGCGATGGTGCAGGCCGAGGCGGAGCAGATGGCCGAGGGCGCGCTCAACGACCTGAAGAGCCGCAATCCGCAGATGAAGCACATGCCCGTCGAGGCAAGCTGGTTCACCGAGCAGGCCATGCGTCGGGTCAAGCTCGGCCTGATCGTCGCCGAGCTGGTGAAGGCGAAGGACCTGCACGTCAAGCCCGAGCAGGTGCGTGCGGTGGTCGACGAGTTTGCCGCCACCTTCGAGGATCCGCAGGAAGTCGTGCGCTGGTATTACAGCCAGCCCCAGCAACTGGCGCAGGCCGAGGCGCTGGCGATGGAAAACAACGTCGTCGAGTGGGTGCTCGGCAACGCCCAGGTGACCGAGAAGCCGGTTGCCTTCGACGAGCTGATGGGGAACGCGGCATGATGCCGATGACGCACTCCGGCGCGACGGCGGAATCGGCGCTCGACACGCGGGCGCTCGGCTTGATCCCGATGGTGATCGAGACCAGCGGGCGCGGCGAACGGGCCTACGATATCTACTCGCGCCTCTTGAAGGAGCGCGTGGTGTTCCTGATCGGTCCGGTGAATGACGTCACCGCCAACCTGGTGGTGGCGCAACTTCTGTTTCTCGAATCCGAGAATCCGGACAAGGACATCCACCTCTACATCAATTCGCCCGGCGGTTCGGTCACCGCCGGCCTGGCGATCTACGACACCATGCAGTTCATCAAGCCCGACGTGTCGACGCTGTGCATCGGCCAGGCGGCCTCGATGGGCGCGTTCCTGCTCGCCGCCGGTGCGGCCGGCAAGCGTTTCTGCCTGCCGAATTCGCGCGTGATGATCCACCAGCCGATGGGCGGATTCCAGGGCCAGGCTTCCGACATCGAGATCCACGCCAAGGAAATCCTGTTCCTCAAGCAGCGCCTGAACGAAATGCTGGCCCGGCACACCGGCCAGCCGATCGAACGCATCGAGCGCGACACTGATCGCGACAACTTCCTTTCTGCCGATGGCGCCGTCGAATACGGCCTGGCGGACAAGGTGCTCACCGCGCGTACCGAGGCGGCCTGACGGCAAACGCGGTGGCGGGTATAGTTCGGCGATCGACGAAGAGAGAGGCGAGGCATGGCTGAAAAGAAAAGCGCATCCGAGAAACTGCTCTACTGCTCCTTTTGCGGCAAGAGCCAGCACGAGGTCAAGAAGCTCATCGCGGGCCCCTCGGTGTTCATCTGCGACGAGTGCATCGATCTGTGCAACGACATCATTCGCGACGACCGCGCCGCCGAAGATCCGGTCAGGTCGACGCGCGACCTGCCGGTGCCGGGCGAGATTCGCGACGTGCTCGACCAGTACGTGATCGGCCAGGAGCAGGCGAAGAAGATTCTCGCCGTGGCGGTCTACAATCACTACAAGCGGCTCAAGAGCGACACGGACGACAAGAAGAGGGCGAAAGACGACGTCGAGTTGTCCAAGAGCAACATCCTGCTGGTCGGCCCGACCGGCAGCGGCAAGACCCTGCTGGCGCAGACCCTGGCGCGCCTGCTCAACGTGCCTTTCGTCATCGCCGATGCCACCACGCTCACCGAGGCCGGCTACGTCGGCGAGGATGTCGAGAACATCATCGCCAAGCTCTTGCAAACCTGCGACTACGAGGCAGAGAAAGCCCAGCGTGGCATCATCTACATCGACGAGATCGACAAGATCTCGCGCCGCAGCGAGAACCGCTCGATCACCCGCGACGTGTCCGGCGAAGGCGTGCAGCAGGCGCTGCTCAAGCTGGTCGAGGGAACCGTCGCCGCCGTGCCGCCGCAGGGCGGGCGCAAGCATCCCAACCAGGACTTCATCCAGGTCGACACCTCGAACATCCTCTTCATCTGTGGCGGCGCCTTCGATGGCCTCGACAAGATCATCCAGGACCGCTCGGAAAAGGCCGGCATCGGCTTCGGCGCCGAGGTGAAGAGCAAGTCGAACGCCAGCCTGTCCGAGACTCTGGCGCAGGTGGAGCCCGATGATCTCGTCAGGTACGGCCTGATTCCCGAGCTGATCGGCCGTCTGCCGGTGGTCGCCAATCTCACCGAGCTCGACGAGGCGGCCCTGGTGCAGATTCTCGTCGAGCCGAAGAATGCGCTGATCAAGCAGTACCAGAAGCTCTTTGCCATGGAAGGCGTGGAACTCGAGGTGCGCCCCTCGGCGATGCAGGCCATCGCCAGGAAGGCCATCAAGCGCAAGACCGGCGCGCGCGGCCTGCGCTCCATCATGGAAAACGTGCTGCTCGACACCATGTTCGAACTGCCGGGCATGAACGGCGTGATCAAGGTCGTGGTGGATGAGGGCATGATCGAATCGGGCGGCCACCCGTTGCTCATCTACGCCGAACAGCCCAAGGTTTCCGGCTCGAACTGACCGGCGCGGTCGCCGCGTGCGGCCGCAACCGGCTTGAATCCTCTGTCCGCAGCCCCATGTGGCTTTCGAGACAGACCAACGATAAAGGAATCCCCGCATGTCCGACGCCCCCGTTCTCACCCAGGAAAACGATCTTCTGCCGCTCCTGCCGCTGCGCGACGTGGTGGTTTTCCCGCACATGGTCATCCCGCTTTTCGTCGGTCGTCCGAAATCCATCAAGGCGCTCGAAACGGCGATGGATGCGGGCAAGAGCATCCTGCTGGTGGCCCAGAAGTCCGCTGCCAAGGACGAGCCCGACGCCGCCGACCTCTACGACATCGGCTGCATCTCCAACATCCTGCAGATGCTCAAGCTGCCCGACGGCACGGTGAAGGTGCTCGTCGAGGGCACGCAGCGCGCGAAGATCGAGCGCATCGAGGATCACAAGTCGCAATTCGTCGCGGCGGTGATTCCGCTGGCGCTGAACGAGCGCGGCAGCCACGAGATCGAGGCGATGCGCCGCACCATCCTGGCGCAGTTCGACCAGTACGTGAAGCTCAACAAGAAAATCCCGCCCGAGATCCTCACCTCGCTGGCCGGCATCGAGGAAGCGGGGCGACTGGCCGACACCATCGCCGCCCACCTGCCGATGAAGCTCGAGTTGAAGCAGGAAGTGCTCGAGATGTTCAACGTCGACGAGCGTCTCGACAGGCTGCTCGGCCAGCTTGAAACGGAACTCGACATCCTCCAGGTCGAAAAACGCATCCGCGGCCGCGTCAAGCGCCAGATGGAGAAGAGCCAGCGCGAGTACTACCTCAACGAGCAGGTCAAGGCCATCCAGAAGGAGCTCGGCGAAGGCGAGGAAGGCGCCGACATCGAGGAGATGGAAAAGAAGATCAAGGCGGCCGGCATGAGCAAGGAGGCGCTCGTCAAGGCCAACGCCGAGATGAAGAAGCTCAAGCTGATGTCGCCGATGTCGGCGGAAGCCACCGTGGTGCGCAATTTCATCGACGCGCTGGTTGGCCTGCCGTGGAAGAAGAAGTCGCGGGTTTCCAAGGATCTCGTCGTCGCCGAGAAGGTTCTCGACAAGGACCACTACGGGCTCGAGAAGGTAAAGGAACGCATCGTCGAATACCTCGCCGTGCAGCAGCGCGTCGACAAGGTGAAGGCGCCGATCCTCTGCCTGGTCGGCCCCCCCGGCGTGGGCAAGACCTCGCTCGGCCAGTCGATCGCCAAGGCCACCAACCGCAAGTTCGTGCGCATGGCGCTGGGCGGCGTGCGCGACGAGGCCGAGATTCGCGGCCATCGCCGCACCTACATCGGTTCGATGCCGGGCAAGATCCTGCAGAACATGACCAAGGTCGGCGTGAAGAATCCGCTCTTCCTGCTCGACGAGGTGGACAAGCTGGGCATGGATTTCCGCGGCGATCCGTCGTCGGCGCTGCTCGAGGTGCTCGACCCCGAGCAGAACCACACCTTCCAGGACCACTACATCGAGGTCGATTACGACCTCTCCGACGTGATGTTCGTCGCCACCGCGAACACCCTCAACATTCCGCCGGCGCTGCTCGATCGCATGGAGGTGATCCGCCTCTCCGGCTACACCGAGGACGAGAAGGTCAACATCGCCCAGCGCTACCTGCTGCCCAAGCAGATGAAGAACAACGGCGTGAAGCGTGACGAACTGTCGGTGACCGAGGACGCGATCCGCGACATCGTGCGCTACTACACGCGCGAAGCCGGCGTGCGTGCCCTCGAGCGCGATCTCTCGAAGATCTGCCGCAAGGTGGTCAAGGCGCTGGTGATGCGACAGCGCAAGAACAAGATCGTCGTCAACGCAAAGAACCTCGACAAGTACCTGGGCGTGCGCCGCTACACCTTCGGCATGGCCGAGAAAGAGAACCAGATCGGCCAGGTGACCGGGCTGGCCTGGACCGAGGTCGGCGGCGAACTGCTGACGGTCGAGGCGGTCGCCGTGCCTGGCAAGGGCAAGACGGTCACCACCGGCAAGCTCGGCGAAGTGATGCAGGAATCCATCCAGGCGGCGCTCACCGTCGTGCGCCGCCGCGCGCGCCAGCTGGGCATCGCCGACGACTTCTACCAGAAGAACGACCTGCACATTCACCTGCCCGAAGGCGCGACGCCGAAGGATGGCCCTTCCGCCGGCATCGCCATGTGCACGGCCATGGTCTCGGTGCTGACCGGCATTCCGGTGCGTGCCGACGTCGCCATGACCGGCGAGATTACCCTGCGTGGCGAGGTGCTGCCGATCGGCGGCCTCAAGGAAAAACTGCTCGCTGCGGTGCGGGGCGGCATTCGCCTGGCGCTGATTCCCGAGGAGAACGTCAAGGATCTCGCTGAGATTCCCGACACGATCAAGAACCGCATCGAGATCCTGCCGGTGAAGTGGGTCGACCGCGTGCTCGAACTCGCGCTCGAGCGCCTGCCCGAGCCGTTGCCGGAGCCGACGGTCGAGGCGGTCCAGCCGGCCCAGGCCGCCGCCGTGATCGCCGACGCCGGGGCTAGCGCGCCCGCCCTGATCAAGCATTGACCGCCGCGACGGCGATGCTCAACGTCGTTACCCCGACGGGCACGTATAGGCTTGGCGTGCCCGTCGGGGTTTCGGTGCGCGAAGCGCTCGACACCACCGCTCTGCGCGTGCGCGCCGCCGGGCGGCGCATGGCCTGCCAGTTGCGCCTGCTTGGCGATGCCGACGTGCTCAATCGCCTGGCCGCCGCCGCGCAACGACCGGAACGCGCCGTCGAGATTGCTACCCTAGCGCGCGTCGTCATCGTCGATGCCGTGCGCGACATTCTCAAGCGCGATGTCGGCGAAGTCACGCCCATGCTTGCCGAGATCGGCGCGGTGCACATCGTCGGCAACACGGCCATGCTTGTGCTGTTGAGCGGCGAGGGCATCGCCGCGCGCGCGGCGCCGGGGCCGACGTGAACGAAGCAGCCGCCGTGGCGGCAGACGAACTGCGCGAGGAAATTGCCGATCTGCGTCAGCGCAACCGGCGTCTGGCCGAGGAAAAGTCCTACCTCCAGCTCGTCATCCGCCTGACCGACCAACTCGACCCCCTGCCCGGGCTCGAGACGATGATCGAGCGCATGCTCAACAACATCGTCGAGACCATTGGTGGCACCAATATCCATTTGTGGTACTGGATCGGCGACACGCTGCACCACCAGGATTTTCTTGGCGTCCGCACCGAGGTGGACGAGGTCGAGGATGCGCTGGCGCGGCGCGCCCTGGCCAGCGGCATGCTCGAGGAGGAAAGCCTCGACGCTGCGGCGGCATTGTTGCGCGAGGGCGTGATACCCGGCGCCTGGACGTGGGCTTTTCCCCTGCGGGCGGGCAACGAGACGGTGGGCGTGGTCAAGCTCGAGAACCTGCACATCAGCGGCGCTCGCCTGCGCGAGTACCTGCCGATCTTCTTCAAGCACGTGGCGCTGCTGCTCGACAACGAGGTGCGCAACATCCTGCAACGCCGCGCGGAAGAGAACGTGCGCGTTGCCGAAGAAAAGTACCGCACCTTCGCCGACTACATCTACGACTGGGAAGTCTGGGTCGGGCCGGACGGCAAGTTCCGCTACGTCTCGCCGGCCTGCGAGCGCATCACGGGGTATCGGCCGGAAGAGTTTCTCGCCGATCCGGAACTGATCCTGCGCATCCTCCACCCCGACGACCGCCAAGCGTTCGCGGCGCACTTCGGCGATGTCCATGTTCCGCGCCAAGAAGAAGGCAACCTGGAATTTCGCATTCTCACGCGCGCGGGCGAAACGCGCTGGATCGAGCATATCTGCCATTCCGTCATCCGCCCCGACGGCAGCTACCTTGGGCGACGCGCCACCAACCGCGACGTTACGGAACGCCGGCAGCGCGACGACGAGATCGCCGCTTACCGCGAGAACCTCGAGCGCATGGTGGCCTCGCGTACGGAGGAACTGGCGCGCGCGCGCGACGCCGCCGAGGCGGCCAGCCGCGCCAAGAGCCGTTTCCTCGCCAACATGAGCCACGAGATCCGCACGCCGCTCAACAGCATCCTTGGCCATGTGCATCTTTTGCAGGAACGGGTCGATCCGCACCTGGCCGGCTGGGTCGGCCAGATCGAGAACGCAAGCCACCAGCTGCTGGCGATCTTCGACGACGTGCTCGATCTCGCCAGGATCGAGACGGATGCCCTGCGGCTCGAGGCGGTGGATTTTTCCCTTGCGGCCACCTTCGAATCGGTGCGCGGGCTCATCGCCGAGCCCGCCCGGGCCAAGGGGCTGCGGGTTGCGATCAACATCGACGCGAACCTGCCCGACGGCTTGCGCGGCGATGCCGCGCGCCTGCGCCAGGCGCTGTTCAATTACGCGAGCAATGCGGTCAAGTTCACCGAGCGCGGCGGCATCGAGATGAATGCGCGACTCGTCGACCGTGACGCCGACGGCCTGCGGATACGCTTCGAAGTCGCCGATACCGGCATCGGCGTCACGCCGGAGCAGCGTGCGCGCCTGTTCCAGGCCTTCGAGCAGGGCGACATGTCGAGTACGCGCCAGCATGGCGGCACCGGCCTCGGCCTGGTGCTGGTCAAGAACCTGGCGGAACTGATGGGCGGCAGCGCCGGCGTCGACAGCGTGCCCGGCGCGGGCAGCCGCTTCTGGTTCGTCATCCGCCTGCAAGCCGGCGAAGCGCAGGCCGAACAGGCGTCCGGGAGCGCCGACGAGCGGCTGGCGCAACTTCTCCGCGCCATTCCCGGTCTCGACGTCGCGCGCGGCGTGGGCATGGTGCGCGGCAGGGTGGATCGCTACCTCGACATGCTGGCGCGCCTGCACGAAAGCCATGCGAACGACATGGACACGCTCGCCGCCGTGCTCGCCGCCGGCGATTTCGAGACGGGCATCCGCATCGCCCATAGCCTCAAGAGCGTGGCCGCCACCCTCGGGCATGACGTCTTGTCGGAAGCCGCGAAGCGCATCGAGTTCCGCCTGCGCGATCCCGCCAGGCGCGCCGTCGCGGGGGCCGAACACCAGGCCGACGTGGCGACGATCCGGTGCCTGCTGCAAGCGCTCGACGCGGTCTTGCGGATGATCGTCGGGCCGGTGGAGGCACCGGCTGTTGCGCAGGCGAGCGACGAACTGATCGCGGAACTGGATCGCCGTCTCACCGCCGGCGACTTTGGCGCGGTGACGCTGTTCCAGGCCAACGAGGCCGCCCTGTGCGCCACTCTCGGCGCGCTGGGACCGCAATTGCTGCGCCAGATGCGCGGCTTCGATTTCACTGCCGCGTCGCAGACTCTGCGGACGTGGCGCAACCCCCCAACCTGAACCACGGAGAAAATGAGCTTGCGCATCCATCAGCGCATCGCCGATGAACTCGGCGTGCATCCCAACCAGGTCGTCGCCGCCGTGCAACTGCTCGACGATGGCGCGACCGTGCCCTTCATCGCCCGCTACCGCAAGGAAGTGACCGGCAATCTCGACGACACCCAGCTGCGCACGCTGGAAGAGCGTCTCATCTACCTGCGCGAACTGGAAGACCGCCGCGCCGCCATCCTCGCCAGCATCGAGGAGCAGGGCAAGCTGACGCCCGAACTGCGTGCCGAAGTGGAAGCCGCCGAGACCAAGCAGCGCCTCGAAGACCTCTACCTGCCCTACAAGCCGAAGCGCCGCACCAAGGCGCAGATTGCGCGTGAAGCCGGGCTGGCGCCGCTCGCCGACGCACTGTATGGCGACCCGACGCTCGATCCGGACACCGAGGCGGCGAAGTACGTCAATCCGGAGAAGGAACCGCCGGAGAAGCACGTGCCCGACGTCAAGGCCGCGCTCGACGGCGCGCGCCAGATCCTCATGGAGCGCTTCGCCGAGGATGCGGCGCTGCTGGAGAAGCTGCGCAACTTCCTCGACGAACATGCGCAGATCGTCTCGACCGTCGTCGATGGCAAGGAGGGGGACGGAGCGAAGTTCCGCGACTGGTTCGATTTCCGCGAACCGATCAGAAGCGCGCCTTCGCATCGCGTGCTGGCGCTCCTGCGCGGGCGCAACGAGGATGTGCTGCGCCTGGGCCTGAAAACCGAAAGCGAGTTGCGCGATCCGCCCGAGTCTTCCCCGTGCATCGCGATGATCGCGCGTCATGTCGGCATCGAGGACAAAGGCCGCGCGGCGGACAAGTGGCTGGCGGAAACCGCACGCTGGACCTGGCTGGTGAAGCTGTCCTTGCATCTCGAAACCGAACTGATGGGCGTCCTGCGCGAACGTGCGGAAACCGAGGCGATCCGCGTTTTCGCCAGGAACCTGCACGACCTGCTGCTCGCCGCGCCGGCCGGCCCGAAGACCGTGATCGGTCTCGACCCCGGCATCCGTACCGGCGTCAAGGTGGCCGTCGTCGACGCCACCGGCAAGCTGCTCGACACCGCCACGCTCTATCCCTTCGAGCCGCGCCGCGACTGGGAGGTGAGCCTCGCCGCGCTGCGCCAGCTGGCGCAACAGCACGGCGCCAACCTGATCGCCATCGGCAACGGCACGGCGAGCCGCGAGACCGACAAGCTCGCCGGCGAACTGATGAAGCGTTATCCGGAACTCAAGCTGACCAAGATCGTGGTGTCCGAAGCCGGCGCCTCGGTGTATTCGGCCTCGGAGCTCGCGGCGCGCGAGTTTCCCGCGCTCGACGTTTCCCTGCGCGGCGCGGTTTCCATTGCGCGGCGTTTGCAGGATCCGCTCGCCGAACTGGTGAAGATCGACCCGAAGAGCATCGGCGTCGGCCAGTACCAGCACGACGTGAACCAGTCGAAGCTGGCGAAGTCGCTCGACGCCGTGGTGGAAGACTGTGTGAACTCCGTCGGCGTCGATGTGAATACGGCCTCGGCGCCGCTGCTGGCGCGCATCTCGGGCCTGAACGCGACGCTGGCGGCGAACATCGTTTCCTACCGTGACAGCAATGGTGCCTTTCCCTCGCGCGCCGCGCTGAAGAAGGTGCCGCGCCTCGGCGACAAGACCTTCGAGCAGGCGGCCGGCTTCCTGCGCATCAACGGTGGTGAAAATCCGCTCGATGCTTCGGCGGTGCATCCGGAGGCCTATCCGGTCGTCGAACGCATCCTCGCCGATACGGGCAAGGGCGTGCGGGAGGTCATCGGCGACAGCCGCATCGTTCGCGCGCTCAGGCCCGAGAAATACGCCGACGAACGCTTCGGCCTGCCCACGGTGCAGGACATCCTCAAGGAACTGGAAAAACCCGGCCGCGACCCGCGCCCCGAATTCCGGACCGCCGCGTTCCGCGAGGGAATCGAGAATCTGAAAGATCTCGAACCCGGCATGCAGCTCGAAGGCGTGGTCACCAACGTCACCAATTTCGGCGCTTTCGTCGATATCGGCGTGCATCAGGACGGGCTCGTGCACATCTCGGCCCTCTCCAACACGTTCGTCAAGGACCCGCATGCGGTTGTTAAGGCCGGCGACGTGGTGAAGGTCAAGGTGCTGGAGGTCGATGTCCCGCGCAAGCGCATCGCGCTGACCATGCGTCTGGCCGACGAGGTGCGCCAGACGGCGAAAGTCGGCCCCGGCGGGACGGCGACAGCGCCGGCGGCGCGGCGGCATCCTGCGCATCCGGCGGCCCGGGAACGCGCGCCACAACGGCAGCCCGAGCCGGCCGGCGCCATGGCGGCGGCCTTCGCCAAGCTGCGCGACTGTCGATAGACCCGCGCGGACCGCCGTGGCGTTATGCCGCTTTCCCGCCGTGGCGGGCGAAGCTCTCCAGCAGCGCCAGGTTCAGGCCGTGCAACTGCCGCTCGATCCAGGTCAGCAGCGTTTCTTCCCGGGGGGCGGCGATGCGCGCGGCGGCGATCCAGTCTTCGATGCCGCTCACGTCGCCCTCGCTGGCGAGGCGGACGAGGGCATGCCAGTCGAGCGCCGTCGCGCCGGGGCCGACTTTCAGCAGCAGACGCCAGGCGGTGGCGAGGATTTCCTGGGACGCGGCGGGCTTGAGCAGCACCGCGTCGAAGTGCATGCCGGCCGGGAGATCATCGGGCGGGCAGGGCGCCACTGCGGATAGCAGGATCACCGGGGTTGCCGGCCGGGCGGCGCGTGCTCGGCGCAGTATCGACCAGCCATCGACATCCGGCATCATCTGGTCGGTGACGACGAGATCCCAGTTCGTCGCGGCGATCCGCTCCAGCGCGCGGCCTCCGCCGGAGGCGGTTTCGACCGCGAAACCCGCTTCCTCGAACAGTTGGGCCAACAGTTCGAGTTGTATGACTTCGTCGTCGACGAGCAGCGCGCGCGGGCCCTCGCGGGTCAGGGCCGTCGGCGGTGGCGGAACGGCGGTGGCGGACGTGATCGGTGGCACTGCCGCGACAAGCGGGCAGCGCAGGGAAAAGCTGAAACGGCTGCCCCGTTCCGGCGCGCTGGCGACCGCGATGTCGCTGCCCATCTGGCGCAGCAACTCGCGGCAGATCGACAAGCCGAGGCCGAAGCCCTTGCCTTTGCGCAGGCTGGCTGGCTTACCGCGCTCGAACGGTTCGAAAATCGTCCGCAGATACCCGGCGGGAATGCCCTCGCCGTCGTCGGTGACGGCGAAGTCGAGCATCGCCTCGCCGGCGCGCGGACTGACGTGGCATGTAAGACGGATGGTGCCACGTTCGGTATGCCGGTTGGCGTTGGCGAGCAGGTTTTCCAGCACCTGGCGCAAGCGCTCCCCGTCGGCCTCGACGCTGATCGCCAGCGTTCCGTCGAAATCGCATTCCAGCCGGTTGCCGCGGCCCTCGATGGCGGCGCGGGCCAGCTGCGCGATCTCGTCGAGCCAGGGTTGCAGCGCCAGTGCCGCCGGCCGGATCGTCAGCTTGCCAGCGGCGGTGCGGGCTTCGTCGAGCAGTTCGTCGATCAGCCGCAACAGGCGCAACACGCTCTTTTCGATGCCCGCCGTGCCCTCCGCGAGATCGATCTTCGGCGAACGACGCGCCAGCATGCGGTTAAGGCCGAGCACGGTATTGAGCGGCGAGCGCAACTCGTGGCTGACGCGCGCCAGGAAGGCCGATTTGGCCTGTTGCAGTTCATCCGCCACTTGCAGCCGGATCGACAGCCGCCGGGTCTGTTCGATCAGGCCGAAGAGAATCAGCGGGCTCGCCAGTAGGAACAGGAAGGTGCTGAACTCCATCGCGTCGATCCACGGCAGCAGGCCGAGATTGGCGAACTGGCGGGTGGTTTCGGTGAGCAGGGCGAGCGTGAATACCAGCAGGAAAAAACCGGCGGCGGCCTGTCCGCGCCGCCAGGCCAGAACGCACAGCGCCAGCGCGACGAGGTTTTGCGTCGCGGCGGCGACGGAAAGCAGGCGCACGCCCGTGCCGTAGTCGGCGAGCGAGTACAGCGCACCGGCGACGCCGGCCCAGCGCAGGAAAAAGAGCAGGCGATTCGCCCGGGGCATGTGTGCAGCCAGTTCAAGCAAGTGAGCGACGACCTTGGAAAGCCCGAACATGGCCAATGCGGCGAAGAAAGCCAGCAGCTGCGCCGGTTGCCCGAGCGCATCGTCCCACAGATAGGTGCTTAAAAAGTTGGTGCGCGTCGCTTCCAGGCCGGCCAGGGCGAGCATGATCAGACCCTGCCACAGGTATTGGTATTCGCGCAGGGCAACGAAAGCGACCAGCCCGAGGCCGCCGCTGAGCAGCAGACCACCGAGAATGGCGGTCAGCTGCATTTGCGTCTTGGCGGCCTCGTGGCGATACGCCTCGGGTTGCCAGAGGGTGGGTGCCATGTTCGTCGTGCCGCGCGTTTCGACACGCAACAGCACCTCCAGCGGCTTGCCCGGTTGCAGCCGCAGCGGAAAAACCGGGTCCATGGTTTGCAGGGGGCGTGCCTGCACGGCGACGATACGGCCGGAACGCTGCACTTCGGGGTTGGCGTCCGTGCCTGCATACAGCGTTACGCGCTGCGTCTTGGCGGTGCCTACCGCCAGCCAGCGGGTTTCGGCCTGCGTCGCTTCTCCGTCGGCGGGGAGCAGCAGGGGAATGCGCAGCCAGTACACGCCAGCGTTGAAACCCACGGCCAGGTCGTTCCGCGTCGCCGGGCGAAAGTCGCCGCTGCGCTGGCGAACGTCGGCAGGCTGCAAGCGCCCCTGCGGGTCATGAAGCAGGCCGAGTCTCGCGGAGAGGTCGATGCGCTCGGCGGCCGGGTCGATGGTCGCCGTCTCGCTGCGGACGGTACCGACGACGCTCGCCAGGACAACGAACAGGCCGGCAAGCAGCAGGCTGCGGATGTCTGGCAGCCGCCTCATGGGATCGTGGCCGTTTCGTCCGCGCCGGTCTCTTGCCCGCGACGGCGGAAATCGCGCGGTGCGCACTCGAAGCGCTCCTTGAACGCCGTGGCGAAATTGGCCGGCGAGGCATAGCCGCAATGCTGGGCAATATGGGCAATCGGCGTGTCGGTCTGCGCCAGGAGCTGGCGTGCCAGTTTCAGGCGCTGCTCGCGCAGCCAGCCGAACACCGTCATCTGGAAAGCTTCGTGGAATGCCTCGTTCACGCGCTTCTCGTTGGTACCCAGTTCCCGCACCAGCGTTTCCATGGGCGGCGGGTCGGCCAGCTTTTCCAGCAGCAAGGCGGTGGCGGCGGCAACCAGCGCGGAGTAGCCGTCCGTGCTGTTGACGGTAACGCGCGGAGGTGCGCCGAGGCGGCGCGACAACTCGAGATGGATGCCGATGCGCGCCAGCACTTCCTCTTCGCTGACAAACGGCTTGACGATGTAATCCACCGCACCGAGCGACAGGCCGGCGAGGCGATCGGCCTTGTCCTCGGCCGCGGTGAGGAAGATCACCGGAATCGCCTGCGTGCGCGGGTCGCCCTTGAGGCGCCGCAGGGTGCCAAAGCCATCCAGGCTCGGCATGCGCACGTCGAGCAGAATCAGGTCGGGCTGCTTGATCTGCGCCTTGCGGTAGCCGTCCATACCGTCGAAACTGACCACTGTGCGCCACTTGCGTGCGGCCAGCATGTCGATCAGCACGCGTAGTTCCATGACGGAATCGTCGATCAGCAGAATCATGGGGGTGGGGTGGGCGGGCATGGCAACGATGTTTGCACAGGTGGCGGGACGGCGACGGCCACTCGAATCAATCGAGCGTTTCGCTCTCGAAGCCCACCACGCTGCGGCTTTCCTTGCTGAACTCGATGCCGACGAGATGG
>CAZGOH010000038.1:0-19494 GCA_964527195.1 uncultured Methyloversatilis sp.
GGAAATGAAAACGGCACGCACGTCCCGGGTGGCTCCGGATCCGTGCGTGCCGCAATCAGATCGTGCGTTGTGCTGCCTGCAGGGGAAGGGTGCTTACAGCGCCTTGATTGCTGCAGAAAGGCGGCTCTTGTAGCGCGCTGCCGTATTCTTGTGGATGATGTTCTTGTCCGCGATGGAATCGATGACGCCCTGGGACTCGTTGAACACGGCCTGCGCGGCAGCCTTGTCGCCGGCCACGACGGCCTTGCGTACCTTCTTGATGGCGGTGCGCAGTTCGGAACGCTGGCTCATGTTGTGGGCGCGACGCTGGGTCGCCTGACGGGCACGCTTGCGGGCTTGAGCGGAATTGGCCATTGGATGTGCGAAACTCGGTGCGGTTGAAAAGCGCGCGATTATAAGAAGAGAAGCCGGCCTTTGCAAGGCACTTTTCTTTTTTACGGCGCATCTTCAGCGATTACCATGCGCACATGAACCTCCTTCGCACGCTGGCCACCGTCAGCAGCCTGACCCTGCTTTCCCGCGTGCTGGGCTTCGTGCGCGATTTCGTCATCGCGCGCACCTTCGGCGCCGGCATGCTCACCGACGCCTTCTTCGTCGCTTTCAAGCTCCCCAACCTGTTGCGCCGCCTGTTCGCCGAAGGCGCTTTCTCGCAGGCGTTCGTTCCCCTGCTGGCGGAATACCGGAATCAACGCGGCGAGGAAGCCACGCGACAGATCGTGGACCGTGTCGCCACCCTGTTGTTCTTCGTCGTGCTCGGCGTCGCCGCACTGGGCGTGCTGGGCGCTCCCCTGCTGATCCATGTCGCCGCGCCAGGCTTCGCCGCCAATGCCGACAAGTTCGACCTGACGGTCACGCTGACACGCATCGCCTTCCCTTACATTCTCTTCATGTCCCTGGTGGCGCTCGCCGCTGGCGTGCTCAACACATGGAGCCGCTTCGCCCTGCCGGCCTTCACGCCCGTACTGCTCAACCTCTCGTTCATCGGCATGGCGCTGTTCGCCGCACCCTATTTCGACCCGCCGGTACTGGCGCTGGCCTGGGCGGTGTTTCTTGGCGGCATGCTGCAATTGGCGATCCAGCTGCCGGCGCTGAAACGCATCGGCATGTTGCCCCGCTTCGATTTCGCTCCGAGCGATCCTGGCGTACGACGCGTGATGCTGCTCATGGCGCCAGCCGTGCTCGGCGTGTCCGTCTCGCAGGTCTCATTGCTGATCAACACGATCTTCGCTTCCTTTCTCGCCTCGGGCAGCGTCTCCTGGCTTTATTACGCCGACCGCCTGATGGAGTTTCCCGCCGGCCTGCTCGGTGCAGCCCTCGGTACCATCCTCCTGCCCAGCCTGTCGAAAGCCCACGCCTCGGCGGATCCGCGTGAATTTTCCGCGCTGCTCGACTGGGGCCTGCGACTCACCTGTCTGCTCACGCTGCCTGCCGCCCTCGCCCTGGCGATTCTCGGCGTGCCACTCATCTCCACCCTTTTCCAGCATGGGGCCTTCACGCCCAACGACGTGCTGCAAACACGCCAGGCCCTGGTCGCTTACAGCCTCGGCCTGACCGGCCTCATTCTCGTCAAGGTGCTGGCCCCCGGTTTCTATGCCCGCCAGAACATCAAGACGCCGGTGAAGATCGCCATTCTCACGCTCGTCGCCACGCAGGCAATGAACCTCGCTTTCATCGTCCCGCTGAAACACGCCGGGCTGGCTCTGTCAATCGGACTGGCGTCCTGCCTCAACGCCGCCTTGCTGTTCCGTGGCCTGCGCAAACGTGGCGACTATCTGCCCTTGCCCGGCTGGGGAGGTTTCACGGCGAAACTCGCCATTGCCCTGGCGGTGCTGGGAACGACGCTCTGGTTCGGCATGGGAAGCGAAGCCGACTGGCTGACGGCTTCGGCAGGCACCCGCATACTCCACCTGGGGGCGCTGGTCGCTGCCGGCGTCGTGGCCTACTTCGCCACACTCTGGCTGCTCGGCTTCCGCCTCGCCGATTTCAAGCGCCAGGCCGCCAAGTAGCCGCCGTCCCGCCAACGCCGACTTTGGGCCTTGACGAGCGTTCGCGCGGTCTGCCCGCCGCCGGCGCCGTCTTTGGCACACCGATGCCGTTTCAGATTGGGGCGACCATTCCATTAAGCGCTGCCGAGACGGCGCGCTCAGTGCTTCCAGAATCCCGGCGTGAAGAGTACGAACACCGTGAGCACCTCCAGTCGCCCGATCAGCATGGCGGTGGCGCAAACCCATTTCTGGAAGTCGGTGAGCCCCTGATAGTTGCCGGCGGGGCCAACCTCGCCAAGCCCCGGGCCTGCGTTGTTGATGCAGGCGATGATGGCCGAGAAGGCGGTGACGGCATCCATGCCGCTGGCCATGAGCAGAAACGAAAGTTCCAGCAGCGTGAAGAGATACAGGAACAGAAAGCCGAGCACTGCCGCCGTGATGCCTTGCGGGACAGCCTTTCTGCCGATCCGGATCGGCGCCACCACGCTCGGATGGACAAGGCGCCTGAGTTCGAGCCGCGCCTGCTGGGAGAGGATCAGCGTGCGCACCATCTTGATGCCGCCACCGGTGGAACCGGAGCTGACTGTCGCACAGGAGAGAAACAGCATCCACATCGGCACGAAAATCGGCCACTGGTTGAAATCCTGGCTGGCGAAACCGCAATCGGTGGCGATGGAAACGAGATTGAAGGCGACGTGACGCAGGCTGGCGAGCAAATCGGGATAGGTGCCTTGCCACCACAGATAGGTCGCGCAGACGACGATGCTGGCCGTCAGCAATCCGAGGACGGCGCGGACTTCCGCATCATGCCGGTAACTGGCGAGCGAGCGACTGCGCCAGGCGAGGAAATGGGTGGCGAAGTTCAGCGCCGCGAGCACCATGAAGACGATCAGGATCGCCTCGATGAGCGGCGAATCGAAGTAGCCGACGCTCGCATCGTAGGTCGAGAAGCCGCCGAGCGAGAGGGCCGCGAAAGCGTGGCAGATGGCGTCGAGCCAGTTCATGCCCGCTGCCTTGAGGCTCAGCGCGCAGGCGAGCGTCAGGGCGAAATAGACCAGCCAGAGCGCCTTGGCGGTGCCGGCGATGCGCGGCATCAACTTGGCGTCCTTCATCGGCCCCGGCATCTCGGCCTTGTAGAGCTGCATGCCGCCGACGCCGAGCAGTGGCAGGATGGCGACCGCCAGCACGATGATGCCCATGCCGCCGAGCCAGTTGAGTTCGTGGCGCCACAGGTTGATCGCCGGCGGCAGGTGTTCGATACCGGTAAGGATCGTTGCGCCCGTCGTCGTCAGCCCGGACATGGCTTCGAAAAAAGCATCCGTGAATGAGAGTCCGTCGATGGCCAGCAACAGGGGAACGCTGGCGATGGCGGCCATCAGCAGCCAGGCGAGCGTGACCAGCAGAAAGCCGTCGCGCGGCTTGAGCTCACGCCGGTGGCCGCGCGTCATCAGGGCGAGCAGTGCGCCGCTGCCGACCGAGACCGCCATAGCGTCGACAAAGTCAATCCATGTGCCGTCGGCATAAATCAGCGAAACCGCAATCGGCGGCAGATAGGTGATGCCGAAAAACATCAGCATCAGCCCGAGAACATGGAGAACCGGCAGCAGGCGGAGCAGGATCACAGGAATTTCGCGCCGACCTGGCCGGCGCCGAGGATCAGGATTCTCATGGCTGGACACGGTAGCAGTGTCCTACAACCCGCATAAAAACGGTGTAAACAAAAGTCGGCGCGGGCGGGACGGCGATCCCGCAGACGCAGCCCGTTGGATTTCGACAACAGGATAGTCACGGCAACCACCCCGATACCCCACTGAGCACCCGTCATGGCGATCCAGTCACCCAGAACACCCTTGCCGTTCGGCCAACTCTTCCCCTTGTCGGGCGAGTAGAGGACTTTCACCTCCAAGTGAGTGCGCCCTGCCGGGCGCACGAAAGAAACGGGCAACCCGCAAGTTGCCCGTCGTCTGTCACAGCGAACCGTTTATGCCACGAGCGGCACGATCAGTAGCGCGACGATGTTGATGATCTTGATGAGCGGGTTGACCGCCGGGCCGGCCGTATCCTTGTAGGGATCGCCCACGGTGTCGCCGGTCACGGCGGCCTTGTGCGCGTCCGAACCCTTGCCGCCGAAGTTGCCTTCCTCGATGTACTTCTTGGCGTTGTCCCACGCGCCGCCACCCGAGGTCATCGAGATCGCGACGAACAGGCCGGTGACGATGGAGCCCATCAGCACACCACCGAGCGCACGCACGCCGGCACCGACGCCATCGACCGGCGCCATCAGGAAGTTCATCGCCAGGGCGACGACGACCGGCACCAGCACGGGCAACAGCGAGGGAATCATCATTTCCTTGATCGCCGCCTTGGTCAGCATGTCGACACAAGTACCGTACTCCGGCTTGGCCTTGCCTTCCATGATGCCCTTGATCTCGCGGAACTGGCGACGTACCTCGATGACCACGGAGCCGGCGGCGCGGCCGACGGCCTCCATGCCCATGGCGCCGAACAAGAAGGGCACCATGCCGCCGATGAACAGGCCGATGATGACGGCCGGATCGGCAAGATCGAAGCGGAAGACCGTTCCCGGCTTGACCGCCTCCAGGCCATGCGTGAAGTCGGCGAACAACACCAGCGCGGCGAGGCCGGCGGAACCGATCGCATAGCCCTTGGTGACCGCCTTGGTGGTGTTGCCGACCGCGTCGAGCGGGTCGGTGACGCCGCGAACCGAATCGGGCAACTCGGCCATTTCCGCGATACCGCCAGCGTTGTCGGTGATCGGGCCGTAGGCGTCAAGGGCGACGATGATACCGGCCATCGAAAGCATCGAGGTGGCCGCGATGGCGATGCCATAGAGCCCGCCGAGCAGATAGGCCGCCCAGATCGAGGCGCAGACGGACAGCACCGGCCAGGCGGTGGCCTTCATCGAAACACCGAGACCGGCGATGACGTTGGTGCCATGACCGGTCGTCGAAGCCTCAGCGATATGGCGCACCGGCTTGTACCCGGTCGCCGTGTAGTACTCGGTGATCACCACCATCAGGCCAGTGAGCACGAGACCGACGACCGCCGCGCCGTAGAGACGCATCTGCGAGCCGCCGCTGATACCGAGCGCCTGATCGAGCAGATGGTCGTCGAGAACCCACAGGGTAATCGGGTAGAAGAACACCAGCGCGAGCGCACCGGCAACGATCAGGCCCTTGTAGAGGGCATTCATGATCTTCTGGCCGGGCGAGGCCTTGACGAACATCGCGCCGACGATCGAGGCGATGATCGAGAAGCCACCGAGCGCCAGCGGGTAGATCACCGCCGACTCCGCTCCCACGGCGTTCGCCTTGAAAAGCAGCGCGCCGAGCAGCATGGTCGCGACGATCGTCACCGCGTAGGTTTCGAACAGGTCGGCGGCCATGCCGGCGCAGTCACCGACGTTGTCGCCGACGTTGTCGGCGATCACCGCCGGGTTGCGCGGATCGTCTTCCGGAATGCCGGCTTCGACCTTACCCACCAGGTCGGCGCCGACGTCGGCGCCCTTGGTGAAGATGCCACCGCCCAGACGCGCGAAGATCGAGATCAGGGAAGAACCGAAGCCCAAACCGACCAGCGGATGCAGGATGTGATCGAGGCTCTGGTCGCCCGCCATCGCCTTCAGGATCGCGTAGTAACCGGCAACCCCCAACAGGCCGAGGCCGACCACCAGCATGCCGGTGATCGCGCCGCCACGGAAGGCGACGTTCAGCGCCTCGTTGAGGCCTTTGCTCGCGGCTTCGGCCGTACGCACGTTGGCGCGCACCGAAATGTTCATGCCGATGAAGCCGGCCGCGCCGGACAGGACCGCGCCAAGGATGAAGCCGATGGCCGTCGCCGTACCGAGAAAAACCCAGATCACCACCGCCAGGGCCGCACCGACCATGGAGATCGTGGTGTACTGGCGCTTCAGGTAGGCTTGCGCCCCCTCCTGGACAGCAGCGGAAATCTCCCGCATGCGCTCGTTGCCGGTTGGCTGGGCGAGAATCCACTGTGTGGAAATCCACCCGTAGATGATGGCGCCCACGGCACACACCAGCGCGAATATCAGACCTTCAGACATGTCTACCCCTTTCTCCTTAGTTGATTCAAATCAATCTGTACCGGACTTAAAAACCAGAAGGGCGCGCCTTGCGGCACGCCCCTCTCCGATACTACAACTACAACTTGAATTCATCCAGCTTCTTCGGTACCGCGACGTTTTTGAGTGTCACGTACCTTGGCAGGCCATCCGGCCCGTAGGGCGGATAATCCTCGCCCTTCATTAGCGGCGCGAGGTATTCCCGACACTTGTCGGTAATGCCGAACCCGTCCCGGGTAATGAAATTCTTCGGCATCATCTTCTCGACGTTGGCAACCTTGGACAAGGGCGCCATGCCGACCTTCCACTTGTAGGGCTTGCTGGAAACACGCTCGACCGTCGGCATCACCGAGTTATGGCCTTTTAGCGCAAACTCGACGGCCGCCTTGCCCATCGCGTAGGCCTGATCCACGTCACTCTTCGAGGCGATGTGGCGCGCGGCACGCTGCATGTAGTCAGCCACACCCCAGTGGAACTTGTAGCCCAGCGCCTCCTTGATCATGTTGGCGACCACCGGTGCGGCACCACCGAGCTGGGCGTGGCCGAAGGCGTCGCGCGTGCCCTGCTCGGCGAGGAACTTGCCGTCCGGCCAGTGGCAGCCCTCGGAGACCACCACGGTGCAGTAGCCGAACTTCTTCACCAGACCTTCGACCTTGGCGAGAAACTTTTTCTGGTCGAACAGCACTTCGGGGAACAACACGACGATGGGCAACTCGGTATCCTTGGTGGAAGCCATCGCGCCAGCCGCTGCAATCCATCCGGCATGACGGCCCATCACCTCGAGCACGAAAACCTTGGTCGAGGTGGCACACATCGAACGCACGTCGAAGGTCGCTTCGAGCGTGGACACGGCGATGTACTTGGCCACCGAACCAAAGCCAGGACAGTTGTCGGTGATCGGCAGATCGTTGTCGACCGTCTTCGGCACGTGGATGGCCTGCACCGGATAGCCCATCTTCTCGGACAGTTGCGACACCTTGTAGCAGGTATCGGCGGAATCGCCGCCGCCGTTGTAGAAGAAATAGCCGATGTTGTGCGCCTTGAACACCTCGATCAGGCGCTCGTACTCGCGCCGGTTGGCTTCCAGCGACTTGAGCTTGAATCGACAGGAGCCGAAGGCACCGGACGGCGTGCTGCGCAGCGCGGCGATCGCGGCGGCGGATTCCTTGGTGGTGTCGATCAAGTCCTCGGTCAGCGCGCCGATGATGCCATTGCGGCCGGCGAACACCTTGCCGATCTTGTCCTTGTGCTGGCGCGCCGTTTCGATCACGCCGCACGCCGAAGCGTTGATGACGGCGGTGACGCCACCCGACTGCGCGTAGAACGCGTTCATTTTCTTGGTTGCCATGCCGACCCCCTACGTCAACGCGGCAAAGGCGGCGTCACGCACGCCTTCGACCTTGCCGAGACCGTTGATCTTGCGGTACTGCGGAGCACCCGCGGCACCGGCGGCGGCCCACTTGCCGTAGTAGTCGACCAGCGCCTTGGTTTGCTGGTGATAAACCTCAAGACGCTTCAGCACGGTGGACTCCTGGTCATCGTCGCGCTGAATCAGCGGCTCGCCGGTGACGTCGTCCTTGCCCTCGACCTTGGGCGGGTTGAACTTCACATGGTAGGTGCGGCCGGAGGCCACATGCACGCGACGACCGCTCATGCGCGTGACGATCTCGCTGTCCGGCACGTCGATTTCCAGCACGAAGTCGATCGGCACGCCGGCCTCCTTCATGGCTTCTGCCTGGGGAATGGTGCGCGGAAAACCGTCGAACATGTAACCGCCCTTGCAGTCCGCTTCCTTCAGGCGATCCTTCACCAGGCCAATGATGATGTCGTCGCGCACCAGGCCGCCCGCATCCATGATCTTCTTGGCCTCCAGGCCCAGCGGCGTACCCGCCTTGACGGCCGCACGCAACATGTCGCCGGTGGAAATCTGCGGAATGCCGAATTTCTCCTTGATGAAGTTGGCCTGGGTGCCCTTGCCGGCGCCGGGTGGTCCTAGCAGAATCAAACGCATGTAGTGCTCCTCGCTGTGTAATGGTTTATCGTTGTGACTGAATACTCTCACCACTCGTGCGGTTACTGTCTAGATTTTATCTATCGTGCGATAGCCCGTCTGACTGGTGCAACGCAGCATAACGCTCCGCGAACAGAGTGCGCACACGCTCGAGATCTTCGGGCGTATCGACCCCGGGCGCGGGCGGATGATCGCACCCGACCACGCGAATCGCGAAACCGTGCCACAAGGCGCGCAACTGTTCGAGCGCCTCCCATCGTTCGACGGGAGATGGCGCGAGCTGGCCGTAGCGATGCAGAAAGCCTACGCGATAGGCATAAATACCAATGTGCCGCATGGGAAGGAAAGCCGCCGGCAAGATGGTCGGCCCGGCGACAAAGGCATCGCGCGGCCAGGGAATCGGCGCGCGCGAGAAATAAAGCGCATGTCCGTCGGCACCGGCGACGACCTTCACGACATGGGGATTCATGAACTCCGCCACGTCGCTGATCGGATGGGCGGCGGTAGCAATGGCGGCCGTCGCATCTCCGGCGAGCGCGGCAGCCACGCGAGCAACGAGCGAGGAATCAATCAGGGGCTCGTCACCCTGCACATTCACGACGACGGCATCGTCCGGCCAGCGGCGCTCCGCGGCGACTTCGGCGATGCGATCAGTACCGCTCGGATGATCGGCGCGCGTCAGGACGGCTGCGAAACCATGGGCAAGCACGGCTTCACGAACCCGCACATCGTCCGTGGCGACGACGGTTTCGTCCGCGCCGCAATCCTTGACGGCCTCGCAAACACGCACGATCATGGGCTTGCCGGCGATATCGGCGAGCGGCTTGCCGGGCAGCCGCGTGGAAGCATGACGCGCCGGTATGACGACGCGAAAATGCATGCTCAGTCTTCTTCGGGAGAAAGCCGGCGCGCCTCGTCTTCGAGCATCACCGGGATGTCGTCGCGCACCGGGAAAGCGAGCCGGCAGGCCTTGCAGACGAGTTCCGCCTGGGGCTTGCGGTAATCGAGCGGACCCTTGCACACCGGGCAGACGAGGATTTCAAGCAGGCGCGGATCCATCGATTTTCTCCATGACAAAGCGGGCCAGATCGGGCTCGACTTCCGCATCGACGGGCAGCACCCAGATCGGCAGGGCGGCGAGACCGACGCATTTTAACGCGTCCTTTTCCGTCGTCACGATCACATCGCCGGCGAAGCGCAAATCGTCGGCGACATAACGGTGGTGGTCCGGAAACGCATGCGCGACGCAATCCAGCCCGAGCGCGGCAAGGTGATCGAAAAACCGCCGCGGCTCGCCGATACCCGCCACCGCATGCAGGCGCAAGCCGGACAGGGCGGCGGCATCGACATGCACATCGGGAACATCGAGGCGATAAAAGCGCGCGCCCGCGAGACGCATGCGGAACGTCGGCACGCCATCGACGCGCATGCCGTCGATGGCGTTCAGGACGATGGCATCGACCGTGGCGAGACGCTCGACCGGCTCACGCAGCGGCCCGGCGGGCAAGGGCCAGCAGTTCATGAACCCGCGCCGGTCGATGACGGCAATTTCCATGTCGCGCGCCAGACGGTAGTGCTGCAGGCCATCGTCGCAAAGAATGAGGTCGCATTCGGGATGCGCCGCAAGCAGCGCGCGCGCGGCAGCAGCCCGGTCCGCGCCGACGTAAACCGGACAGCCGCTGCGGCGTGCCAGCAGCAAGGGCTCGTCGCCGGCAGTCGCCGCCGTGTCGCCAGGCCCGACTTTCGCTATCCCCGATCCGCCGCGACCGTAACCCCGACTGACGATGCCCGGACGACGTCCCGCCGCGAGCAGCCGTTGCGCCAGCCAGAGCGTGAGCGGCGTTTTACCCGCGCCGCCGACGGTGATGTTGCCGATCACCACGACCGGCACCGGCAAGCGTTCGGTGGTGCGCCAGCCAAGCCGATAAGCCTTGCGACGCAGTGCCACGACGAGGAAGAAAAGACGGCCAGGCAACCAGAGCAGGCGCGCCAGCCACCCGCGGCGTCGCCACGCATCGGTCAGCACATCAGTTTTGCGCCTGCTGGGTGGCAAAGGATATATGCGGCAGGCCGGCGCGGCTCGCCGCCTGCATCACGTCGATCACGCTTTGATGCGTGGCCTTGGCGTCGGCATTGATGACGATGACCGGCGAACTCGCGCCGGCCGCCGCCCGTTGCAAAGCCGCCGCGATCTGCTCGACATCCCCGGCGACCGGCGTGCGATTGACCAGCACGCCGCCGGAAGCGTTGACCACGACATCGATCTCGTTGTTCTTTTCCTGCTGGGCCTCGGCATCTGCCGTCGGCAGGTTGATCTCCAGGCCGGCGAACTTCGAATAGGTGGTCGTCACCATGAGAAAGATCAGGATGACCAGCAGCACGTCGATCATCGCGATCAGGTTGATTTCCGGTTCTTCCCGGCGGCGGCCGCGCTGGAAATTCATCGCGCGCCCCTAGCTGCGCTCGCCATGCAGCACTTCCACCAGCTTGAGCGCCTGCTGCTCCATCTCGATCACGCAACTGTCGACGAAGGCACGGAAATGGCGATAGGCGATCATCGCGGGAATGGCGATGAGCAGACCGAAGCCGGTGTTGTACAGGGCGATCGAGATGCCGTGCGCCAGCTGCTGGGGGTTGTGGCCGGCACCAGTGCCCGAGCCGAAAATTTCGATCATGCCGACAATGGTACCGAACAGACCCATCAGCGGGCTCATCGAGGCGATCGTGCCCAGCCCGGTGAGGAAACGCTCGAGTTCGTGCGCCACGCCACGACCGGCCTCCTCGATGGATTCCTTCATGATTTCGCGCGAGCTCTTGTCGTTCTTCAGTCCCGCGGCGAATACCTTGCCAAGCGGCGAGTGCGCTTCCAGGCGCTTGAGCAGATCCTCCGTCGCGCCACCGCGACGATATTCGGCGATGGCGCTTTGCAGCAACCCGGCGGGCACGACTTTCGAGCGACGCAATGTCGCGCTGCGTTCGATGATCAGGGCAACGGCGATGACGGATGTCGCCAACAAGAACCAGATCGGCCAACCGGCGGCCTCGATGATCGCAAACACTTTTCGTTCCCTTCGTTCGCTCAGATGACGATGCGCGACTTTACTACGATACGATTCGGCCAGCCGTTTTGCATTGCGCGGAATTGGCGCTTTTTCCCACCCATTGTCGGCGCTTTGTCGCCTGCTCCCCGGTCGGGCAGGCATCTAGAATGCCGCATGGACTCGGCTCCGGAAATTGCAACCACGCTGCAACGCTGGCTCGCGTACTACGGCGACGCGCCACGCGCCGTCGCGCCGGAGCCGACTTTCGCGACGTTCCGCACGGTCGATCTCCCCACCGATCTTTCGGCATGCCTGCCGGCCCTGGCAGCGCTGGCCGCGGAAGCTCTGGCACGTGATCGTACGCTATGGATCATCACGGCCGACGACCGCCCCCTGCCAGACCTCTCGAACGCCATCGATCTTCGCCTGCGCCCCTTGTGCCTCGTGCTGCCCGGCGCCGAGTACGCCAGCCGCATCGCGCTGCGCGCCACGCTCGCGCTCCTGAAAAGCCGCCTGGCCAGGGCCGCCGAGGACAGCGCCGGCCCCGCATGGGTGGCGATGCGCGAACATCTGCGACGTCATGACGAACTCTGGCGCGCCTGCCTTGCCTGGAGTGCCCGCGACCTCGACGGCGAATCTCCCCCGACGGATATCGGCGGATTGTTTCCGGTGCGCATCAGCCCGTGGAATGTCGCGGAACGCCTCGCCACGCCAGCTGATTGGGTAATGCTCATCCAGGCGGACGAACTGCCGCACACCCTGCGCGCCGCCTGGCCCGGCGCATGCCGCACGCTGATGCTGGGGACCATGCCGTTCGTCGGTCGCTCGACCATCACGACGACGGATGCCGTCGCAAGGTTGCGCGCCGAACTCGAGGTGCTCGGCCAGGAACTCGCCGAGATGGAGCTCGAATTCGCCACGGCGCAGGGGGAACTGGCGGCCTTCAGTGCCGATTACCACGCTCGCGTCGCCTGGCGCCTCGCCGAACTCGACCGCCTGCAGGCCGATCTTGCCGAACTGCGCATGCGGCGCGCCCCGGACGATGCGACCCTGCGCGCGAAGGCCGGTGCCGCCCGCGCGCGCGCCGAGCATTCGTACCAGGAGAGCCGGGCTCATGCCGCAAGCCACAACCCGCCGGAACCGACGGAGTTTTCTCCAAGTAGCGAGATCAAAAAACGCTTCCGCCGCCTGGCGCAGAAAATCCATCCGGATCGCGCGACCGACGAGGCCGACCGCATCTGGCGTACCCAGTTGATGAGCGAGGCCAACCGCGCCTACCGCTCGGGGGACGCGGCTGCGCTCGACGAGGTGCTGGGCCTGTGGCTCGCCGGGCCGCAATCCGGCGGCTCGCGGCGCGGCACCGTGTCGCCCGGGCCGACTAACGGAGAAGCCGGGCGACTGGTCGCCGAGATAACGCGCATTCGCCAGCGAATCGCCGTGCTGACGGCGGAACTCGACCGGCTTTACGGATCGAAGCTTTACGAACTGTTCACGGCCGCGAAGGTCGCAGCCCGCCAGGGCCGCGACCTGCTGCATGAAATGACGGCACGTCTCGACAGGCAACTGGCAGAGGCGCGCGCGACAACGGCACGCGCGTGCGAAAGCCTATAGGTTTATTTCCAAGCCTTCGCGCGCCAGGAGCACCTCGCACCGCAGCCGCGGATGGCGCGACACAGCCTCGGAGAAAGCCTTTTCGAGATCATCGTCGCTGCGCGTGGGTTCGTGGTGGGTACACACCAGCCGCTTCGCCCCGACGCGCTCCGCCATGGCGATGGCATGATCGAAAGTGCCATGTCCCCAACCGATTTTCGGCGGATACTCCGCCAGCGTATAGGCCGCATCGCAGATCAGCACGTCGACCGGACCGATCGCCGCATCGAGTTCCGCCTGCCGCTGTTCGATCATTGCCTGGTAGTTGGCGTACTCGGGCTCGTTCGACGCATAGATGTTGATCCATGGTTCGTGGTCGCCGGTGAAGAAAACCGACTTGCCGTTGCATGCGACGCGATAACCCAGATCGGTCACCGGATGATTCATCAGAACCGGGGTGACAGTGGCGTCGCCGATGGCAACCGGCTCGCCGACCGTGAGCGTGCGGTACTCGATGCCCGCCTTGAGCTCCGCCTCGCGGATGGGAAAGTAGCTGTACTGCATCTGTACGTCCATGACCTGCTCGATGCCCTGCATGCTGACGATGTCGTAGGCGCCATGAATGCATACCTTGTTCCCCGGGATGTAGATCGGCACGAAGAACGGCAGGCCCTGGATATGGTCCCAGTGCGTGTGGGAAATGAAGATGTTCGCCTCGACCGGCAGGCGGGCCAGCAATGACTGGGCGAGCGGAAAAATGCCCGTCCCGGCGTCGAGAATGATCAGGCTGTCGTCGTCGCTACGAACCTCGATGCAGGTGGTATTGCCGCCGTAGCGCATGGTTTTTTGTCCCGGAACGGCAATCGAGCCGCGCACACCCCACATCCGGACTTTCATCGCTCAGCGCTCCGTACCGATCTGGGCGAAGGATTGCGCGTCGGCGACGATCTTTTCAAGATCGCCCAGACGTTCGATCACCTCTTCGATCGCCGCGCCGAAGCGCACGGGCATGCGCGCGAGTTCCTCTTCGCGCCACGGATTGCCGGCATCGCCGAAGGCCAGCTTGCGCCCGATCATGTCGGCCATGCGCAGGCAGTCGAGCATCGCACCGGGCTGCGCCGCTTCTTCATGGTGGTCGCGAATGCATTCCACGAGCGGCTCGGCAAACTGCCATTTTTTCGCCAACAGGGCGCCGACGTAGGCATGATCGGCACCGATCACTTCCCGCTCGGCGAGGTAAAGCGGCTGCCCGGAATCCGTGGCGATGGCCAGGGATTTCATGAATTCCACCGCAAGAAACTGGGCGAACACCACCTTGCCGAAATCGTGCAGCAGCCCGGCAATGTAGCAGTCCATCGGATCGGCTTCGCCACGCGCATACTTTTCGCAGAGAATGCGCGCCACCGCGGCCACCGTCAGCGAGTGCAGCAGGTATTTCTGGATATCGAAACCGGTCGTGTTGAAGCGCGGCAGGATGCCGACCGCGGCGAACGACAGCGCGAGGTTCTTGATGGTGTTGATGCCCAGATAGACCACCGACTGACCGACCGAGGTGATCTTGTTGGGCAGACCGTAGTAGGCCGAGTTGATGACGCGCAGGATCTTCATCGTCATCACTGGATCCTTCTCGATGACGCCCACCAGATCCTTGGCCAGGCAGTTGATGTTGCGCGTCAGTTCCAGCACCGACTGCACGCTTTTCGGGAACGCGGGCATGCGCTCGACCGCAGTGGTCAGCTTGCGCTCGAGTTCCGGAGACAAGGTGGTGACGTGCATCGGAGGGGCCCGCTGAAGACGTTGGCGGCGATTATAGGCGCCCGTCGTCAGACCGCCACCACCCTCTCGTAGTAGCGGGCGCGGTAAAGCAAACGACGCTTTTCCGGGGCTTCCTGGAAGCCGCCGCGGTCGTGCAGCACGTTGTTGCAGACAAGTCCCATGCCGGGTTCCAGCCGGCCACGCAAGGTCCATGGCGTCGGTGTCGCGAGCAGGCGTTCCAGCGCCGAGCGCGCCGCCGCCGTGACGGCGTCCTCTTTCCATGTGATGCTGACCGAGCGGGCGGTGTAACGCATGTGCAAGGTAGCGTCGTCGTTGGTCGAGAACACGGGCCCGGGCTGCGCGGCGCGCGCCGTGCCCGCCTCGTCCATGCGCGCCGGAATCGTCATGGCATCCGGCGCGGACAGGGCACGCACAAACTCGGGATTTTCATCGCGCAGCAGAATGTAGGCGATCTCGTGGTCGAGCAACTGGTTTTCCCCGCCGCGCGCCGCGCTCTGCACGCAATGGAGCAACAGGCCGCGGATGGTGTGCTCTGGCGTGTTGTAGTAGCCGTCGGTATGCCAGCGGATCGGCTTGTCGGTGTAGGGAATGAACTCCTTGCGCTCGCTGCGATTTTCCGCCCCGGTAACGGAGATCGGCGAAATGCCGTCACTGTCGGTAAGCCAGTGACCATCGAGCGTCCGCATGCCGAGTTGGGCGCCGAGGCGGCGGGGAATCTCCTTGTCGGGATCGCTGCCCGTCCTGCTGACGTAGATCGCCATGTTGCAGCGATTGTTCAGTTCGACGAGAACGGCGCGCTCGCCGGCTTCGAGCGCACGCGGGTCGGCGATCCCGACGAGAATGTCCTCGACGCGCCGTGGCGCGGTATCGAGCTTTTGCTCGCGCCAGCGCGAATAGGCGGTGGTATCGCCCAAATCAAACGGCCCCGGCATGGAGCTTCCTTTCAGTCGATGGAACCACGCACATCCTGGCGGCGCTGGCTGTGGGCAAGTTCCGGGTGAAACAGGCCCTGAAGTGTCTTGTCGAGGGTCTTCAATGCCTCGGGGGACTCGATGTCCATGGCTTGGTCGACGACCCACAGCTTGTCCTTCTCGGGCAGGATGTCGCGCAGGCAGGCGGCGAAAAACCGCCGGAATCCGAAGTCCGGACCATCCGGTCCGTAGCCAAACTCGGCGTATTCGCCGCTGCGGCGATTGAACAGATCGATCAGGTGCCGCTGCGACTCGCCGGGTACCGCTTCACCGAGCAGCATGATGTTGTTTTCCTCGACATGACGGGCGATATCGCGCGCCAGCGAGGTCGTGAACTCGACGCGCTTCTCCGCATCCATCTCGCGATGGGCGATGCGGTCCGCGCACAGCGCGAGAAACACGGTGAACTCGCAGACGAAGTCGAAGTAGGGGCGGCCGATGTCGATGTCGTATTCGGCCTTGCGCATGCGCTTGATCGACTCGATCGCCAGCTTCCAGATCAACACGGCCACCACGGAAGCGAGCGTCGCCGCGGAACGCTCGCCTCCGGCATGGAATTTCGTCTTGATGCGGATGGCCATGGTGGTACGGCGCCGTCCTGCCAGCGCCGACTTTGCGCGTGTATTAGTAGCCGCCCTTGCCCTTCGGCTGCGGCAGGCCAGCAATCCGACAACCCTGCTTGGCCGCCCCGCCATCGGGAAACAGATCGAACATCAGCTTGTTGTCGGCCTCAGGCATGTCGGCCTCATCCTGCAGGCCCTTGATGAGGTTGCGCGCATTGGGCGTGTGGCCTTCCTCCTGATACTTCTGGCGCAGGTAGTCGATGATCTTGCGGTGCTGGTCAGTGAGTTCGAGGCCTTCCGCGGCGGCGAACGCCTGAATCGCTTCCTCGCTGAAGTCGGGCTCGAGCAGATAACCGTAGTCGTCGGTTTCCTTTTCCACGCCGTTGATGACGATGCTCATGGCGATTTCCTCCTTGATTGTTGGATGGTTGGGTATGGACTGCAAATCGATACTTCGAGATGGCTCATTCTAACGTCACGGCGGAGAAGGTCTTGTGCGGAACGAAGATGCCGCACCCGCGCCGGCGCTCGATGCCAAGCCCGTGACGCTGCAAGTGAAGGTTCATCGCATTTTCCAGGCCGGCCAGCAGCAGGCTGAAACCGCCCAGCCAGCCAGCCGGCGTGCGCGCCTGGCGCGCCTTGCCGCAAATCATCTGCGGCCGAATGTCGAGGGCGGCGAGCGCGTCCCGCAAACCGACGAGAAAAACCTCCTCACAGGCCTGCCCGCCTTCTTCGCTGGCAGGGGAAAAAGCGACGAATTTTGAATAGATGACCGGGGAAAATGCGATCTCGCGCAACACTCCCGCACCGACCGCGACCCGGCTCTCCGCCAGAGCGAGTCGCGTACCGGCGAGAGTGCGCATGGCGTCTTCGGCGCGCGGCCTCGGCAGGCGCAACACAAGACGCGAGCGCCTCGACAGGTACCAGCCCTGTCCCCCGCCGGGGCTGAGTCCTGTCAGCGGGTGCAAACCGAACGACGGCTCGTCGGCCAGCCAGGGAAGAACACCTTCGATGGCGGACAGGAGCATGTCGGCGTGGTCGGCGGGCACGGACGTGCCCGACAGTCCGAACTGCACGTCGACAATGTCCGCTTCAGGCGTTTTCGCGCTTGTCATCATTCCCGGACCACGGGCGCCGCAGCCACCGCCGGAGATTCCAGTTGTTTTCGTGACCAGTCGGCCATCACTTCGGCCCAGCGCGCCGCGGTCACCGCGTCGATGTCGAAAATGGTGAAGCGTCGATGCTCGCGAATGCGCAAGCGCAGCACGGCCATGCCGCCCGCTGCAAACCCGATCTGCTGTAACTCGATTTCCTGATTGCCGACAGGAACTCGAAACTTGTCGAGGGTGGTCACCGTGTCCAAGGTCATGGCCCAAATTGGTTTCGGATGGGTAATAATGGGGCCGGACTATGGCATCGCAAGCAGATACGGGCCATTACCGCGTCGGGTGGGGGTTCGGCTACTCCCTTCGGGTAGGTTCCACTAAGCCCTCAAAGCGGTTAGTCTACCTGACGGAGGTATGGCGGGCGAGTAGGTGCCTGCCTGATAATCGCACTGAATCTGGAACTGTGCGCGCGCCACGCACGCAGTTCCGCAACAGCCACAAGAGGAGACAACATGGCCAAACAGCCTCACGCTACCCCCTTGCTTGACCAGCTCGAATCCGGCCCGTGGCCGAGTTTTGTCACCGGTCTCAAGCGCCTCGCCAAGGACAAGGATTACGTCGTCGATCTGCTCGGCCACCTCGAGCATTCCTACAAGACCCGCAAGGGCTTCTGGAAGGGCGGCACGGTCGGCGTCTTCGGTTATGGCGGCGGCGTCATTCCGCGCTTCACCGAGATCAAGGACGAAAAGAGCGGCGCGCCGGTCTTCTCCGATGCCGCCGAATTTCACACCATCCGCATCATGCCTCCCGCCGGCATGCACTACGATACCGACACCCTGCGCAAGTTCTGCGACATCTGGGAGAAGTACGGTTCCGGCCTGATCGCCCTGCATGGCCAGACGGGCGACATCATGTTCCAGGGTTGCACCACCGAGAACGTGCAACCCGCGTGGGACGAGATCAACCAGATGGGCTTCGACATGGGCGGCGCCGGCCCTTCCGTGCGTACCGGCATGTCATGCGTCGGCGCGGCACGTTGCGAGCAGTCCTGCTACGACGAGGCGATGGCGCACAACAAGGTGGTCAATCAGTTCCTCGACGACATTCACCGCCCCGCCCTGCCCTACAAGTTCAAGTTCAAGTTCTCCGGCTGCGGCAACGACTGCATGAACGCCATCCAGCGTTCAGACATGGCCGTCATCGGCACGTGGCGCGACAACATGCGCACCGACGAGGCGCTCGCCAAGAAATGGTTCGCCAAGCACGGCATGAACGAGCTCGTCAACGACGTTATCGGCATGTGTCCGACGCGCGCCCTGCAGATCAAGGACAGCAAGGACGTGCGCAAGGACGCCCACGTCTCCTCCGTGGCCCTGAACGACAGCCAGTCGCTCGAAATCGACAACAAGGACTGCGTCCGCTGCATGCACTGCATCAACGTCATGACCGGCGCCCTCGCGCCCGGCAAGGACAAGGGCGCGACCATCCTCGTCGGTGGCAAGAGCCACCTCAAGATCGGCGCCACGATGGGTACCGTCGTGGTTCCCTTCATGTCCCTGAAGCAGGAAGAAGATTACGAGCAAATGGTCGAACTGGCCCAGAACATCATCGACTTCTTCGCCGAAAACGCGCTCGAGCATGAGCGTACCGGCGAGATGATCGAGCGTATCGGCCTGGTCAACTTCCTCGAAGGCATCGGTCTCGACATCGATCCGAACATGATCAACAGCCCGCGTATGAACCCTTACGTACGTACCGACGGCTGGGATGACGAGGTCGCCAAGATCAACGCCAAGAAGGCGGCCTAAGGGTTCGTCGCCAACTCGCGCCGGGTTCCCGAACGGGAATCCGGCTGCGGCCAGGCCGATAACCCTATTCGGATAACGACAATTCACGACTAAATTACTCGGAGACAGTTCATGGCTCAACCTCAGATGCGCAAGCCAGTCGAGCACTTTCTCGACAACAAAAAGTTCCTCCACCCGAAACTCACCGCGAACTACGGCAACTGGAAGTATCACGACCGCCCGCGTCCCGGCGTCCTGCACCATGTGTCGAACACGGGCGACGAGGTCTGGTCGGTACGTGCCGGCACGCAGCGCCAGATGGACGTCTATACCATCCGCAAGCTCTGCGACATCGCCGACCAGTTCGCCGAAGGCCGCGTGCGCTTCACGATCCGCTCGAACATCGAGTTCATCCTCTCCGACGAGAAGAAGGTTGCCCCGCTGATCGAGAAACTCGAAGCCGAAGGCTTCCCCGTCGGCGGCACCGGCAACTCCGTCTCGATGGTCGCCCACACCCAGGGCTGGCTGCACTGCGACATCCCCGGCACCGACGCCTCCGGCG
>CAZGOH010000039.1:0-19419 GCA_964527195.1 uncultured Methyloversatilis sp.
GGACGGCTCGACCGAGGACCCGAAGAAACTGGCTCTCTGGATGGTTTTGCCCGATGGCAGTGAGCGAACTTTAACTACAGATGAAAAGCGCTCCGCAGTGCCTCTACCGGAAGGGGCAATGGTATTCCGTGCAGACAAAGTGCGTGACGGTGGAAAAATTGAAGGTCGCGATTTCGTTTTTGATTTTCGAGGAGAGTTTCTATCTCCCGGCTCGAAGCATTGTTGGCGTGGCGATCTCTCTGAGATGCGCCGACTACAACACGCTGACCGCCTACTACGGACGACGGAAACCCTTGCATATAAATATTTTATCGATGACAACTGGGGTGTTGAAAGGACAAATTACTGGGAGGACACAGCCGGAAAAATTCACGACATGCGCTATGTGGTAGAGACGAATGAAAAGATCGTAGCGCGTTGTTTGCTGATGACCTCTGATCCCGGTGACCTCGTACTCGATCCGACCTGCGGCTCGGGAACCACCGCCTACGTGGCTGAACAATTGGGCCGCCGTTGGATCACCATCGACACCTCGCGCGTGGCTCTAGCGCTGGCCCGCGCCCGCATCATGGGTGCACGCTACCCCTTCTACCTACTTGCCGATTCGCGCGAAGGTCAGATGAAAGAGGCCGAAGTCACGCGCACGGCGCCGAGTTCGCAGCCGACCCACGGCAACATCCGCCACGGCTTTGTCTATGAGCGCGTGCCGCACATCACGCTGAAGTCCATCGCCAACAACGCCGAGATCGACGTGATCTGGGACAAATGGCAGCAAACGCTGGAGCCGTTGCGTGAGCAACTGAATGCGGCGCTGAAAAAGTCGTGGCAGGAATGGGAGATTCCGCGCGAGGCCGGCAAGGATTGGGCCGATGCCGCGAAGAAACTGCACACCGATTGGTGGCAGGCGCGCATTGCCCGGCAAAAGGAAATCGACGCCTCCATCGCCGCCAAGGCCGAATTCGAGTACCTCTACGATAAGCCCTACGAGAACAAGAAGGCGGTGCGCGTCGCCGGCCCCTTCACCGTCGAGAGTCTGAGTCCGCACCGCGTCTTGGGCGTCGATGAAGACGACGAACTGATCGACACCCTGCGCGAGCCGGATGCCGACTACGCTGCCAAGCAATCGTTCCCGCAGATGATTCTGGAGAACCTGAAGACGGCGGGCGTGCAGCAGGCGCACAAGGAAGACCGCATTACCTTCACCTCGCTAGTGGCATGGCCGGGCGAACTGGTCTGCGCCGAGGGTCGCTACATCGAGGAAGGCGCAAAAGTCGGCGCTGGTGATACGGCAACAAGCGCGGCGGCAGGAACCGAGAAACGCGCGGCCATCTTCATCGGCCCAGAATTCGGCACCGTGCAGCGCACCGATCTGGTCGCGGCCGCGCGGGAAGCCGCCGACGCTGGTTTCGACGTGCTGATCGCCTGCGCCTTCAACTTCGAGGCGCACACCACCGAGTTCGCCAAGCTCGGCAAGCTGCCCGTGCTCAAGGCGCGCATGAACGCCGACCTGCACATGGCCGACGACCTCAAGAACACCGGCAAGGGCAACCTGTTCGTGATCTTCGGCGAGCCGGACATTACGCTATTGCCCGAGGGCGACAGCCTGCGCGTGAAGGTGAATGGCGTCGACGTGTTCAAGCCGCAGACCGGCGAAGTCATCAGCGACGGCGCCGACGGTATCGCCTGCTGGTTCATCGACACCGATTACAACGAAGAAAGCTTCTTCGTGCGGCATGCCTATTTCCTTGGCGCCAACGATCCCTACAGCGCTTTGAAGACCACGCTGAAAGCCGAGATCGACGCCGAAGCCTGGGCTTCGCTCAACAGCGACACCTCGCGCCCGTTCAAGAAACCGAAGTCCGGGCGAATCGCGGTGAAGGTCATCAATCACCTGGGGGATGAGGTGATGAAGGTGTTCAGGATGTAATTTCATCGGTGACGTAGCATCATTTTCAAAGCGGAAAGGTCTCCATGTCCCAGACGGTATTTATTCGGCGCGTCGTGCTCCGCAACTACAAGAGCATTGGCCATTGCGACGTTCACCTGTCGCCATTGACCTATCTCGTCGGCCAGAATGGCGCCGGCAAGAGCAACTTTCTGGACGCGCTGCACTTCGTGCGCGATGCGCTGGCCGGTTCGCTGGATAGCGCCATCAACGAGCGGGGGGGGCTGAACGAGGTGCGTCGGCGCTCCAGCGGACATCCAACCCACTTCGGCATTCGACTGGAATTTCATCTCCGCGATGGTCGCGACGGATGGTATGCCTTTGATATTGGGGCAATGGCCAGTGGCGGCTATGAAGTGCAGCATGAAGAGTGCGTCATTGGCGGCATTGGAAAAGGGCCGTTCTTCCGTATCGCCAAAGGTCGATTGCGCGACAGCAGCGAAACCCCCTTCCCCGCAATTACCGCAGACCGTCTGGCACTGGTCGCCGCATCGGGCTTTACTGCCTTCAGGCCGGTGTACGACGCTTTGACCGCAATGGGTTTCTACAACCTGAATCCCAAGCTGATGCGCGAACTGCAAAAGCCGCAGGATGGCCGGCTACTGAAACCCGTGGGCGAAAACATCGCCAGCGTCATAGGTCATCTTGAAAGGGTTGCCCCTGATCGTGCGAACACCATCAGGGAATATCTTCAATCGGTGGTTCCCATGGTGCATGGCGTGGAGCGCAAAGCCATTGGCCCCATGGAAACACTGGAGTTTCGTCAGGAAATGGCAGGCGCCAAGCATCCATGGAAATTCCTTGCGCAGAATATGTCCGACGGCACGTTGCGCGCTCTGGGCGTCATGACGGCACTGCTGCAAAGCAACGTCGATTACTCCCCCACCGTGATCGGCATCGAAGAGCCGGAAACCGCCTTGCACCCCGCTGCCAGCGCTGCTTTGCGAGAGGTTCTGGTGCATGCCGCCAGACATACGCAAGTCCTGGTTACCAGCCACAGTCCCGATCTGCTGGATGATTCGGGCATCGATGCGGATTCGGTGCTCTCCGTCGTCTCCGAGGGAGGGGAAACCAGGATGGCCCCGCTGGATGAGGCTTCGCGGCAGGTATTGCGCGAGCACCTTTTTTCTGCGGGCGAACTTCTGCGCATGAATCAACTGGCCCCGGATCGCTCGATCATCGAGCGGCAGAGCGCGGATCAGAGCGATCTGTTCGGCGACAAGCAGCCATGATCCAGATTGCATCCATCGTCGAGGGAGACGGAGAAGTATCGGCCTTGCCAGTCCTGTTGCGAAGACTGGCGTCGGAAAGGTGTCCGGCAATTCCTGTGAACCCCTTGCCACCGATACGGGTCAGACGTGACAGGTTCCTGAACAAGGATGAGGAGTTCCGTCGACAACTGCTTCTGGCTGCGGCCAAGAGTGGCCAGGAGGGATGGATTCTGATCGTGCTGGATGCGGACGACGATTGTCCAGCCGAGCTTGGAAAGAAAATCCTCGACCGGGCACGGCAATACGTTGCCCACCGGCCCGTTTCTGTCGTGCTGGCGAACAGGGAGTTCGAAGCATGGTTTATCGCGGCAGCACACTCTCTGAGCGGGGTTCGCGGATTTTCTCCGTTGCCCGACGAGATTGTTCGGGCAGAAGTCCCGCGCAATGCCAAAGGCTGGATGAGGGAGCGCATGCAAAGCGGCACATACAGCGAAATTCTCGATCAGCCTGCTTTTGCAGCCCGGATCGATCTACAGCAGGCATACGACAACAGCCGTTCGTTTCGCAAGCTGTGCAAAGAGTGGCAACTCCATGTTTTCGGACAGGAATGCCCCCAAGGCTGACGCAAAGATGGACTTCCGCATCGCCGACACCTTCACCGACAGCCTCGGTCGCCTGACCGGAGAAGAGCAGAAGCTGGTCAAGACCACGGCCTTCGACCTGCAACTGAATCCTTCCAACCCGGGCCATCATTTCCACAAGCTCGACCGCGCCCGGGACAAGAATTTCTGCTCGGTGCGGGTGGGCAGCGACATTCGCCTGATCGTCCATCGCAGCGACGCCAGCCTGCTGCTCTGCTATGTCGATCACCACGACAAGGCTTATGGCTGGGCCGAGCGCCGCAAGCTGGAGACGCACCCGAACACCGGCGCGGCGCAACTGATCGAAATTCGCGAGACGGTGCAGGAAATCGTCGTGCCGATGGTTGTGCAGGGCGGCACTGTCGCGTCGGCGAAACTGCTGTTCCAGGACGTGCCCGACAACGAGTTACTCGCTTACGGCGTGCCGCCGGAGTGGTTGTCCGACGTGAGGCAGGCGACCGAAGACAGCCTTCTGGTGATTTCCGACCACTTGCCGGCGGAGGCGGCCGAGGCGCTTCTGGAACTGGCGACCGGCGGAAAGCCGCGTGTGCCGAAACCCGCGACACTCAACCCGTTCGACCACCCGGACGCGCAGCGCCGCTTCCGCGTGATGAGCAACGTTGAGGAATTGCAGCGGGCGCTCGATTTCCCGTGGGAAAAATGGACGGTCTTCCTTCACCCCGAGCAGCGCCAGTGGGTGGAGCGGGATTACAACGGCCCTGCGCGCGTGGCTGGTTCGGCGGGCACCGGCAAGACCATCGTTGCCCTCCACCGTGCTGCGTATCTGGCTCGGCAGCATCCGGATGCGCGCGTCCTGCTGACGACCTTTACCGATACCTTGGCCAAGGCCCTGCAATTCAAGCTCAACCGCCTGCTGACCTCCGAGCCGCGTCTGGCCGAGCGCATCGACGTGTATTCCCTCGACGCCATCGGGCAGCGCCTGTACAAGACCCAGGTCGGCCAGACCAGACTGGCGACCCGCGACGACATTCGCCAGATCATGGATACCGCCGCCCAGGCTGTAACGGGACACAAGTTCAGCCGCCATTTTCTGCTGACCGAATGGGAACACGTGGTCGACGCCTGGCAACTCGATCATTGGGAGGCGTATCGCGACGTGGTGCGTCTCGGCCGCAGAACGCGACTGCCAGAAGCGCAGCGGGCAGTGCTGTGGGCGATCTTCGAGCGGGTCCGGTCCGGCTTGCGCGAGCAGGGTCTGGTCACCAATGCCGGGCTATTCACCACCTTGGCGGCCGCGCTGAAAACGCGGAACCGCACCGTCTTCGATTTCGCCGTCATCGACGAAGCTCAGGACATCGGTGTCGCCCATTTGCGCTTTCTGGTGGCGCTGGCGGGCGGCGCGGGCGCCGTGCGGCCGAACGCGTTGTTCTTCGCCGGCGACTTGGGTCAGCGCATTTTCCAGCAGCCGTTTTCGTGGAAGTCGCTCGGCGTCGATGTGCGCGGACGGTCCCGCACGCTGCGCGTGAATTACCGGACATCGCACCAGATTCGCAACCAGGCCGACCGACTGCTCGGCCCGGCGGTAAGCGATGTGGACGGCATTACCGAGGATCGCAGCGATACCGTGTCGGTCTTCAACGGCCCGCCGCCGGGTATCCGGATCTTGCGGGATGCGGAGGAGGAAAGCGCTGTCGTCGGCCAATGGCTGGCCGATTGCGCCGGGGCCGGCATCCAGCCGCACGAGATGGCGGTTTTCGTGCGCTCCGCCGCCCAGATCGGCCGGGCCGAGGCGGCCATGCGCCTTGCCGGCCTGCCTTGTCAGGTGCTGGACGAACGCGTGGCGATGGATGCCGAGCAGGTGACGGTCTGCACCATGCATCTGGCGAAGGGCCTCGAATTTCGCGCCGTGGCAGTGATGGCCTGCGACGATGAGGTCATTCCCTTGCAGGAGCGAATCGAGACGGTCGGCGACGATGGCGATTTGCAGGAGGTCTACGACACCGAGCGGCAATTGCTCTATGTCGCCTGCACACGGGCGCGGGATCGTTTGCTGGTGACAGGGACGAACCCTGCGTCCGAGTTTCTGCACGATTTGGCGGAATAAGGTGAACTTGCCCGAGCCGCCGTCCCCCCCACGCCGACTCTTCGAACACGAGCTGGAGGAAAAGCTCGATGCGTTGCTGTTCGCTTCGCCATCGCACCGATCCATCGAACGACTCGCAGCGTTGCTCGCGCCCTTGCCGCGTCGCCACCAGGATCTCGTGCTGCACTGGGCCGGTGTGGCCGCGCAGACGTACGCAGAGATCGGCTACCTGATTGCCATGCTGGCACCGCAGGCGCTGGCGCGGCTTGACGAGAAAGACTTTGCCGCCTGGGCGCTTTCGGGTCTCGATACCTACGACAAGGAGGGCCTGCGGCCCGCGATGGAACGCCTGCGCGATCTCGATGGCTTTGTCGCGCTCAAGGAGGGCCGCGCTTTCGTGCGCTTTGCCGACATCGAGCCGCGGCTTGCGCGTTTCGTGCAAGGCTTGTCCGGCCGACCGCTGGTCCTGAAGTCGGGCAGCTATCCGTGGACCGACACCGAGACGATCTTTCTGCCCGAACGCATCGCCCATTGCCTCGCCGCGGATGACAACCGGCGGCTCTATACCGCACTGGCCGTGCAGCTCTGGGCGCAGACGCGTTACGGCACTTTCAGCGTCGATCTCGAAGCTGCGCTGGCGCAGTGGCCGGAGCGGGATACCGCCTTGACCTGGCTTGCCCATCTGGAGGCCGCGCGGCTGGCCGCCCATGTGGCGCGCGATCTCCCCGGGCTGGGCCGTCTGCTGGCCGAGATGCGCGTCGAGTGGCCGGCCGATCTCGCCGAGGCGCTTGGCGAATTGCAGGCGCCGGAAGCCGACGTGTGCGTTTCCCTGCACTGGCTGGGGAAGTTCATGGAGCGCGGCGCCGTGCCGCCAGCGCCGACTTTCGTCGGCCGGCTCGATCCGGGCGTGGCCGCCCGGGTGCGTGCCGAGCGCATCGCGCGCGATACCGAAACCCTCAGGAAGGCGCTCGGTGCCTTGAAAGGCGCGGGGAATCGCAAGCCGGCCACACCCGGCAAAATCACGGCCCACCTCCAGGCCGAAACCGGTGCGCTGGAAATCCGCATCGATGGCGAGGCCGTGCAGCTCGGCCATGAGGCGCAGGCCGCCGCGCAGTCGCTACTACAGGATCTCGGCGAGGTACCGCCCGAGGCACTGACAGCGGCGGGTGAAGGCGCCTGGACGCCGGTCGACACGAACAACCACATCAGAGCACCGGAACGCAAGAACGAGCGCGACGCCGATTTTCTCTACGACGAATGGGATCACCATCGCAGCGCCTACCGGCGCGGCTGGTGCCATGTCTACGAGATGGCGGTGAAGCCCGGCGACGGCGCCTTCGTCCGCGAGACGCGTCAGCGCTACGCCGCCTTCATCGCGCAGCTGAAGCGCAAGTTCGAGGCGGTGCGCGGCGAGGATCGTATCCTCGGACGCCAGCCCGAAGGGGAAGAAATCGACCTCGATGCGCTCGTCGAGGCGGTGAATGACCGCAAAAGCGGCGCCGAACCCTCGCCGCGCCTCTTCTGCCGCCGCGTGCGCAATGATCGCAGCCTGGCGGCGATGTTCATGGTCGACATGAGCGGTTCGACCAAAGGCTGGATCAACGACGCGGAACGGGAGGCGCTGGTGATGCTGTGCGAAGCCCTCGAATCGCTGGGCGATGCTTACGCGATCTATGGCTTTTCGGGCTGGACGCGCACGCGTTGCGACATCTACTGCATCAAGCGCTTTTCTGATCGCTATGACGAAGCGGTGCGCGCGCGCATCGATGGCATCGCGGCGAAGGATTACACCCGCATGGGCGTGGCGATTCGTCATCTGACGCGTCTCCTGGCCGAACAGCCGGCGCGCCACAAACTGCTGGTGACGCTTTCCGACGGCCGGCCCGACGATTTCGGCGACGAGTATCGTGGCACCTATGGCATCGAAGACACACGCCGCGCCTTGCAGGAAGCCCGCCAGCAGGGCATCCGCAGCTACTGTGTGACGATTGACCGCCACGGTGCGGATTATTTGCGCCACATGGTCGGACCGGCGGCTTTCACCGTGCTGGACGACGTGCGGAAACTCCCGATCAAGATCGCGGATATCTACCGCAGGCTGACGGTATGACTGCGCCCTGATGGCTAAACGCTTCCCCAGGCCGCGTATAACGGGTCGGCCAGCGGCGTTTGCTTGAAGTATTTGTCTTCCGGCGGTCGCGGCAGACCGCGCAAGGTCTCGGTGCGGAGGTCGAGGAAGCCTGCACGCAGGAGATGACGCAAGACCCAGGCGAGGCGCGCAAACGAGGGCAGCGTCGACCACGGCAGCACCGCCTTGGGCGGAAACCAGCGTTCGGAAAAGCTGATGACGCACCGCCCGCCCGGTTTGAGCACACGGCGCACTTCGCGCAACACGGCTTCTGGGTGGACGAGATATTCGATCGAGAGAGCGCAGAGTGCGACATCGAATTCGCCGGCGCCGAACGGCAATGACGGATCGGCGTTGAGGTCATGCACGCAGCGTTCGGTAAGCACGGTGTTGGCTGCCAGCTCCGCCGCATTCATGCCAAGGCCGACCAGGCGGGCGGGCTGCGTTCCGGTCGGCAAGTGCGAGTCATGGCTCGCCATCAGGTCGAGCACCGCCATGTCGTTGGTGACAAAGCGCCCTGTGAATTCGCGCCAGACGGCGCTGGCGTTGGTATCGAGATGATCGACGAAACGTGGCGTGGCATAGAAGGCCGTGTCGTCAGCATGCGGCCGTGCATAGGGCTCGGAGAGCTTGTCCAGGACGTTGATGTCCGCCTGCTTTTCCGTACCGTGGCGTAGTGAGAACAGCATCGCGAGGTAGCCGTCGGCTTCCTGTTCGTTCCGCCTGAGGACGCTCGCGCTCAGATCGTCATGGGTCGCCGTCCCGCCGGCGCCGACTTTTTCCATGGCTTGCGCCAGCGCTGCGGGCAGGTCGCTTTCCCGTGGATCGACAGCAGCGAAAAAGTGTCGATCACGATGGCGCGCAACCGGGCTTTCCCAGTCGCGCGCCAGTTCCAGATTCAGGTTCAGACGTTGTCCTGCGCAAGCAGACCCTCGATTTCACTGAAGGTCGAGGCAACGTCGAAGGTCTGGATCGCCATGCCGAGTTGACGGCCGATCTGCGTGGCGGAGAACACGCCACGGATGCGCACCTTGCCGGAAACCGGGTCGCGTTCCCCGACCATGGTGTGCTGGCGGTGCAGCGACTTGAGGGTGGCGACGATGTCGCTGACCTTGGCGACGAGCACGTCGCGCACGTCGATCAGGTCGATGCGTTCGCGCGGGCACATCATGTCCGCGACCAGCAGGTCGGCGAACTTGCCACCGCGTTCTTGCACCATCTGGATCGGCTTTTCGCCGCTGGTGTCGCGCGAGGTGATGAGACCGAGCACCTCGTCGTCGCGGCCGATCACGAGCAGCAGGCGCACGCCGCGCGAGATCATCGTCTGGTTGGCCTGGGCCAGCGTGGCATCCGGCGTGATGGTGGCTACTGATACCTGCTTGAAATCGGTCATCACGCACATCGCCGGCGAATCGGCGCGCACCAGCGTGAAGGTGGAAGGCTCGCTGTAGCCGGTGCCGGCCGGTGCCTTGAAGGTGCTGAGGGCGTGCGGGGCGGGGATTTCCTTGTGAATGTGTGTCATCGCTATCCTCCTCTGTGGGTTGTGTGGATTGTTATTGGGCCACTATCTTATTCCACCCGGCCCGATCCGGTGGCCGCCCGTTGCAATCGATCCAGCACCGCCTGCCAGGGCTGGCCAACGGGTTTTTGCACGTAGAGGCGGTCGCAGCCCAGGGCGTCGAGTTCGCGCAGGTTCGCGTAGAGGTCGTGCGCAAAACCCGCCGGGGCGGCCGGCGCGACGCGCCAGACCACGCCCGGCATCTCGAAGGGTGCCGGATGGGTGGCCAGTACGGCGACACGTTCTTTTTGCACGATGGCATTGCGCAGCGCAATCGGCAGGCTGTCGTCGGGCATCAGCACGAGCGGTGTACGCGGCGCGTAGTGGGCTTCGAGGGTTCCGGATGCCCTGACGACCGGGGGAGCGAGGGGATCGTCGGCGGCTAGCGGCACGCGGCCGAGCACACGACCGATGTCGATGGCCGAGACCATGCCGGGACGCAGAATGACCGCGCGTTTCCCGGTCAGGTCGACGATGGTCGACTCGATGCCGACCTGACAGGGACCACCGTCGAGGATGAGCGATACGGCGGTGCCGAGATCGTCCTTCACATGTTGCGCGGTGGTCGGGCTGATGCGACCGAAGCGATTGGCCGAGGGCGCGGCGATGCCGCCGTTTCCTCGTTCCGCGAAAGCCTTGAGCAGTTCGAGCGCGAGCGGATGGTTCGGCACGCGCAGGCCGACGGTGTCCTGGCCGCCGGTCACCGCGTCGGGCACGCCGGGCAGGCGCCTGAGGATCAGCGTCAGCGCACCGGGCCAGAACTTTTCCGCCAGCACGCGCGCTTCCGGGGGAATGTCGCGCGCCCAGCGTTCCAGATACGTCACGTCCGGGATATGGACGATCAGCGGATGGTCGGCGGGGCGGCCCTTGGTCGCAAATATCTTCGCCACTGCTTCAGGATTGCTCGCGTCGGCGCCGAGGCCATAGACCGTCTCGGTGGGGAAGGCGACCAGTTCGCCGGCGCGCAGCAACTCCGCCGCACGTTGCACCTCACTCATCGACGATGCCTATCGCCCGCCGTGCCGCCAGAGCCGACTTTCGCACCGCGTCGGCATCGGCGCCGATCACGGTGAAATGGCCCATCTTGCGGCCCGGGCGCGGGTGGTGCTTGCCGTAGAGATGCAGCTTGAGATTGGGCACGGCAAACAGTTTCGCCCAGTCGGGTTCCCTGGCGTGGTGCGGATCGTCGAGATACCAGATGTCGCCGAGCAGGTTCACCATTGCGGCGGCGGCGTGCGCGCGCGCGTCGCCGAGCGGCAGACCGCAGAGCGCGCGCACTTGTTGCTCGAACTGGTTGGTGACGCAGGCGTCGAGGGTGTAGTGACCGGAGTTGTGCGGGCGCGGCGCCATTTCGTTCACGTAGATCTGGCCATGCACGACGAAGAACTCGACCGCCAGCGTGCCGACGTAATCCATCTTCTGCGCGATGCCATCGGCAATTTCCTCGGCGTTGCCGGAGAGGCAGCCCGAGGTGCGCGCCGGCGCGAGCGATGTGTCGAGGATGCCCTTGCGGTGGCCGTTCTCGGCGGTGGGAAAGCACTTCACGTTGCCTGCCGCATCGCGCGCGAGCACGACTGAAACTTCGTAGTCGAGCGTCATCCGTTGTTCGAGCACGCAGGGCTCGCGGCGGAAACTCTCCCAGGCGACCAGCGCCTCTTCGCGCGAGGCGACGCGGGCCTGGCCCTTGCCGTCGTAGCCGAAGCGCGCCACCTTGAGGATGCCGGGGAACAGGCCGGCATTCGCTTCCCGCAGGTCCGCCTCGCTACGGATATCGGCATAGGGCGCGTGCGGAAAGCCGTGCTTCTTCAGAAAGGCCTTTTCCTCGCTGCGGTTCTGGCAGACGCGCACCGCTTCCGCCTTCGGCCGGACGATCACGTATTTCGAGAGATAAGCGAGCGCGTCGGCGGGCACGTTTTCGAATTCGGTGGTGACGGCAGAGCACTGGCCAGCCAGCCGTTCAAGTGCTTCGGCATCCTCGTACGCGGCACACAAGTGCTCGTCGGCGATCTTGCCGGCCGGGCTATGCGGATCGGGGTCGAGGACGACGACGCGATAGCCCATCTCGTGGGCAGCAATGACGAAGAAGCGGCCCAGTTGGCCGCCTCCGAGCATGCCGAGGGTGGCGGGCGGAGTAATCATGTCACCGGTCGATGCATCATGCGGGAAGCTCCAGTTTCATCGCCAGCACCTTTTCGCTCTGCCGGGCGCGGAAGGCGTCGAGCTTTTTCGAGAGATCCCGACCGCGCTTGTCGTTGGTCATGGCGATGATCGCCACGGCGGTGAGTGCGGCATTGGCCGCACCGGCTTCGCCGATGGCGAAAGTGGCGACCGGCACGCCCCTGGGCATCTGTACGATGGAAAGCAGCGAATCGAGGCCGTTCAGATGCTTCGACGGCACCGGCACGCCGAGTACCGGCACGATGGTTTTGGCGGCGAGCATGCCGGGCAGGTGCGCGGCGCCGCCCGCACCGGCGATGATGGCCTTGAGGTCGCGCTCGTGCGCCATGGCCGCGTAGTCGTAAAGCAGGTCGGGCGTGCGGTGGGCCGAGACGACCTTGGCTTCGTAGGGCACGCCGAATTCCTCCAGGACGAGGGCGGACGCCTGCATGATCGGCCAGTCGGAATCCGATCCCATGACGATACCGATGATGGGGTGGGTGCGGGCCATGGCCTCTTGCTCCTTATTTCAGGGTTCGTTCGGCGGATTCGAGCGTGTTGGCGAGCAGCATGGTGATGGTCATCGGGCCGACGCCACCGGGCACCGGCGTGATCGCACCGGCGACTTCCTTGCAGGATTCGAAATCGACGTCGCCGCACAATTTTCCATCGGGCAGACGGTTGATGCCGACGTCGATGACAGTACCCCCCGGCTTGATCATGTCGCCGGTGATCATCTTCGCCTTGCCGACCGCAGCGACGAGGATGTCGGCGCGTTTGGTGTGAAAAGCGAGATCTTTCGACTGCGAGTGGCAGACCGTCACAGTGCAGCTTTGCGCCAGCAGCAGCATCGCCATCGGCTTGCCGACGATGTTGCTGCGGCCGACAATGACGGCCTCGGCGCCCTTGAGCGGCACCTTGGCGCTTTCCAGCATCTTCATCACCCCGTAGGGTGTGCAGGGGATGAAGCGCGGATTGCCCTGCATCAGCGCGCCGACGTTTTCGGCATGGAAGCCATCCACATCCTTGGCCGGATCGATGGCTTCGAGCACGGCATCGGCGTCGAACTGCTTGGGCAGCGGCAACTGCACGAGGATGCCATGCACGTCCGGGTCAGCGTTGAGCGCGGCGATCTTGCCGAGCACCGCCGCCGGTTCGACGTCGGCCGGATAGGTCTCCTTGATCGAGCGAAAGCCGGCCTTCTCGCAGGCCATCACCTTGTTCTTCACGTAGACCGCCGAGGCGGGATCCTCGCCGACAAGGATCACCGCGAGGCAGGGCGCAATGCCCTGCGTGGCCTTGAGGGCGGCGACTTTTTCCGCAAGTTCGGCGCGCACGGCATCCGCCAGCGCCTTGCCGTCGATGATTTTCGCTGTCATGGGTATCCTCAGGCGGGTGCGAGTTCCCGGGCTGCCACGGCGCGGGCGACGGCTTCGTTGCCCGAAAGCAGCAGCCGGGATCGGCTTGCTACGGGCCTCAGTGCGGCATTGATGGCGGCCATGTACTGTCTCGCAATAAGTGAAAGGCGGGAAAAATAACCCGCGCCGGGAAAAATCCGCTTGACGCAGGTCATGGAAGTGTCACGAGCCCGCGATTATCCGGATTCGAGCCCTGATCGTCCATACCGGCTTCGTGTCCTGTGGCTGTCTGCCAGTCAGGCAGGCTTGACGCGCACGCTGCATCGACGGTAACATCCGCGGCTCTGGTGGGCCACACATTCCGGGCCACACATCGCTGAAGTTCGCGTTTGTCGGCAGTCCCGGACGCTTGGGGGGCCGATCCCGAAGAGGGCCCGGGCGTTTCGGTGGGAGGAAATCCGAGGTGCCGCGACTGGAACCGCCATGCTTCGCACCCACCGTTGGGACATCGCGGCACGATCTCCGGCGTGCCCGAGTCAATCGCTCAGGACGAATGAATCTTGCTTGATATCGAAGAGAACCCGCCTCAGGTGAATGAGGAAAATCCCGCGCCCGCCTCACCCTCTCCCCTGCCCTTCCCGGGCGCACCGGCATTCGATCCACGCAGACGTATCCGCGAATTGTTGTCGATTCCGGATCGTGATCGTTCCGACGCCGAATGGGATGAGCTGAACGAACTCGAAATCCAGACCGCTCCGGGCAATCGCGCCACTGGCCAGCCTTTCACCACCTACGGCGGGCCCGGCAACAAGCCGACGGGCGGTGCGCCCGCAAGCAAGAACCGCTTCAAGGGAAAGCAACGCAAACCGGGAAGTGGACCTCGCCCTCCGCAGCCGCAGGCAAAACCGAACACCAAGCCGCGTCCTCCTGGCTGAGTTCAGATCGTCCCCACGAACACGCTTCATCAGCCTCGCGCGGCGCGGCCGAATGTGATCGCCGATGACCCAACTGATACTTGAACAGGCGCTCAACGGACTTCAGTTCGGGCTGATGCTGTTTCTGCTCGCGGCCGGATTGACTTTGGTGTTCGGGATCATGGACATGATCAACCTTTCCCATGGCTCGCTGTACATGGGGGGCGCCTATCTCGGTGCGGCGGCGGCGCAAGCTTCGGGGTCTTTCCTGGTCGGGGTTCTGGGGGCCGTCATTGGCATGGCCATTGTCGGCGCCCTGCTCGAAATTGTTTTGCTGCGTCATTTTTACCGTCGCGACCATCTCTCCCAGGTGCTGGCAACCTTTGCGCTCATCCTGATCGCAAACGAGGTCGTCCGGATGATTTGGGGGCCCCAACCCCTGATGCTCAACCCGCCTGCCGCCCTCGCGGGCCCGATCGACATTTTCGGCTTCAGCTACCCCGCGTATCGGCTGCTGATCATCGCCGTCGGATTCGGCGTCGCCGTTTTGCTTTACTGGCTTGTCGCCCATACGCGCGCCGGCATGTGGGTACGCGCCGGGGCCGCCAACCGCACGATGACGGAAGCACTGGGCATCGATGTCCGCCTGCTCTTCACCGGGATTTTTGCCCTGGGCGCCGCGCTGTGCGCCGTTGCCGGCGTCCTTCTCGGCCCCCTGCTCGCCATTCAGGTGGGCATGGGCGAAAGCATCCTGATTCTTGCATTCGTGGTGATCGTGATCGGCGGCATCGGCTCGATTCGCGGCGCGCTGGTCGGCAGCCTGCTGGTTGGTATCGTCGACACGCTCGGACGGGCGTTGCTGCCTGCCCTGCTGCGCGCCATCGCCCCGCCGGATCTTGCCGCACACCTCGGCCCCGCCCTCGCCTCGGTGGCCATCTATCTCCTCATGGCCGTCGTCCTGCTTTGGCGTCCCGAAGGACTGTTTCCGGCACGCGCATGAACCGGCAATCGGGTCTCGAAATCGTACTGTGGGTGGTGGCGGCACTCTTGCCGCTGTTGTTGCAGGCAGCCGACGAGGAGTATTACATCAGCTTCGCGACACGGCTTCTGATTTTTGCGCTGGCGGCGACGAGTCTCAATTTCGTGGTCGGCTACGGCGGCATGGTCGCCTTCGGGCACGCAGCGTTTTTTGGCATTGGCGCCTATGTCGTCGCGTTGCTGATGGGCACGGGAATTTTTTCGGCCTGGATCGCATGGCCTCTGGCCGTGCTCGCGGCGGCCACGGCAGCCTTGGCGATTGGCGCCCTATGCCTGCGCACACGGGGCGTCTATTTCATCATGATCACCCTTGCCTTCGCGCAAATGATCTATTACTCGGTGGTCTCCCTCCAGATCACCGGAGGCGACGACGGCATCCCTCTCGACCGACGCTCCGACCTTGCTCCGCTCGATCTTGCGGACGACATCACCTTGTATTGGGTCACGCTCACCTTGCTGGTGGCGGTGCTGTATTTTCTCAGGCGGGTAACAACGTCGCGCTACGGACACGCACTTGCCGGCTTGCGACAGAATCCGGAACGCATGGCGGCACTTGGATATCCGGTACGAACGCTGAAACTGGTCTGTTTTGTCATCGGGGCGGCCCTCGCGGGGCTGGCCGGCGCGCTCCTCGCAAACCAGAACGGCATGGCCAGTCCGTCCCAGCTTTACTGGACGCAATCGGGAATGCTGCTTGTCATGGTAATTCTCGGCGGCGTGGGTTACCGCTACGGCGGCGTGCTCGGGGCGTTCGCGCTCCTCGGAATCGAAGAGTGGCTGGCGCGCTTCACCGAGCATAGCCACTTTTACGTCGGCATCGTGCTGCTTGCCGTCGTGCTGTTCGCTCCGCGCGGGCTTGCGGGGCTCCTCGATACGAGAAGGCGCATGAAATGAGCGCGCTGCTGCAAGTCTCCGGACTGAAGAAGCATTTTGGCGGCGTGTGGGCAGCCAATGGCGTCAATCTCGCAATAGAAGAAAACGAGATTCATGCCTTGATCGGTCCGAATGGAGCCGGCAAAACCACGTTGATCCACTTGATTTCCGGCGGTATGCAAGCGGACGAAGGATCTCTCCGGTTTGCCGGCGAGGACATCACCGCACTGCCAATGCATGTGCGCGTGACCCGGGGTATCGCCCGTTCCTACCAAATCACGCAAGTCTTCCCGCATTTGCCGGTACTCGAAAACGTGCGGCTCGCCGTCCAGGCACGCAGCCGCGACTTCGGTACCTCGTTCAGCTTTTGGCGTTCCGCCAGCGCCGACTCTGCAGAGGATCAGGGGCATTCCGGCTTCCGGATGATCGAGGAAGCCGAAGATTGGCTCGGGTACGTCGGTCTCTCCGAACAGGCCGGTGCGCTCGCCTGCGGCATTTCTCACGGCGAACGGCGCGTGCTGGAACTCGCAATGACTCTTGCCGTACGCCCTCGCCTGCTGCTTCTCGATGAGCCGATGGCGGGCATGGGGCCGGAGGAATCGGAGCGCATGGCCAATCTGGTGGCCTCGCTCAAGGGAGAACAGACGGTACTGCTCGTCGAGCACGACATGGACATCGTCTTTCGGCTTGCCGACCGGGTTTCGGTGCTCGTTGCCGGTCGCATGATCGCCAGCGACACGCCGGATGTGATTCGCGCAAATCCGGATGTCAGACGCGCCTATCTCGGCGACCATACCCCATGAACCCCTTGCTCGAGATCGTCTCGCTCCAGGCAGGCTACGGAGAAAGCCAGGTCTTGTTCGGCATCGACCTGACGATCCGCGAAGGCGAGGTCGCCACGCTGCTTGGCAGAAACGGCATGGGCAAGACCAGCACGATCCGCGCCATTTGCGGCCTGCTGCCGCCTAGGGAAGGGACGATCCACCTGCTTGGAAAGTCGATAGCGGGTACGCGCCCGGATCGTATTGCCCGACTGGGTGTCGGGCTCGTCCCCGAGGGCAGGCAGGTATTCGCCAACCTCACTGTCGGGGAGCATCTGCTCGCCTTCGCGGCGAATCGAAGCAACGCGCGGGATCCCTGGACACCCTCCAAGGTTTTTTCCTTCTTTCCGCAACTGGCCGAACGTCAGCACCATCTGGGCAACCAGTTATCGGGGGGTGAGCAACAGATGCTCGCCATCGGCCGGGCCTTGACGACCAACCCGCGCCTGCTGATCCTCGACGAGGCCACCGAGGGACTCGCCCCCCTGATCCGCGAGGAAATCTGGAACTGTCTCGACAGCCTGCGCGCGGCCGGACAAACGATCCTCGTCGTCGATAAATATGTTGATCGGCTGATCAAGCTCGCCGATCACCACACGCTCATTGAAAAGGGCCGCGTGGTCTGGCAGGGCTCTTCGGCTGCCCTAGACGCCGATCACGACATCTGGCACCGTTACCTCGGCATCTGATTCCGGGTTTCAGCCTCGCCAAGATGAATCAATCCACGTCTCCGGTAGATGACATGAGAACCAAACTTTACCTCGGGATGACGATCCGCACCTGCGGCAAGCATTTGGCGCAAGGCTTCGCGAAGCCGTAATTCACTCGGAATTCGCACTCCCTGTTTTTTCAGCAAGTAACGCAGCGCATTGCGCGCATTCGCCTCTCGCAACTGCTCCATGGTTGCAACAGGCACAGGAAAAGAAGCGGTCTCCCCTAACTCGATACATGCCAGATCATCGAGCAACTCCTCGGCCTCGGCGAAGCGCGCGGCAGCGGCGGCCAGGTTCTTCCCCGCAGCAGGGAAGCGCCGGGCGATCTCCGGAATGACGCATCCGCGCAGAAAATTTCTTGAATGCCTCGTATCGGCATTGCTTTCGTCTTCAACCCACTCGAGCTGTCGTTTTCTCGCGTATGACTCGATCAGTGATCGATTTATCCTGAGCAGTGGCCGCAACAGGCGGCCGTTTCGCTCTCGCATCGCCCCCGCACCGCTCAGGCCGGATCCACGCAGCAGATTGAAAAGCAGCGTCTCCGCTTGATCGTCCCGATGATGCGCCAAAAGTATCCAGTCGACACCGACGGTTTGTGCAAATGCCGCATGTCGGGCACGTCGTGCCGCTCCTTCCAGTCCGTCATGCGATTCCCGCTCGACATCGACGCAACGACACTCGCAGGGGACATCGAGGCTGGCGCACAGCGCCTCGCAAAACCCAGCCCAGCGGCCGGCGTTTGGGCTCAGGCCATGGTTGACGTGCAAGGCAGAAAGACGATACGAATGCCTTCCCCAACAATTATCGGTCCGCAGATCGGCAAGCACATGCAGCAATACGACGGAGTCGACACCGCCAGACAGCGCAACGACCACACGCTGTCCCGGCATCACGTGGCGTGCAAGCGACGCGCTTACCGTCTCTTCAAGTGCGGTTTTCTCAGTGGCGCGATACTTCCTTGAACTTGCCATGACTCATCATGCGCTCGTAACGCCTCTGGACAAGTTCCTCGGGAGTCAGCATCTGAAGTTGGCGGAGCGCATCCTGAAGTGCCTTCTTGAGCGACTGGGCCATCGCGCGCGGATCCCGATGAGCCCCGCCGACCGGTTCGTTCACCACGCGGTCCACAAGACCAAGGGTCTTCAATCGCGCGGCGGTAATCCCCATGGTTTCAGCCGCATCCGCCGCACGATCAGCACTTTTCCACAGAATCGAAGCACAGCCCTCAGGGGATATCACCGAATAGGTCGAGTACTGCAACATCAGCAGGACATCGCCCGCAGCAATCGCGAGAGCACCACCCGAACCACCTTCGCCGATCACCGTCGCGACGATGGGAACCTTCAACTCGGCCATCTCGTAAAGATTGCGTCCAATTGCTTCGGATTGACCGCGCTCTTCGGCGTCAATTCCGGGATAGGCACCAGGGGTATCAATAAAGGTGAATACCGGGATGGAGAAGCGCTCCGCAAGTCGCATCAAGCGAAGTGCCTTCCGATAGCCTTCGGGGCGAGGCATACCGAAGTTGCGATAAATCTTGTCCTTGGTATCACGGCCCTTCTGGTGGCCAATCACGACACAGGACTGTCCATTCATGCGCGCCAACCCGCCAATGATCGCGTGATCGTCGGCATATGTTCGATCACCGTGCAGCTCGACAAAGTCGCTGAAGATCAATTCAAGATAATCGTAGGTGTAGGGACGCTGGGGGTGGCGCGCCACTTGGGCTATCTGCCAGGGAGAAAGCTTGCCGTAGATGTCCTTGATCAGCGTTGTACTTTTACTCTCAAGGCGGCCAATCTCATCTGAGATGTCGACTGCCGAATCGTCCTGAACGAAGCGAAGCTGTTCGATTTTCGCCTCAAGTTCGGCGACGGGTTGCTCGAAATCAAGGAATGTGGTTTTCATGGTCGGCGCATTCTACCCCTTCACCTTGCAAAGGGGAGAAGGCCTTTCCAAGCTTCCAAACGCGAACGCCCCGCACTGTTGAGGTGAGGGGCGTTGTTGTGAAGGGGTAG
>CAZGOH010000040.1:0-19361 GCA_964527195.1 uncultured Methyloversatilis sp.
CGGCGTCATCTGCGCCTCGGCCGGCAACCACGCGCAGGGCGTGGCGCTGGCGGCGGGCAAGGTCGGCATTCGCGCCGTGATCGTCATGCCGACGACGACGCCGCAGATCAAGATCGACGCCGTCAGGAAGCACGGCGGCGCGCGGGTGGAAGTGGTGCTGCACGGCGAGGCCTTCGACGCCGCCTATGCCCACGCGCTGGCGCTGGAGAAAAAGCACGGCCTGGCCTTCGTCCACCCCTTCGACGACCCCGAAGTCATCGCCGGCCAGGGCACCATCGGCATGGAAATCCTGCGCCAGCACCCCGACCCGATCGACGCGGTGTTCTGCTGCGTCGGCGGCGGCGGGCTGATTGCCGGCGTGGCGGCCTATGTCAAGCGCCTGCGGCCGCAAACGAAAGTGATCGGCGTCGAGGCGACGGATGCCGATGCCATGGCCCGTTCGCTCAAGGCCGGCCGGCGCATCCGCCTCGATTCGGTGGGCCTCTTTGCCGACGGCGCAGCCGTGCGCCAGGTCGGCCGCGAGACCTTCCGCCTGTGCCGCCGGCATGTCGATGACATCGTGCGGGTCGACACCGACGCCCTCTGCGCGGCGATCAAGGATGTCTTCGAGGACACGCGTTCGATTCTCGAACCGGCCGGCGCGCTCGCCGTCGCCGGCGCCAAGGCCTGGGCGCAGCAGCACCGCCAGCACGGCAAGACGCTGGTGGCGGTCGCCTCCGGCGCCAACATGAATTTCGACCGGCTGCGCTTCGTGGCGGAACGCGCCGAGGTCGGCGAGCAGCGCGAGGCGGTGCTCGCCGTCACCCTGCCCGAGAAACCGGGCAGCTACCGCAAGTTCGTCGCCCTGATCGGCAACCGCAACATCACCGAGTTCAACTACCGCTTCCACGACGCCGGTGAGGCGCACGTCTTCGTCGGCATGCAGGTGGCCGACCGCGGCGAGGCGAGGAAACTCGTCGACAACCTGCGCCGGCACGGCTACGCCACGCTCGACCTCACCGACGACGAAATGGCCAAGCTGCACATCCGCCACATGGTCGGCGGCCACGCGCCGCAGGTCAGCAACGAGCTGCTCTACCGCTTCGAGTTCCCCGAGCGGCCGGGCGCGTTGATGCACTTTCTCAACCGTATGAGCGCCGGCTGGAACATTTCGCTGTTCCACTACCGCAACCACGGCGCCGACACCGGCCGCGTGCTCGTCGGCATGCAGGTGCCGCCCGGCGAGATGAAGGATTTCCGCGCCTTCCTGAAAAACCTCGGTTACCGTCACTGGGACGAGTCGCACAACCCCGCCTACCGCCTGTTCCTTGGCTGATCGAATTGGATAGCGATTTCGTCCCGCCCGCCGATTCCCTGCGCTGGGGCCGTTACGCCGGCCGCGACGTGATTGCCCTGTGGGTGGCGGACATGGATTTTCCCGCGCCGCCGGAAGTCGTCGCCGCCTTGCGCGCGCGCGTCGACAACGGCTGGTTCGGCTATGTCGCGCCGCAGGCGAGCCTGGCCGATGCCGTGGTCGCCCATTGCGCGCGCGAATACGGCTGGGCGGTCGACCCCGGCTGGCTGGTCTGGCTGCCCGGGCTGGTGCCGGGGCTCGACGTGTCGTGCCGGGCGGTCGATGGGCCGGTCTTTACCGCCACGCCGGTGTATCCGCCCTTCCTCGCCGCGCCGTCCCGCCAGGGCCGACTTTTGCGCACCCTGCCGCTGGTGCAGGACGACATGGGCGGAACGGGCGGCTGGTGCTGGGACTTCGCCGCCGCCGACGCGCTGATGCGCGGGGCGAAGCTCTTCCTGCTCTGCCACCCGCACAACCCGGTCGGCCGCGCCTGGCGCGAGGACGAGTTGTGGCAGCTGGCCGCGCTGGCCGAAAAGCACGATCTCGTCGTCTGTGCCGACGAAATCCATTGCGACCTGACCCTTTCCGGCCGGCACCGGCCGTTCGCCACGCTGTCGCCCGAAATCGCCGCGCGCACCATCACCCTGATGGCGCCTTCGAAGACCTTCAACATCGCCGGGCTGGGCTGCGCCTTCGCCGTGATTGCGGACGCTGGCCTGCGGCGCAATTTCCTTGCCGCCATGGACGGCATCGTGCCGCACCCGAACGCGCTCGGCCTCGTCGCCTGCGAGGCGGCCTACCGGACGGACGGCACCTGGCGGCGCGCGCTGATCGAGCGTCTGAAGGCCAACGCCGCGCGCGTCGAACAGGTGGTGAATGCAGAGGAGACGCTGGCGATGGCGCGCGTCGAGGCGAGCTTCCTGGCCTGGATCGATTGCCGCGGACTCGGCCTCGAGCATCCGGCGGCGCACTTCGAGGCGGCCGGCGTCGGCCTGTCCGACGGCACCGCCTTCGGCCCCGGTACGGCCTGGCGGCAATTCGTGCGTCTCAATTTCGGCACCGCGCGCGCGCGCCTCGACGCGGCGCTGGAACGCATCGTTTACGCCTGCAGGCGCTGATCGGCGCGCAGCATCGCCGCGAACGCCTCCCCATCCACCGGCGGGGAGAACAGATAGCCCTGGATTTCGTCGCAGCCCAGCGTCCTGAGAAAGGCGAGTTGTTCCGCCGTCTCGACGCCTTCGGCGATGACGCGGTGGCCGAGCCGCTGCGCCATGCTGACGATGGCGCCGGCGATCGCGCAATCGTTGCCGTCGTCGGGGATGCCGCGCACGAACGAGCGGTCGATCTTCAGCGTGTCGATCGGAAAGCGCTTGAGATACGCGAGGCTCGAATAGCCGGTGCCGAAATCGTCGAGCGCCAGTGCCACGCCCTGCGCGGCAAGTTCGTCCATCATGGCGATGACCGATTCGCTGCTCTCGGTGAGCATGCCTTCGGTGATCTCGAGCTCCAGCCAGTCCGGCGCCAGGCCCCGCGTCTCGAGCATCGCCGTGATGCGCGCGGCGAGTCCCGGAGCGAAATCGCGCGCCGACAGGTTGACGGCGATCTTCGTCGCCGGCAGCCCGGCATCCTGCCAGACGCGCGCCTGGCGCAGCGCATCGTCGAGCACCCAGGAAGACAGGCGTGTCACCAGGCCCGACTCTTCGGCGACGGGGATGAATTCTCCCGGCGGCACCATGCCGCGCTCCGGATGGCGCCAGCGCACCAGCGCCTCGGCGCCGACGATGCGCCCGCTGGCGAGATCGATCTTCGGCTGGTAGTGCAGCAGCAGCTGGCCGTTCGCGATGGCCTGGCGCAGGCCGGATTCGATGCGCATCCTGTCCTGCGCGCGCTGGTTCATCTCCTCGCTGAAGAAGGCGTAGCCGTCCTTCTCCGCCTGCTTGGCGCGGTACATGGCGATGTCCGCCATGCGCAGCAGGGTGACCGTGTCTTCGCCGTCGCGCGGGTAGGTGCTGATGCCGATGGCGGCGCCGATCTTCAGCTCGTGATTGTCGACGTACAGGGGCGGATCGAGCGCGGCGAGCAGCTTCTGCGCGACCACGGCGGCGTGCTCGCGCCTGGCGATGTCGAAGAGCGCGACGACGAACTCGTCGCCGCCGAGCCGCGCCACCACATCCTGGCCGCGCACCACGTCGCGCAGCCGTTCGGCGATGCCCTGCAGCAGGCGGTCGCCGACGGCATGGCCGAGCGTGTCGTTGATCGGCTTGAAGCGGTTCAGGTCGATGAACAAAATGGCGCCGTGCTGATGCGAGCGGCGCGCCTCGGCGAGCGCCTGGTCGACGAGCTTGAAGAACAGCGTGCGATTGGGCAGATTGGTCAGGCCATCGTAATAGGCGAGGTAATGGATGCGGTCCTCGGCGTGTTTGCGGTCGGTGATGTCGGACAGGTAGCCGATCATTCCGCTCGGCGCGCCGGCCTCGTCGCGCATCAGCGTCAGTTGCAGGCTGGCCCAGAAGATCTCGCCCGACTTGCGCCGGCGCCGCACTTCGAGCTCGCGGCTGCCGTTCTCGAGGAAGGCCTCCTGGAAGCCCTCGCTATCGTCGTCGGCGTCTGGGTCGGCATACAGGAAGAGGATGTGCTTGCCAATGGCCTCCTGCGGGGTGTAGCCGAAGAGTTTCTCGGCGCCGCGGTTCCAGCCGGTGATGAAGCCGTCCAGATCCATGCTGATGACCGATTCGTGAATCTGGTCGAGGATCTGCACCTGGCCGGCCAGCATGCAGGCCCCCGGCACGCCGCGCGCCGATTCGCATGCGCGGCGACCTTCCGCCAGCCGGTCGGCTTCCATCAGGCTTCCCCGGCGACCTGGACGGCCCAGCGGCAGGCACCTGCCAGCATGCGCGCCCAGTCGGCGTGGGCGATGCCCGCGGCCGCCAGCCGCGCGGCGAGTTCCTCGCCCGGCGCGCCCTCGCTCGCCAGCATCAGCCCGCGCAGCGGCCCCAGCGGGCCGGTGCCCGTCGTCAGCGCCTCGAGAATCTCTTCGGCCAGGTTGAGCGGCGCGACCACCGCGTCGATGGGCATGCCGAACAAGGCATCCAGCAGCGAAAACATGCCGACCATGAAGGCCTGATCCTCGCGCTCGCGTCCCAGGCCGGCGTGGCGCGCCAGCCCTTCCATCAGGCTGGCGCGCAGCGCGGCACGCGGCAGCAGGGGGCTGGCCGTGGCACTGCCCGAACTGCGCGCGTAAAGCAGCAATTGCAGCCAGCGCTGCAACTGACGGCGACCGAGCATGGCGATGGCCTGCGCGAAATTGTCGATGCGCTTGCCCGGTGCGTAGGCCACCGAATTCACCAGCTTGAGCAGATGGTAGGAAAGGTTCGGATCACGCTTGATCAACGCTTCGATGGCGTCGCTATCGGCATCCGCTGCCGTCAGCGCAAGCAGCTTGAGCAGCAGGCCCCGAGCGGCGGGATCCCCCCCCTTGCTTCCTGGCGATGCGGGTGGCACGGCGAAGGCGACGGGTCGCCCGAAGCCGGTGAAACCGCCCTCGCCGTCGGCGGGCAGCAGGTGCAGGCGGGGCGGGAGATGCGCGGCGGCCAGGCCCGTCGTCGCCGCGTCGGTGGCGACGATGCACGCGGTCGTCTCCAGCAGCGCGACGAACGCCGCGTCGTCGAGCAAGGCTGCCAGCCAGCCGGCATCCGGCGCACGATCGGCATGCAGCAGCAGCGCCGTCCAAAGACCGTGCGTATCGGCGACGGGTTGCAGGGTGATCAGGGGCAGGGCGGCGGACGAACTCATGCGAACAGTCTCCGGATGCGGCGGGTCGGCCATGTTCGACCGGTTCGCCCCGAAAATCAAGGGGGCCGGGGTACGATGCCGCCGGACGCCATGTTCGGTGACGATGGCATCGAGCGGGATATCGTGCGCCAGGGGGGCGATGCTGGGCACGCGGGCAAGTTCGAAGCCGACGCCGAGGGTCTGTGGCCGCGGGTTGCATGTGGCCAGCGTGCGATCAAAATAGCCACCGCCGTAGCCGAGACGAAAACCGGCGGCGTCGAAGGCCACCAGCGGGATCAGCAGAACCTGCGGCGGCGGGCACGGCCAGGTGGCGGGAACGGGAATGCCGTGCGGATCGACCGTCATCGGCGCGCCGGGCCACCAGGAACGGAAGACCATCGGGGCCGCGCGGACCTCGACCACCGGCATGACGACATCCCAGCCGCGCCGGTGCAGGTCGGTGGCGAGCGGCAGGCAATCGACTTCTCCGCGCACGGCGACGCACAGCCCGATCCTCGCCGCCGGCTGATCTGCAAAAAGCGCGGCCAGATGCCCTAGCACGCGAGCGTTCGCCGCGGCGTGCGCCGCCACCGTCAGGGCAAGCCGGGCGGACAGTTTTTCCTCGCGCAGGGCCTGGCGAAATGCGGCATGATCGGCCGGCTTCTCGGTCATAGGTCGGGTATCTCGTGTGCTAAGCTGAAACGATGATAGCTAAAGCCAGAGCAGGCGTGCTGCGGCTCGTGTGCGTGACCTGCGCGATCCTCGCCCAACCGGCATGGGGGCAGTTCGTCGCACACCCCGCCGACGCCGATTTCGCCACGGCGCGCGACGCCTTCGCCAAGGGCGACCGGGCGCGGCTGGTGCGCGCGGTCGAGCGGCTGGGTGATCATCCGCTGGCGCCGTGGGGCGAGTATTTCGTGCTGACCCAGCAGATCGGCCAACGCGCCGCCACCGACATCGAGGCGTTCATCGTCCGCCACGAAGGCACCTATCTGGCCGAGAAAATGCGTGGCGACTGGGTGCGCGCCCTGGTGCGCCGCGCTGCGTGGCCCGAGGCGCTGGCGCATTTCAGCCAGATGGCCCAGCCGGATGCCGATTTGCGCTGCATCGCTCTGGGCGCCCGTCTGCGGATGGACGAGCCGATCACGGCGGAGGCGCGCGGACTCTTCGCCGGCGAGGCGGTGCTGCCGGAATCCTGCCATGCGCCGCTGGCACGGCTGGCGGCGGGCGGCGAACTGGACAGCGAGGAAATCTGGCAGCGTCTGCGCCGGCAATGGTCGCTCGGCCGGCTCAAGGAAGCGCGGGTGCTCGCCGGCTGGTTGCCGCGTGACCAGGCGCCATCGGTGCAGGCGATCGAGGCGATCATCGACCACCCCGTGCGCCATCTGGCGCGGCTGCCGGAGCGCTTTGCGGAATCGCGCCGCGAACGTGAGCTGGCGATGTTCGCAGTCGTGCGCATGTCGCGCGCCGACGTGCGTAGCGCGGCCACGCGCTGGGGAGAGATCGAAGCGCGTTTCGGTGCTTCGGAGCGCGCCTTCGTGCGCGCCCACCTTGCCTGGCGCGGTGCGCTCGGCCATTTGCCGGAGGCTTCCGGCTGGTTCGACGAGGCGGCGGCGCTGGCCGCCAACTTCACCGCCGACCAGCACGCCTGGCGCGTGCGCGCCGCCTTGCGCGCGGAAGACTGGCCCGCCGTGGCGCGGGCCATCGACGCCTTGCCGGCGGACCTGGCCGAGCGGCCCGAATGGGTCTACTGGCGCGGTCGGGCGCATCTGGCGGCCGGGACGCCCGCACTCGCCCACGAGAGTTTCCGCCGCATCGCCGACCGCCCCGACTTCTACGGGATTCTCGCCACCGAGGCGCTCGGCCGCCGCTATGTCGTACCCGCCGCGACGACACTGCCCGGCGCCGACGAACTGGCAGCGGCGCGCGCCCGCCCCGGCCTGTTGCGCGGACTGGCGCTGATCGGCGCCGGCATGCGCATCGACGGCGTGCGCGAGTGGAACGGGGCGCTGCGTGACGCCGACGACCGCCTCTTGCTGGCGGCCGCCGAACTCGCGCACCGGCACGAGGTCATCGACCGCGCCATCAGCTCCGCTGATCGCACGCGCAACGAACACAATTTCTTCCGGCGTTATCCCACGCCCTTCATCGAACGCGTCGAACCGCACATCCGTGCCGCCGGACTCGATACCGCCTGGGTCTATGGACTGATGCGCCAGGAAAGCCGTTTCATCATGGATGCCCGCTCCAGCGCCGGCGCGCAGGGCTTGATGCAGCTGATGCCGGCGACCGCGCGCTACGTGGCCCAGAAAATCGGCATGCGGGATTTTCGGCCGGGGCAGGTCAATGACATGGACACCAACGTCGTGCTCGGCACGCGTTATCTGCGCATGGTGGCCGACAGCCTCGACGACCATCCGGTGCTCGCCTCCGCCGCCTACAACGCCGGTCCCGGCCGGGCACGCAAGTGGCGCGCCGAGCGGCCGATCGAGGGTGCGATCTATGCGGAAACCATTCCCTTCGACGAAACGCGCGACTACGTCAGGAAAGTGATGGCCAACGCCGTGGTGTATGCCGCCCTGAAGCGGGGCGACACCTCGCCGAGCCTGACCGAAAGGCTCGGCATGATCCGGCCGCGCGCTTTCGCCGATGGCACCGCGGAGGACCTGCCATGAAGAACATCCTGCTGATCGGCGGCACCGGCTTCGTCGGCGGCGCCATCGCCCGCCGTCTCGTCGCGGCCGACTTTCGCGTCACCTTGCCGACGCGGCGTCCGGAACGCGCACGCCATCTCGCCGTGCTGCCCACGGCGCATCTCGTCGCGGCCGACGTGCATGACGAAGCGGTGCTGGCGCGCCTGATGGCGGGGCAAGACGCGGTCATCAGCCTGGTCGGCATCCTCCGGGGCGATTTCCAGCGCACCCACGCCGAACTGCCCGGCAAGATCGCACGTGCCGCCGCACGCGCGGGCGTGCCGCGCCTGCTGCATGTCTCGGCCCTCGGCGCGGCGCCGGATGCACCCTCGCAATACCTCAAAAGCAAGGCGGCCGGCGAGGATGCGCTGCGCGCCGCGTTTCCCGCAGCGACGATCTTCCGGCCCGCGGTGATCTTCGGGCGCGGCGACACCTTCCTCACGCTGTTCGCGGGCCTGCTGAAGATCACGCCGGTGGTGCCGCTCGCCTGCGCCGAGGCGCGGTTCCAGCCGGTCTGGATCGAGGATGTCGTCTCGGCCGTCGTCGGCGCGCTGGATCACCCGGAGAGCGCGGGCCGGATCTATCCCTTGTGCGGGCCGCGCCAGTACAGCCTGCGCGAACTGGTCGCCCTGGCCGGCGCGCTTTCCGGACATCCGCGCCCCATCGTCGGCCTGCCGTTCGCCCTGTCGATCCTGCAGGCCTTCTTCATGGAGTTCCTGCCCAACGGGCCGATGACGCGCGACAACGTCTGGTCCATGCAGGTGCCGAACGTCTGCCCGGAAGGCTGCACCCTGCCTTTCGGCCTCGCCGCCATGTCGCTGGAGGCGGTGGCGCCGGGCTATCTCGCCGGCTGAAATGCGCGTGTACCGCGTCGGCGGGGCGGTGCGCGACGAGCTGCTCGGTCTGCCGGTTCAGGATCGCGACTGGGTCGTCGTCGGCGCCACGCCGGAAGACATGCTGGCGCGCGGCTTCCGGCCGGTGGGCCGCGATTTCCCGGTCTTCCTGCATCCCGAAACGCAGGAGGAGCACGCGCTGGCGCGCACCGAGCGCAAGACGGCGCCGGGCTACACCGGCTTTGCGTTCCATGCCGCTCCCGATGTCACGCTGGAGGAGGATCTGGCGCGTCGCGACCTGACCATCAACGCCATGGCCCGCGACGAAAACGGGACGTTGATCGATCCCCACGACGGCCGCCGCGATCTGGAAAGAAAAATCCTGCGCCATGTGTCGCCGGCCTTTGCCGAAGACCCCGTGCGCATCCTGCGGCTGGCGCGTTTCGCAGCGCGCTTCGCCGATTTTTCCGTGGCGGAGGAAACCGTCGCGCTGATGCGCGGCATGGTGGCGAACGGCGAGATCGACGCGCTCGTGCCGGAGCGCGTCTGGCAGGAACTGGCACGCGGCCTGATGGAAGCAAAACCTTCGCGCATGTTCGAAACCCTGCGCGCCTGCGGCGCCATGAAAAAGCTGATGCCCGAGCTCGACAGGCTCTGGGGCGTGCCGCAGCGCGCCGATTACCATCCGGAGATCGATACCGGCATCCACGTCATGATGGTGGTGGACATGGCCGCCCGCCTCGGGCTTTCGCTGCCGGCGCGTTTCGCGGCGCTGACGCATGACCTCGGCAAGGGCGGGACGCCGGCCGACATCCTGCCGCGCCACATCGGCCACGAACTGCGCAGCGCCGCCTTGATCGATCCGCTGTGCGCGCGCCTGCGCGTGCCGGCGGCCTGCCGCGACGTCGCGCGCCTGGTCGCGCGTTTCCACGGCGATATCTGCAAGATCGCCGAAATGCGGCCGGCCACCGTGCTGAAAGTGCTCGAACGCTGCGATGCGCTGCGCCGTCCCGAGCGTTTCGAGGAAATCCTCGGTGCCTGCGAGGCGGATTATCGCGGCCGGCCGGGCTACGAGGAACGTCGTTGCGACACGCTGCCGCTGTGGCGCGACGCGCTGGCGCGCGCGCGCGCCGTCGATGCCGGCATGATCGCCCGGGCCTGCGCCGATCCGGCGCAGATCGCGGCGCGCATCCACGCGGCGCGCGTCGCCGCCGTGGGAAGGGGAAGCGCATGCTGACCGAACACCAGAAGCATTGGGGCGTCGACCAGTGGGCCGCGTTCCTCACCCACCAGACGATGCCTTGCATGCCGCGCAGCAAGCGCTTCCTGCGCGCGCTCGAACGCGCGGAGGGCGAAGACCTCTGCGCCGCCGACCTGAGCCGCATCGCGCTGGGGGATTCCTTTTTGTGCCTGCGGCTCCTGCGCGAGGCCGAGCGGTTGCGTACCCATCGGCTCGGCCACGATACGACCACGACGCTTGCCGCCGCCATGCAGCTGGGGCTCAGGAATTTCCGCAACCTGCTGTTGGGCAGCCCGGAAACGGATGATGCGCGACCGGGTCTTCTGGCCTGTTCGGCGCGTGCCGTTCTTGCCAGCCAGATCGCCCAGATGTGGGGGCGCGCCCGCTCCGACATTTCGCCGGAGGAGGTCGCCATGGCTGCGCTGCTCGCGGAGATCGGCGAACTGCTGCTTTGGCATTTCGCGCCGGAACTGCCGCAGGCGGCGCTCGACGCGCTCACCGACGGGCGGGCCAGCCGTTCGGCGATGGCGCAGGAACTGATCTGCGGCTTTCGCTTCCGCGAGCTTTCCCTCAAGTGCGCCACCGTCTGGGCGCTGCCGCCGCTGCTGATCCAGCTGATCCGCGGCGCGGACAACATGCGCGCCAACCTCTGCAAGCTCTATCTGGATACCGCGCGGCATCTGGTCAATAGCGCCGACGATCCCGCCTTGCCGGACGATCTCGCCCAGGCCAAGCGCCTGATCCCGCATGTCAGCCTCGAATGGCTGGCGGCGCACATGAACGGCCTCGACGAGGCGCGCCAGGCCCGGCTGGTCGAGGCGGCGCAGTGGATCATCGACCGGGAAAACGTCACGTTCTGATCCGTCCCGCATGTCCATGCTGCAAGCGCGCCCGCTTTGCAGTATGTTCGCGCCTTTGCGAAAACTCATTCCAACGGGAGGTTGCTCATGACTCGCACGCGCGTCGTTCTCGACGAATCCGAAATCCCCACGCACTGGTACAACATCGCCGCCGATCTGAACAATCCGCCGGCCCCGCCGCTGGGGCCGGACGGCAACCCGGTCGGCCCGGAAAAGATGCTCGCCATCTTTCCCGGCCCGGTGCTGGAGCAGGAGATGTCGACCGAGCGCTGGATCCCGATTCCCGACGAAGTCCGCAAAATCTATGCGCTGTGGCGCCCCAGCCCCTTGTGCCGCGCCGAGCGCCTGGAGCAGATGCTCGGTACGCCGGCCAAGATCTTCTACAAGTACGAAGGCGTCTCGCCGGCCGGCTCGCACAAGCCCAACTCCGCCGTGCCGCAGGCGTACCTGAACAAGATCGCCGGCACCAGGAAGCTGGTGACCGAGACCGGCGCCGGGCAGTGGGGCTCGTCGCTTTCGTTCGCCGGCCAGATGTTCGGCTTGCCGGTACGCGTGTTCATGGTGAAGGTGAGCTACGAGCAGAAGCCCTACCGCCGCATGATGATGCAGACCTGGGGCGGCGAGGTGCTGGCCAGCCCGACCCACCTGACGAAGGCCGGCCGCGACATCCTGGCCAGGGATCCGGACAACCCCGGCAGCCTCGGCATCGCGATTTCCGAGGCCGTGGAAGAGGCGGTCTCCGACCCCGACACCAAGTACGCGCTGGGCTCGGTGCTGAACCACGTGCTGCTGCATCAGACGGTGATCGGTCTCGAAGCCAAGAAGCAGTTCGAGAAGATCGGCGAATACCCGGACATGATCTTCGCCCCCTGCGGCGGCGGCTGCAATTTCGCCGGTGTCACCTTTCCCTTCCTCGGCGACGCGGCGGCGGGCGACAAGCGCGCGCAGAAGATCCGCATGGTCGCCGTCGAGCCCGCTTCCTGCCCGACGCTGACCAAGGGCGTGTATGCCTACGACTTCGGCGACGCCACCGGCTACACGCCGCTGATGAAGATGTACACCCTCGGCCACGACTTCATGCCGCCCGGCATCCACGCCGGCGGCCTGCGCTACCACGGTGACAGCCCGCTGGTCTCGCAGCTCTACCACGAGAAATTGATCGAGGCGGTGGCCGTGCCGCAGGTGGGCACCTTCGAGGCCGGCGTGATGTTCGCGCGCGCCGAGGGCATCATCCCCGCCCCGGAATCGGCGCACGGCATCCGCGCCTGCATCGACGAGGCGCTGCGCTGCAAGGCCAGCGGCGAGCCGAAAACGCTGTTCTTCAACCTTTCCGGCCACGGCCATTTCGACATGAGCGCCTACGAGAGCTACTTCGCCGGCAAGCTGGAGGATTTCGAGTATCCGGCCGAGGCAATCCAGGCTTCGCTGGCGCACTTGCCGAAGGTCGGCTGACGCCGCTTCGCCCGCGGGATGCGCCTGGCGTTTCTCGTTCTGTTGCTCGCCAATCTGCTTCTGGTTGCCTGGGGCCGGAACGGTTGGCGCGCCGAGGAGCCCGGCCGCGAACCGGAGCGACTGGCGGGCCAGATCGCTCCGGAAAAGCTGCGACTCCTGCCCGCTGCCGCTGCCGTCGCCTGCCGGCGCATCGAGTGGCTGGCCGCGGCGGAGGCGGGCAGCCTGGCCGCGGCGGTCGCGGATTTGCCCGGCTGGGAGGCAACGGTGGCGCCACGCGTCGAACCCCCCGCGCACTGGGTCGTCATGCCGGAATTGCCGACGCGGGCCGCCGCCGAAACCAAGCGGAACGAACTGCGCCGCCTCGGGGTGAATGAAAGCGAAATCGTCACCGACGCGACGCTCGGCCCCTTCGCCATTTCCCTCGGCGTGTTTCGCGGCGAACAGACCGCCGGGGAATATCTGCGCGAACTCCAGAAGAAGGGGGTGCGTTCGGCGCGACTGGCGAGCCGTGAATTGCCGCCCACGCGGTTCGCCGTCGACTTCCGCGCCCCGGCCGGCGAGCTGGCCGAAAAGCTGCCGGTGCTCGCCGCCGGCCTCGCCGACACGTCGCTCGTCGACTGCCCGGCCCGATGAGCTATGTCGTCGGACTCACCGGCGGCATCGGCAGCGGCAAAAGCGCCGCGGCCGCCCATTTCGCCAGCCTGGGCGCGGCGATCATCGATACCGACGCCATCGCCCATGCGCTGACGGCCGCGCAGGGCGCGGCCTTGCCTGCGCTGACCGCGGCCTTCGGCGCGGACATTCTGGCACCCGATGGCGCTCTCGACCGCCCCGCCATGCGGCGGCGGGTCTTCGCAGACCCCGGTGCGCGCGCGCGGCTCGAGGACATCCTGCACCCGATGATCCGTGCCGAAGCGTTCGCCAGGATTCGCCGTCTCGCCACGGCCGACTTTCCCTACGCGGTGCTGGTCGTGCCCCTGCTTGCGGAAACCGGCGCCTATCGGGGCGAAGTCGACCGCGTTGCCGTGGTCGATTGTCCGGAAGAAACGCAAATCGCCCGCGTCATGGCGAGAAGCGGGCTTTCCCGGGCGGAAGCCCGGGCGATTCTCGACGCGCAGGCGCCGCGCGACGTGCGCCTGGCGATCGCCGACGACATTCTCGAAAACACGGCAGGCCTCGACGCCCTGCGCGCGCGTGTCGCCGCCTTGCATGCCTGTTACCTCGATCTCGCCCGCGAAAAACCCCGCGAACCGGACGAAATGCACGATTGAGGCAGCTTTCGGGTCGAATTCGTATTGAGACGGAAAGATAAATCGGTCAGAATCCCGGTCACCATGGAGCAAACTTGCGCGTGATTACCTACGAATACCCTCTGAACGAGCGCGTACGCACCCTGTTGCGGCTCGAAGACCTGTTCGAGAAAGTGATCCACTTCGTGACGGCCGAGGGCGCCCACGAACACCACGTCGCGCTGGTCACGCTCTTCGAGATCATCGAGGTGTCCGGACGCGCCGACCTGAAGTTCGATCTGGTCCAGGAGCTCGAACGGCAGCGGCAGATCCTGCAATCCTTCCGCAACAACCCCGACATTTCCGAGGAAGCCCTCGACAACGCGCTGCGCGAGATCGAGCAGACCTCGACCGCCCTGCTCGCCATGCACGGCAAGACCGGCCAGTACCTGCGCGAGAACGAGTGGCTGATGGGCATCAAGAACCGCGCCGGCATTCCCGGCGGCGTGTGCGAATTCGATCTGCCCTCCTACCATTTTTGGCGCAATCGCGACACCGCGCAGCGCCACGCCGACCTCGAAGGCTGGCTCTCCCCGCTCCTGCCGATCAACGAGGCCCTGGCCATCGTGTTGCGGCTGCTGCGATCCTCGGGCCGTCCGGAGCGCCAGGTCGCCGCGCACGGCGCCTTTCAGCAAATGCTCTCAGGTCGCGCGGCCCAGCTGATTCGTTTGCGCCTGTCGCGCGAACATGCCGTCGTCCCCGAGATCAGCGCCAACAAATACGCGCTCAACATCCGCTTCACCGTACCCGACACGGACATGCGCCCGAAGCAGACCGAGACGGATGTCGAGTTCGAGCTGACCTACTGTAATCTTTGAGCATCTTTCGGCACGTTTCAGGACGTAGCCAGAAGCCCACGAAAACCCCGCCGTTGCGGGGTTTTTCTTTTTCAGGACGTTGCAAAGCGTAGCCACACAGCGCATTGAATTCTGTAACTTAAACGCTACAATCACGCATGTATCAGATCGAGCATTACCTGTCCCACGATGGCCGCGATCTGTTCGCCGAATGGCTGGCATCGCTGGCGGATCGCCGGGCGCGCGCCTTTACCCTGGCGCGTGTCGGGCGCATGGAAGCCGGCGCATTCGGCGACTGCAAGCCGGTCGGCGCTGGAGTTTGGGAAGCGCGTATCGACTATGGCCCCGGCTATCGGGTCTATTACGCGCGGGCGGGGAATCGCTTGATCGTGTTGCTGATCGGCGGCGACAAGCGCAAGCAAAAAGCCGATATTGAGAATGCCGTGGACTACTGGAACGACTGGCAGGAAAGGAACCGAAAATGAGCCGAGCATCGCGCCCCCATGCCGAAGCGGTTATCGAACTGCTGCGGGACGATCCCGCCTTCGCCGACGAATACCTGCAAGCGGCGATGGAACAGGCGGACGAAGAAGGCGGACGCGAGGCCCTGCTATCGGCGCTGCGCCATGTCGCCGAAGCGCAGGGTATGGCGCAAGTCGCCGAACGCGCCGGCATTCAACGCGAGAGCCTTTACCGTGCGCTGTCGCCGAAGGGCAACCCGACACTTAAAACGCTGGTCGCCGTGTTGGACGCGGCCGGCTTGCGCCTGGCGATTACCCGCCGGGATGAAGCGCACGCCTGATCGTGGAATTCTCGCCCCTGATGACGCCGACCGCATTTGATGCGGCATGGCGAGAGGCGCAGAGAAAGGCGAGGGACGGCGAAGCACCGCCCAAACCACCGGAGGGGGCATTCCATTTCGAGGCCGAACGCTTACCGAATGCTCGGCCTCAAATCTGAAGTGCAGCGCTCGCCAAGTACGATCACACGAGATCTGGCGCGCAATGGCTGGACTTGTCCGAAAGCCAGGCCGATAAAGCGCGGGCTAGCCGGCAATCTCGGTGTAGGTGATGCGCTCGTAGTCGCCGCCGCGCTCGAGCAGGTCGAGCAGGCGGATGCGGCGCATGGTGTCGCGCCAGACTTCCATGATGCGATTGGGCTTGAAGCTGCCTGGTGGCAGCATCGCGCAAGCCGGCACCTCCAGCGCGGCGAGGGCCGGCAGCATGAAGCCGGGACGGTAGGGCACGCGCACGCCGGTAACGCCGGTGGTGCGCACCGCGACCGGTTCCGGCAGGCCGGGAAACAGCTGGATGCCGACCGTCAGCGCGGCGTCGGTCGTCCGTGCCCAGCGCACCGCGCCGAGCAGCAGGCCGCCGGCGCCCGCCGGTTGCACCGCCACCATCTGCCCGGGGCCGAGCCGGCCGCCGCTTTGCGACAAGGGCCGTTCCAGGCGCAATCCGCCACCGCTGCGATCGAGCGTGCCCCAGTCCTCGATCATCTCCCAGTTTTCCTGTTCGAAGCCGTGGTTGCGACTGTAGTCGGTCTCGATGCGGTCGCGCACGCGACCATAGACGGCCAGCTCTTCCTGCTGGCGACGCAATTCGTCGTTGCTCGCCGGGCCGGGCGATTTGAAAGGCTGGTGACCGGAAAGGTAGTAGTGGATGGCGTCGGTGCCGACCACGAAGCGGCAGAAGCCTTGCTGCGGATGGCGGTCGTGGCGGCGCAACACCCCGCCCTTGACCCAGCGCGGATAGATGCGGCGCAACAGTTCGCCACAGGCCGGCTGGGCGCAGTCCTCGCCCAGCCCGAGGCGTGCCGGCGTGTTCGCCTCGCCCGCCTCGGCGAGCAGCTTGAGGCGCGTCTTCAGACTCTTGCGCAGTTCGGCGGTGTCGAGCCAGCGCACCTGTGCACCGGAGCGCGGCCGGAAGTCGGCCGGTGCGTCGCTGCCCAGGTCGACGCACAGCGGCAGCGCCGGCGATGCGGGCGGTGGTTCCGCCAGCACACGCAGCTTGCCGCCCCAGCGATTCGCCCAACGGGCCACCCAGGCCTGCATGCGCGGCGTCAGCTCGTGCAGGTTGGCGGCGGCGAGCAGCGCCAGTTCGCCATAGGCCGCCATGACCGGGCCGTCCGTCACGCCGAGGCGCTCGGCTTCGGCATAGACGGCGTGCGCCTGGTGCCACAACGGGCTTGCGGGCGTGGTGCCGGCGCGCAGGGCATCGAGAACGTGGCAGCGCAGGGCGTTCAGGCAGCGTACCGCGAGCGCCGGCGCTTGCGCAACGAGGGCGGCGTCGCCTTCCGCGGCCAGCGCCAGGCAACGCAGATAGCCGAGGACCAGCGCACGCCACAGGTCGCGATTGGCTTCCCAGGCCGCCTGTTCGACCGGCGCGAGCGGCAGCGGTCTGCCGGCGAAGCGCATCGCGTTTTCCTCCTGCACGAAGTGCAGCGGTTCGCGCAGCAGTTCCAGCATGGCCAGCCGCGTGGCGGAATCCGTCGCATGACGGTTGAGCAGGTGCAACTGGCGCAACAGCTGCGCCTGTACCTGGATCGGATTGGTCAGCGGCAGCGCGGCGCACCAGGCGCGACAGGCCTCGGCGGTTTCGAAAGCGGGCGGCTGGGCCGTGTCGAGCGGCGGCAATTCGATGTTCATGGCAACTCCTTCAATGCCACACGCAGCGCGGCGGCGAGGTCGGCGTCCGTCGGCCGCCGCCGCGCGGGCACCGGGCGCATGGCGGCAGCCCAGATCGGCGCGGGGAAATGGCTATCGTCCCGCCAGCGCGGGATCACGTGCCAATGCAGATGCGGCACGACGTTGCCGAGGCTGGCGAGATTGATCTTGTCCGGCGCGACGACGGTGCGCACCGCGCGCTCGACGGCGTCGACCACGGCGAGCAGATGGCATCGCTCGTCCGGCGCGAGATCGCTCATCTCGGCCGCATGCGCACGCCAGACGACGCGGCAGAAGCCGGGGAAGGCCGCGCCTTCCGCGCCTTCGACCCGCACGACGCGGCAGCGGTCATCCTGCCAGAGGACGCCGCCGCCCGGGTTTTCGCACAGTTCGCAAGATGCCATGCGAGAAAGATATCACGCCGTGTCGCCGGCACCGACTTTCAGGCTTCCCGCGTCACCACCGCGCCGCGCAGGCTGTGCGGCAGGGCGGCGGTGATCGTCACCTCGACGAAGCGGCCGATCAGCCGTTCGCTGCCCGGGAAATTGACGACGCGGTTGTTGGCGGTGCGGCCGGCGAGCTCGTGCGCGTCCTTCTTGGCGCGGCCCTCGACCAGCACCTTCTGCACCGAACCAACCATGGCCTGCGACACGGCGAAGGCCAGTTCCTCGATGCGCTTTTGCAGGCGCATCAGGCGCTGCGTCTTGGTTTCGGCCGGCGTGGCGTCTTCCATCTCGGCCGCCGGCGTGCCGGGGCGCGGGCTGAAGATGAAAGAGAAGCTCGCGTCGAAGCCGATCGCGTCGATGAGCCGCAGGGTCTTTTCGAAGTCTTCCGCCGTCTCGCCGGGGAAGCCGACGATGAAGTCGGTCGATAGCGACAGATCCGGCCGCGCGGCGCGAAGTTTCTTCACCACCGACTTGTATTCGAGCGTGGTGTAACCGCGCTTCATCGCCGCCAGCACGCGGTCGGAACCGGACTGCACCGGCAAATGCAGGTGCGGCGCGAGCTTCGGAATGGTGCGGAAGCAGTCGATCAGACGCTCGTTCATCTCGCAGGGGTGCGAGGTGGTGAAGCGGATGCGCTCGATCTCCGGGATCGCCGCCACCGCCTCGAGCACGAAAGCCAGGTCGACCGTGCCGCCGTCGGCGGTTTCGCCGCGATAGGCATTGACGTTCTGGCCGAGCAGCGTCACCTCGCGCACGCCCTGTTTCACCAGTGCGGCGATCTCGCTCATCACGTCCTCAAAGGGGCGCGAGACCTCGTCACCGCGCGTGTAGGGGACGATGCAATAGGTGCAGAACTTCGAGCAGCCTTCCATGACGGAGACGAAGGCGCTCGCCCCGGCTTCGGCACGCGCAATCCGTTCCATGGGCAGGCGGTCGAACTTCTCGATTTCGGGGAAGGACACGTCGACCTGCGCGCGCCCGCTGGCGCGCCGCGCCGCGATCAGTTCGGGCAGGCGATGCAGCGTCTGCGGGCCGAAAACCAGATCGACGAAGGGCGCGCGCCTGACGATGGCCTCGCCCTCCTGGCTCGCCACGCAGCCGCCGACACCGATCAGCAGACCGGGTTTCGTTTCCTTGAGCCTCCTGACGCGACCCAGGTCGTGGAACACCTTCTCCTGCGGCTTTTCGCGCACCGAGCAGGTGTTGAAGAGGATGATGTCCGCCGCCTCGACATCCTCGGTGCGCTCGACACCCTCCGAACCCAGCAGATCGAGCATCTTGTCGGAGTCGTACTCGTTCATCTGGCAGCCGAAGGTGCGGATGAAGACTTTTTGCGGCATGGCGGAAGGGGCCGGTGGGTGGAAACGTAGGCGGGCGCGGATTTTATCAGCCGCCCCGCCCGCGGGAGAGGGGAGCGTCGAGAGTCGCGGCCGCGACTTTCACGTTAACGCGGCTTTGTTCTTACGCAGGATCGCACGCCGGCAAAGGATGCCGCCCGGGCGGGGACAGCGGCAAATTTCGTCTGCTTGTCCCGTCCATTTCACCGCGCACCCCGTGAACACAGGGCACTTGCCGCTCTCATGCAGATGGCGTGCCAATCGCGCGAACTGGCAGCGTTTTCTCCCCCGATTCTTCATTCAGATCGCGTAGGCGCTGTTCAGCCGGGCGCGCATCAGCAGGGTGCGGCCATCGACCGGTTGTCCCGCGCTGCGAATCTCGCCGCCGGTCTGCTGCGCCACCTGCACCGCGCGTTGGGCGGCGAGCAGGGGCCCGGCCAGCGCACTGCCGCCGTTGGCGACGATGCCGCCGAGCGATTCCACCTGGCCGTGAATATCCACCTGCGCCACCTTCACGTCCCCCTTCCAGATCTCGGCATAGACACGACCGGGCGGCGTTTCGGGCAAGCGCTCGCGCTGGCGGGCGGCCGCCGAGATCGTCGCCTCCTCGGCGGCGGCGGCGGCAGTCGCCGGCAGTTCGGGCGG
>CAZGOH010000041.1:0-18673 GCA_964527195.1 uncultured Methyloversatilis sp.
TGGCCGTGGTAGCAGCCCTCGAACTTGACCAGCATGTCGCGCCCGGTGAAGCCGCGCGCGAGGCGGATCGCGCTCATCGTCGCCTCGGTGCCGGAAGACACCAGGCGCACCATGTCCATGCTCGGGATGCGGGCGACCAGCAGTTCGGCCAGTTCGATCTCGGCCTCGGTCGGCGCACCGAAGGAGAGGCCGTTCGCGGCGGCTGCCTGCACCGCTCTGACGGTATCCGGCTCGGCATGGCCGAGGATCAGCGGCCCCCACGACCCGACGTAGTCGATGTAGCGCTTGCCGTCGGCGTCCCACACGCAGGCACCCTCGCCGCGCGCGAAGAAGCGCGGCGTGCCGCCCACCGAGCGGAAGGCGCGCACGGGAGAATTGACGCCACCGGGAATGGTTTTCTGGGCGCGGGCGAACAGGGCTTCATTGCGTGTCATGAATGGCGGTCCTTGAAGATCTTGTGGAATTTTTCGGCCTGCTTGCAGATATCCATGGCGTCGAAGAGATCGGACAGCACGGCCACCATGTCGGCGCCGGCGGCGATGACCTGCGTGGCGTTTTTCGTGGTGATGCCGCCAATGGCGACCAGCGGCACGTCGAAGCGGCGCTTCGCCTCGGTCAGCGTTTCGAGCGAAGCGCGCGTGGCCTGCGGCTTGCTGGCGGAAGCGAACACGCTGCCGATGCCGATGTAGTCGGCGCCGGCATCGACGGCCACCTCGGCGCGCGCCAGGTCGTCATAGCAGGAGACGCCGAGGATGCGCTTTGCGCCGAGCGCTTCGCGCGCGGTGGTCAGGCTGCCGCCGGGAATGTCCTCGCGGCCCAGGTGCGCGCCGTCCGCGCCGATTTCCACGGCCAGCCAGACGTCGTCGTTGATGATCAGCTTCGCCCCATGGGCGCGGCAGATGCGCAGCAACTCGGCCGCCTGGGCGCGGCGCAGCGGCGCCGGCGCGATCTTGTTGCGGTATTGCACCCATTTGACGCCGCCCTTGAGAGCGCTCTCGACCAGCGCCGAAAGCCGCGGCAGCAGGTTGTCGTCCGGCGTGATCGCGTACAGGCCGTGCAGGGGATGTTGTATTTTTTCAAACGACATAAGCATTGCTCACCTCGGTCGTTCGGGAAGCCGTGGCGATGTCCGGGTGAACCGGATGCCGCCACAGTCGGTTCGGCACATGCTGGCCCATGCCCGGCCGAAAGCCGGAGGCCAGACTGTGCCAGGTGTAATGCTGGGCCGCGCGCACCGCCGCGGCCATCGGTTGTCCCCAGGCCAGGTTCGCGGCGATGGCGGAAGCGAGGGTGCAACCGGAGCCGTGGTAACTGCCGGGCAGCCGTTCCCACTCGTCACGCCGCACCGGGCCGTGGGAACCGTAAAGCACATTGGCGACGCGCGCACTGCGTTCGTGCGTGCCCGTGACGAGTACATGGCCGGCGCCGGCGCCGACGAGGCGACGGGCGCACTCGGCAAGGTCCGCCGTGGCGTCGCCGAGTTCCTGGGCGAGGCGGCGCGCCTCGAGGCTGTTCGGGGTGAGGATGTCGGTCTGCGGCAGCAGGATCTCGATCATCGCCGCGACGATGTCCTCGTCGGCGAAGGCGTCGCCGCGTCCCGAGGCGAGCACCGGATCGAAGACCACGGGCACGCCCGGATAGTCGGCGAGTATCTCGACGATGGCGGTGATGGCCTCGATGCTGCCGAGCATGCCGAGCTTGAAGGCGGCCACCGGCATGTCCTCGAGCAGCGCGCGCGCCTGGTCGGCGATCCAGCCGCTTTCCAGCGGCAGCAGATCCTCGACGCCGGCGGTGTCCTGCACGGTCAGCGCGGTGACGGCGGTGAGCGGGTGGCAACCGTGTGCGGCCAGGGTCAGCACGTCGGCCTGCAGGCCGGCCCCGCAGGTGGGGTCCGAGGCGGCGAACACCAGCACGACCGGCGGCGCGGCGGGGTTCGGCGAACGCAATGGGTTGGGCAACATGGGAAAAATGGGCGCCGGGCGGACAGTGCGGGCGATTCTAACCGAAAGCCCGCGCGCCTTCGCCGGCGCCCCGCAGGCGTCCGAAACGGGCCAGGGTCTTTTCGCGCGCCACGGCATGATCGACGACCGGCGCCGGATAATTCGCCGGCGGCACGGGCATCTTCCAGGGGGCGTGGATGAATTTGTCCGGCACGGCCTCCAGCTCGGGCACATGGCGGCGGATGAACTCGCCCTGCGGATCAAACTTCTCCGACTGCGTGACGGGATTGAAGATGCGGAACCACGGTTGCGCATCGCAGCCGGTCGAGGCGGCCCACTGCCAGCCGCCGTTGTTGGCGGCCAGGTCGTAGTCGAGCAGCCAGCGCGCGAAGTGTGCTTCGCCCAGCCGCCAGTCGATGCCCAGATCCTTGGTCAGGAACGACGCGCTCACCATGCGCAGCCGGTTGTGCATCCAGCCGCCTTGCAGCAGCTGACGCTGCGCGGCATCGACGAGCGGGTAACCGGTGCGGCCTTCCTGCCAGGCGGCCAGCAGGTCGGGCGCGTCATCCCAGATCACGGCATCGAATTCGCGCTTGAAGGCATGATCGACCACATCTGGCCGGTGCCAGAGGGTCTGCTGGTAGAACTCGCGCCAGATCAGTTCGTTGAGCCAGGTCGCGGCCCCCTGGCCGGTGGCCTGCAGGCTCTCGGCATGCGCGGCGGCGGCCAACTGGCGGATCGACACCGTGCCGAAGCGCAGGTGCGGCGAGAGACAGGAAACGCCGGGGACGGCCGGGAAATCGCGCGTCTCGTGATAGCGGTCGATGCGCTCCAGGAAATTCGCGAAGAGTCGCGCGCCGCCGCGCATGCCAGTCGGCACGGCGAGATCGGTAGGCGCGAAGCCCAGCGTTTCCAGCGCCGGGACGAAAGTCGGCTCCGGCGGCACGGCGAGCTGGCCGGGGTATGGCGTGCAAACGTGTTCGGCCAGGTCGGCCGGCGCCAGCCGCGCCCGCCAGGCGCGCGCGTAGGGCGTGAAGACGGAAAACGGCGTGCCGGCCTGCGTGAGAATCTCGGCGCGCTCGAAGACGACCTGGTCCTTGTGATCGACGAAGGTGCGCCCGTCGGCGGCCAGCCGGCGCGCCACCTCGGCGTCGCGCCGGCGGGCGAACGGCTCGTAGTCGCGGTTGGCATGCACAGACTCAACATTCAGCTCGGCCGCGAGGCGGGGAATTTCCTCCACCGCCCGACCATGGCGCACGATCAGCCCGCCGCCCTGGCCACGCAGGGCGGCTTCCAGTTCGGCGACGCAGTGATGGATGAAATCGATGCGCCGATCCTGTCGGGGCAGCGGGTCGAGAATGTCGGTATCGAAGACGAAGACGCAATACACCCGCCCGTCCGCGCGCAAGGCGGCTGCCAGGGCGGCATGATCGAAGTCGCGCAGATCGCGGCGGAACCAGACGAGGGCGGTGCTCATGACGGGAACGGAAAACGGGACGTCGACAGATTACAATGGCCGCCAGCCATGAACACCGCCAGCACCTTCGAATCGACCTGCCTCGCGAACCATTTCCTGATCGCCATGCCCGCCATGACCGATCCGAATTTTTCGCGCACGCTCACCTTCCTGTGCGAACACAACGCCGAGGGGGCGCTGGGCATCATCGTCAATCGGCCGCTCGACATCAACCTCGGCACCTTGTTCGAGCGCGTCGCCGTGCCGCTCACACCCGGCGAGAACCAGGCGAAGTACAAGGATCTGCCGGTCTACTTCGGCGGCCCGGTGCAGACCGACCGCGGTTTCGTGCTGCATCGCCCGGGCGGCCGGTGGCAATCGACGCTGCGCGTCGGCCCGGAGGTCGGCCTGACCAGCTCGCGCGACATCCTGCAGGCGATGAGCGACGACGGCGAGCCGGCCGACGTGCTGGTCTCGCTCGGCTACTCCGGCTGGGCCGCCGGCCAGCTCGAGTGGGAGATTTCCCAGAATGCCTGGCTGACCGTCGCGGCCGATCCCGACATCATCTTCGGCCTGCCGCCGGAGGAACGCCTGCCGGCGGCGATGCAGCTGCTCGGCGTCGATTTCGCCAATCTTTCCGAAGTCGCCGGCCATGCCTGAGGGCAGGGAGCGCGAGACGACTCGGTCCGAAACCATCATGGCGTTCGATTTCGGGGAGAAGCGCGTCGGCGTCGCCATCGGCGAAACGCTGCTGGGCCGGGCGCGCGCGCTCGCTACCATCGCCGAATCCGCCAACGACCGCCGCTTCGCCGCCATCGGCCGCTTGCTCGCCGAATGGCATCCGGTGCGCCTGGTGGTCGGCCTGCCGCGCCATGTCGATGACGCCGAACACGAATTCGCCGCGCGCTGCGCACGCTTCGCGCGCCAGCTCGAAGGCCGCTACCGCCTGCCGGTGGAGCTCGCCGACGAGCGCTACTCCTCCGCCGTCGCCGAGTCGGCGATGACCGGCGACAAGCGCAAGAACAAGGCGCGCCTCGACGCCGAGGCCGCCGCGGTCATCCTGCAAGCCTGGTTGGATCAACGCCATGCCCTCCATTCCGCCCGCCACTGAACTCATCGAAAAACTCGCCGCGGAAATCCGTCCGCGCCTGACGTCATCGACCGTCCTGGTGGGCATCCACAGCGGCGGCGTGTGGGTCGCCGAGGCCTTGCGCGAGACGCTCGGTCTCGCCGGCCCGCCCGCCAGCATCGACGTTTCCTTCCACCGCGACGACCATCGCCTCGGCAACGGCCTCAAGGCGGGCGGGCGCGTCACGCACCTGCCCGACGTGGAGGGTGCGCACCTCATTCTCGTCGACGACGTGCTCTACACCGGGCGCACCATCCGCGCCGCGCTGAACGAACTGTTCGACTACGGCCGGCCGGCGAAGGTGGAACTGGCGGTGCTGGCCGACCGCGGCGGCCGCGAACTGCCGATCGCCGCCGACTACTGCCCGCAGGTGCTCTCGCTGCCCGCCAGCCAGAGCCTCGACCTTGCCCGGGACACCGACGGCACGCTGAATTTCAGCCTGAGGGAAAAATGACGCCCGCCCCCCAACCCAATCCGCAGTTGAACGCCCACGGCGAGCTGATCCACCTGCTCAGCCTCGAGGGCCTCTCGCGCGAGATGCTGCACCACATCCTCGACCGCGCCGAACCCTTCACGGCGGTGGCCGAGCGCGAGGTGAAGAAGGTGCCGCTCTTGCGCGGCAAGAGCGTGTTCAACCTCTTCTTCGAGAACTCGACGCGCACGCGCACCACCTTCGAGATCGCCGCCAAGCGCCTCTCGGCCGACGTCATCAACCTCAACATCAACACCTCGTCCGCCGCGAAGGGCGAGAGCCTGCTCGACACGGTCGACAACCTCGCGGCGATGCAGGCCGACATGTTCGTCGTGCGCCACGCCTCCTCGGGCGCGCCCTACCTGATCGCGCGCCACCTCGCGGCGACCGGACGCGACCACATCCATGTCGTGAATGCCGGCGACGGTCGCCACGCGCACCCGACGCAGGGGCTGCTCGACATGTTCACGATCCGCCACTACAAGAAGGACTTCACGAAGCTGGCCGTCGCGGTGGTCGGCGACATCCTCCATTCGCGCGTGGCGCGCAGCCAGCTGCACGCGCTCGCCACGCTCGGCGTGCCGGAGATTCGCCTCGTCGGCCCACGCACGCTGTTGCCGACCGAGGCGGCACGCATGATTCCGGGCGCCCCCTTGTCCGTGCACCACGATCTCGCCGATGGCGTGCGCGGTGCCGACGTGGTGATGATGCTGCGCCTGCAAAACGAACGCATGAACGGTGCGCTCCTGCCCAGCACCCAGGAATATTTCAAGACCTGGGGGCTGACCCCGGAGAAACTGGCGCTCGCCAAGCCCGACGCCATTGTCATGCACCCGGGGCCGATGAATCGCGGCGTCGAGATCGATTCGTCGGTCGCCGACGGCCGCCAGGCCGTGATCCTGCCGCAAGTCACCTTCGGCATCGCCGTGCGCATGGCGGTGATGAGCATGCTGGCGGGGGGGGCCGGCTGATGGGACTTGAGCTTCTGCCCAGATTCCTGCTCGAGCACTATGAAGTGCATGAGTGGAAACATGCTTCGGCGATTTTGACGCAGGACTTTCCGCAGGAGTGGCGCGACATCGTCGACGTGTTATCGGGATTTCGGTTACGAAGAAGCTGGATCGCGGTGGGCGGCAAAAACAAGTCCGACATTTCGAAACAAATCGATTCCCAACTCTACGCCCGAGGGTGGGAGGAAAGGCAGTTCGACACCGCAATTGTCGTCGATGGTGAAACGACACAATCGCCTACGCATAAGGTTGACTGCTTCAAGAACCGGGTAGCACTCGAAATCGAATGGAACAACAAGGATCCGTTTTTTGACCGGGATTTGAACAATTTTCGTCTCTTGTTTGAGCTTCGGGTCGCAAGCGTTGGGGTCATCGTGACACGTTGCGACGAACTGCAAGCCATTTTCAACGAAGTTGGACGAGGATCGAGTTTCGGCAATTCGACGACGCACATGAGCAAGTTGCTGCCGCGCATCAACGGTGGCAGCGGAGGTGGGTGCCCATTGCTGGTGTTTGGAATTACACGGAGGCTGTATGACGAACAATCGTGACGCGGTCATTTCGGAAGCAGCGCGGGATCTGCTTGCGTTGGCAGCAGGACGGAAGTTTGCGACCGTGCTTGCCGATCCTCCTTGGCGTTTCGAAAATCGCACGGGAAAAATGGCGCCAGAGCACAAGAGACTTTCCCGTTATGGCACGATGACGCTGGAGGAGATATGCGATCTGCCTGTTGCGTCCATATCAGCCGAAACGGCCCACCTTTACCTGTGGGTTCCCAATGCATTGTTGCCGGAAGGGTTGAGGGTTCTGTCTGCGTGGGGATTCGATTACAAAACGAATATCGTCTGGCACAAGGTACGCAAGGATGGCGGCCCTGATGGACGGGGTGTCGGCTTTTATTTCAGAAATACCACCGAACTGCTGCTGTTCGGTGTCCGCGGGAAAAACGCCAGAACGCTTGCACCTGGCCGCAGTCAGGTCAATATCATTCGCTCCATGAAAAGGGAGCATTCGCGCAAGCCGGATGAGGCTTACGACGTGATTGAGCGTTGCAGCAGCGGCCCATACTTTGAGCTATTCGCACGCGGTTCGCGTCCCAAGTGGACCGTGTGGGGCAATCAGTCCGAGGAATATTTCCCCGACTGGCCGACTTATTCCAATCACTCGCAGGCAAGCAACCAAAAGGAGGCGCAGCTTGTCCTTCTTCAGGAACGTCTTGCCTATGTAATCGAATCATGAAGATCGCCATCCAGAACGGTCGCGTCATCGATCCGGCCAGCGGGCTCGACCGGCCGACCAGTGTCTTTGTTGCCGCGGGCAAAATAGTCGGCGTCGGCGACACGGCGCCCGGCGGCTTTCGCGCCGAGGGCGTGCTCGATGCGGCCGGCTGCATCGTCTGCCCCGGCCTCATCGATCTTTCCGCGCGGCTGCGCGAGCCCGGTTTCGAGTACAAGGCCACGCTCGAATCGGAGATGAAGGCGGCGGCGGCTGGTGGCGTGACGCGGCTGGTCTGCCCGCCCGACACCGATCCGCCGCTCGACGAGCCCGGCCTCGTCGAGATGCTCAAGCACCGCGCGCGCCAGCCGGGTTTCGCGCATGTGCATCCGATGGGGGCGCTCACTCTCGGTCTGGCAGGCCAGCGGCTCACCGAGATGGCCGAGCTGCATGAAGCGGGCTGCATCGCCTTCGGTCAGGCCAGCCATGGCATCGTCGATACCCAGGTGCTGATGCGCGCGATGCAGTACGCGGCGAGCTTCGGCTTCCCAATCTGGCTACAGGCACAGGACACCCATCTGGCCAAGGGCGGCGTCGCCCACGAAGGCGCGGTATCGGCGCGTCTGGGTCTGTCCGGCATTCCCGTGGTTGCCGAGACGGTGGCCTTGTCGACCTACCTGCAACTCGCGCGTGCGACCGGCGCCCGCCTGCACATCCGCCGCATTTCCTCGGCTGCCGGCCTGGCCCTGATCTGCGCTGCGCGCGCCGAGGGCCTCGCCGTGACCTGCGACGTCACTATCAACCACGTGCACCTGTGCGACGAGGACATCGGCTTCTTCGATCCGATGACGCGCCTCGACCCGCCGCTGCGTGCGGCATCCGACCGCGCCGCGCTCGCCGCCGGCCTCGCCGACGGCAGCATCGACGTGCTGTGTTCCGACCACACGCCGGTGGATGACGACGCCAAGCAGCTGCCCTTCGACGAGGCGGAAGACGGCGCCACCGGCCTCGAACTCCTGCTGCCGCTGACGCTGAAGTGGGCGGTCGACAACGGCGTGCCGCTGCCCGTGGCGCTGGCGCGCATCACCAGCGACCCGGCGCGCATCCTCGGCCTCGAGCGCGGCTGCCTCAAGCCGGGCGTGCCGGCCGACATCTGCGTCTTCGACCCCGCCGGGCGCTGTGTCGTCAGCCGCGAGCGCCTGAAAAGCCAGGGCAGGAACACGCCCTTCCTCGGCCGCGAACTGGCCGGCGAAGTGCGCTACACGCTGATCGACGGCCACCTCGCCCACGCGGCGGATCGCCTGCTCTGAGAGGGCGTCCGTGGGCATCGTCACCTTCAAGTCGCAGGCGAGCGCGGATCTCGTCTACTTCGGCGACGTCGCGCGGCGCATGATGGCACTGATGGGCAAGGAAGCGGCGGACAAGGGCATCGTCACGGTCGAGCAGATGCCCGAGGCGATCGCGTGCATCGAGGCCGCCATCGCGGCCGACAAGGCCGAGCATCTGCGCCAGGTGCGCGCGGAAGAGCCCGCCACCGAGGCGGACGGCCAGGGCGGCACGCGACCGCGCGTCAGCCTGACGCAACGCGCGCTGCCGCTGCTGGCGATGCTGAAGGAATCGCTCGCGGAAAAGAAACCCGTGGTCTGGGGCGTATAAAACCATTCGAGCGTAGCGAGCCGCAAGTTTCCCCTTCCGGGAGGAAGGTCGCGCAAGCGACGTTTGCGATTGGGAGGGGCTGGGTGATGGCGGGCCAGAGCTTTTCGTTAGAAAAGCTCTATTTCGCCGCCGGAGTTCTTGATCTCTTCCATCCGCGTGTTCATGTAGGTCTCCAGCGCCTCCTTCACCGTGGCGCCCGCGAGCACCGAGGTGAACATGGCACGCTCCTCGGTCATGGTGTATTTGTCGAGGATCGCCTCCTGCAGGGCCTTCCATTCCTGCGGGTTGTACAGGCGACGACCATCCGAAACGAGCCCCGAGAGATTGCCGAGGCTGTGGCAGACATGGTCGAGCCTTTGCACCAGCTTGTCGTAGAACTGGAATGCGACGATGGCCTGGCGCACCTTGGCGGACACCAGCTGCGTGTTGTTCTGGATTTCCGCCTTGACCAAGCCGTTGCCGATGGTGTCGGGCAGGGTGTCGATGGCCGCCTCGATCAGCTGCATCGTATCCGCCAGGGACGTGAAGGTGTCGGTCAGGACGTCGACCGAAGCGTTCGAATCCTTCATTGCCGCCTCGACCTGGCCGGCGGCCAGTTCGAGCATCAGCACGGTTTCGCGTACCTGGCTCCAGTCGAGGTCGGGGGCGTTGACGCGTGAGCCGCGCGCGATGTCGGTGGTCATGTTTATGCTCCCTGATTTGCAAATCGAGATGATAAACCCGAATGCCTCAATGCGGTTTGTCGCCCTTGCCGATGAACGAGACGGGGAAGACCGCATCCGGACCGGCAGCCTGCGGCGGCGCGGCGGCGTAGTCGGGCATCTGGTCCGTGGCGATGCCCGCCGCCCTGACGAGTTTCTGAATGATCGTCTGGATCTGCTCGTCGAGCCATGTCTCCTCGAATTCGCCGCGCATGAAGCGCAGTTCGCGCACGCTGGCCGGCGCTTCGCCCGCCGGCAGGGTTTCGTTGGCGGCGTAGGCGTTGGCGAAGAAGGGTCCGGCGATGAAACGCAGGCGCACGCCGCCGGCGCCGTCGCGCTCGAGGATGAAGATGCGCGCGCCTTCGGCCGCCTCGTCGTCGTCACCGAACACCGGCACGGCGACGAAGGCTGCGCCGCCATCCCGGGCCACGCAGGCCAGCGCTTCGTCGAAGCCGAGCCGGCCGTCGTTTTCCTGAGTCATGATCGTCGTCTCCTGAAGGGGGTTACAACAAGGGGGCGAGCCATTTCCTGGCTTCTTGTGCCGAGTAGTTGGCGCGTTTCGCCCAGTCTTCAAGCTGGTCCGGCGCGATTTTCGTGATCGCGAAGTACTTGGCCTGCGGATGGGCGAAGTAGAAGCCCGCCACCGCGGCGGCCGGCATCATCGCGAAGTTTTCCGTCAGCGTCATGCCGGTATGGGGCGGCGCGTCGAGCAGGTCGAACAATGCTTTCTTCACCGTATGGTCCGGACAGGCGGGATAGCCGGGCGCCGGGCGGATGCCCTGGTATTTCTCGGCGATCAGGTCGTCGACCGTCAGCTTGCCGTGCTCCGCATCCCGCGCGTAGCCCCAGTCGTCGATGCGCACGCGCTCGTGCAGCCATTCGGCAGCCGCCTCGGCGAGGCGGTCGGCGAGTGACTTGAGCATGATCGCGTGGTAGTCATCGTGCTGCGCCTCGAATTCCTTGAGCTTGGTCTCGATGCCGATGCCGGCGGTGACGGCGAAAGCACCGATGTAATCCGGCGTGCTGCCAGGGCCGACTTTCGGCGCGATGAAATCGGCGAGGCAGAAGTTGGCCTGGTCGGCGGGCCGCTCGTGCTGCTGGCGCAGTCCGTGCCAGGTCATCAGCACCTTTGCGCGTGACTCGTCGGCATAGAGCTCGATGTCGTCGCCGACACGGTTCGCGGGGAACAGGCCGAACACGGCATTGGCGACCAGCCACTGCTCGTCGATGATCTTCTGCAGCATCGCCTGTGCGTCGGCAAACACCGAACGGGCCTGCTCGCCGACCTTGACGTCGTCGAGGATCTGCGGATAGCGGCCGGCCAGATCCCAGGTCTGGAAGAAGGGGCCCCAGTCGATGTAGCGGGCGAGCGTCGCCAGGTCGATGCGGCACAAGGGGCGGATACCCGGCCGGCGCGGCGGGAAGGGTCGATGGTCCAGCTTCGCGCCGTTGGCGCGCGCGGCTTCCAGTGTCAGCAATTTCACGCCCTGCTTGCCGGCATGCTGGGCGCGCACCTTGGCATAGTCGGCGGCAATCTCTTTCTCGTAGTCGGCCGCTTGATCGTCCGAGAGCAGCTTGGTGACCACGCCCACGGCGCGCGAGGCGTCCGGCACATAGACGACGGTGCCGTGGTAGTTGGGCGCGATCTTGATGGCAGTATGCGCGCGGCTGGTGGTCGCGCCACCGATCAAGAGCGGTGCCGTGAAACCCTGCCGCTTCATTTCGGCGGCGACGTGGCTCATTTCTTCGAGCGAGGGCGTGATCAGGCCGGAGAGGCCGACCACATCGGCCTGATGTTCCTTCGCTGCGTGGAGAATCTTGTCGGCCGCGACCATCACGCCAAGGTCGACGATTTCGTAGCCGTTGCAGGCGAGGACGACGCCAACGATGTTCTTGCCGATGTCATGCACATCGCCCTTGACGGTGGCGAGCACGATCTTGCCTTTCGCCGCCGCGCCGGTGCGCAGCTTTTCTTCCTCGATGTAGGGCACGAGGTGGGCGACGGCCTGCTTCATCACGCGCGCCGATTTCACCACCTGCGGCAGAAACATCTTGCCGGCGCCGAACAGGTCGCCGACGGCGTTCATGCCGGCCATCAGCGGGCCTTCGATCACGGCCAGCGGCGGCTTGCCGGCGGCGGCCAGTGCCGCGCGGCATTCTTCGGTGTCGGCAACGACGTATTCGGTGATGCCGCGCACCATGGCGTGTTCGAGGCGTTTCTCGACCGGCCATGCGCGCCACGCCAGATCGACCACCTGCTCCTTGGCGCTGCCTTTGACCGAGGTGGCAAATTCGACCAGCGCATCCCCCGCGCCGGGTTTGCGGTTGAGCACCACGTCCTCGACCAGTTCGCGCAATTTCGGTTCGAGCTGGTCATAGACACCGAGCTGGCCGGCGTTGACGATACCCATGGTGAGGCCGGCCTGGATCGCGTGGTAGAGGAAGACGGTGTGGATCGCCTCGCGCACCGGCTCGTTGCCGCGGAAGGAGAACGAGACGTTCGAGATGCCGCCGGAGATATTGGCACGCGGCAGGTGGGCGCGAATCCAGCGGCAGGCTTCGATGAAGTCGACCGCATAGTTGTCATGCTCGGGAATGCCGGTGGCAATCGCAAACACGTTCGGGTCGAAAATGATGTCCTCGGCCGGGAATCCATTGCTTGTTAGTAAATGGTAGGCACGCTGGCAGATCTCGATCTTGCGCGCGTAGGTGTCGGCCTGACCGGCTTCGTCGAAGGCCATGACAATCACGGCGGCGCCGAGCCGTCGCGCTTCACGGGCCTGCTTGAGAAATTTTTCCTCGCCTTCCTTCATCGAGATCGAGTTGACGATGCTCTTGCCCTGCGCGCACTTGAGGCCGGCTTCGATCACCTCCCATTTGGAGGAGTCGAACATCAAGGGCACCTTGGAGATGTCCGGTTCGCTGGCGACGAGGTTGGTGAAGCGCACCATCGCCGCTTGCGAATCCAGCATCGCCTCGTCCATGTTGATATCGACGATCTGCGCGCCGTTTTCCACCTGCTGGCGCGCCACGGTCAGCGCGTCGTCGAGACGGCCTTCGAGAATCATCTTCGCGAAGGCGCGCGAGCCGGTGACGTTGGTGCGTTCGCCGACGTTGACGAACAGCGCATCCGGGCCGATGTTGCAGGGCTCGAGCCCGCTCAGGCGCAATTGAAAGTCGGCCCTGGCGGGACGGCGCGGCGCGATGTTTTTCAATGCATCAGCGATCGCGCGGATGTGGTCGGGCGTGGTGCCGCAGCAGCCGCCGGCGATGTTGAGCAGCCCGTCCCTGGCCCAGTCGGCCAATTCGGCGGCGAGCATCTCGGGCGTTTCGTCGTAGCCGCCGAAGGCATTGGGCAGACCGGCATTCGGGTGTGCCGAGACGCAGCAGTCGGCGACACGGCCGATTTCTTCAACGTACTGCCGCAATTCCTTCGCGCCCAATGCACAGTTGAGGCCGAAGGACAGTGGCCGCGCATGGCGCAACGAATTCCAGAAGGCTTCCGCCGTCTGGCCCGAGAGCGTGCGGCCCGAGGCATCGGTGATCGTGCCGGAGATCATCACCGGCCAGCGTCTGCCCGTCTGGTCGAAGAACTGCTCGATGGCGTAGAGCGCAGCCTTGGCGTTGAGCGTGTCGAAGATCGTCTCGACCAGCAGGATGTCCGCGCCGCCTTCGACCAGGCCGCGCACCGATTCCGTGTAGTCCGCCACCAGCGCATCGAAGCTGATGTTGCGAAAGCCCGGGTCATTCACGTCGGGCGAGAGCGAGCAGGTGCGCGAGGTCGGGCCGAGCACCCCGGCGACGAAGCGGGGTTGTTCCGGCGTCGAATACTTGTCGGCCACTTCGCGGGCGAGCTTCGCACCGGCGACATTCAGCTCAAAGGCAAGGTCTTCCAGGCCGTATTCGGCCTGCGACACGCGGGTGGCGTTGAAGGTGTTGGTTTCGAGGATGTCGGCGCCGGCTTCCAGATACGCGGCGTGGATGCCGCCGATGATGTCCGGACGCGTCAGGCAGAGCAGGTCGTTGTTGCCCTTGAGGTCTTTCGTATGGTCCTTGAAGCGTTCGCCCCGGTAATCGGCCTCGACCAGAGGGTGGCGCTGGACCATGGTGCCCATGGCACCGTCGAGGATGAGAATGCGCCGCGCGAGCAGTTCGCGCAGCTCGCTGGAGCGGTCGGTTTGCATGGACGGGGGTACCGAAAGTGGCACGGAAGTGGTTGAATCCGGGCAAATTTTAGCATGCAGCCATTATTTGCTTGATTTATTGATGGATTAGTAATATTGTTCGATGTCGCACAAAAACACGTCAAGGAGCCGTATTCATGGAACATCTTGTCCCGAGGGAAGCCGCCCAGTTTCTGCATGACAACCCCAAGGCCCTCTTCATCGATTGCCGCAGCGAAATGGAATTCCTCTTCGTCGGCCACCCGTGCGGCGCCCTGCATGTCGCCTGGAACGACGGCCCGGACTGGGAAGTGAACCCCCACTTCGTCGGCGAAGTCAAGAAACTGGCGGGCCACACCCATGATCGCCCCGTCGTATTGATCTGCCGTTCCGGCAACCGCTCGGTGGATGCCGGCAAGACCCTCGAGGGCGCCGGCTTCACGCGCGTCTATAACGTGCTGCACGGCTTCGAGGGCGAACTCGACGACCACCACCACCGCGGCACCGAGAACGGCTGGCGCTTCGACGGCCTGCCGTGGGAGCAGTGCTGATCCTCGCCTGATCAGGCCAGGTGGCCGGCGCGAAAGTCCGTGATCGCCTGGCGAATTTCTTCCTCGGTGTTCATGACGAAGGGGCCGTGCTGGATGATCGGCTCGTCCAGCGGCCGGCCGGCGACGAGGATCAGCCGCGCCTCTTCCTGCGTCTTTATGACGACACCGTCGCCTTCGTTGGCCAGAATCGCCATGCGTCCTGCCGCCACCGCCTCGCCCGCCACCCGGGCCGAACCCCGATAGACGTAGATGAAGGCGTTGTGCTGCGCCGGCAGCGGCTGGCGGAAGACCTCGCCCGCCGGCAGGTGCAGGTCGAGGTAAAGCGGCGCCGTGACCGCGCGCGTCACCGCGCCCGTCACGCCGTGGGTCTCGCCCGCCAGCACGATCGCCGTCCCCGTGCCGCCAGCGCCGACTTTCGCGCTCGGCAGTTCGTGCGCGGCGAAATCGCGATACCAGGGCGCGCACAGCTTGTCCCTGGCCGGCAGGTTGAGCCAGAGCTGGAAACCTTCCATCACCCCGTCCTGCTGCTGCGGAATCTCGGAATGAATCACGCCGCGCCCGGCGGTCATCCACTGCATGCCGCCGTTCTCGAGCAGGCCTTCATGGCCGGCGCTGTCCTTGTGCCTCATGCGCCCGGCGAGCATGTAGGTGATGGTCTCGAAACCGCGATGCGGATGGTCGGGAAAGCCGGCGATGTAGTCGTCGGGATCGTCGCTGCCGAAAGCGTCGAGCATCAGGAAAGGATCGAGGCGGCGTTGCAGGTCGTGGGTCAGCACGCGCGTCAGGCGCACACCGGCGCCATCCGAAGTTTCCTTGCCGACGACAAGCCGCTCGACGCGGCGGGGCTGAAATGCTGAATCCGTCATGACGATCTCCCGCGTGAATGTCCCCCCACGTTGGGGTGAACGCCCGAAATGAAAGCCGCACTGTTCGTTACAACCCCTGACAGTGATTACACCCCTCTCCCGCCAGCGGATGGCGTTGCCTTTACAATGCGCCGGCGCGCCATGCCGCGCATCCACCGCAGACAGGGGAATCCATCAGAAAACGACATGACGGACACTGCAAAGCCCAACCCGCTGGTCGAACTGGCGATCACCCTGATCGTCCCTTCGCTGATACTCATGAAGCTGTCGGGCCCGGAAGATCTGGGGGCCGCCAATGCCTTGATGCTGGCGCTCACCTTCCCCCTGGCATGGGGCATCCGGGATTTCTGGAATCGCCGGAAGCTCAACCTGTTTGCTGCGCTGGGCGTCGTGAGCGTCCTGCTCACCGGCGGCATCGGCCTGCTGGAACTGGATACGCAATGGCTCGCGGTCAAGGAGGCGGCCGTACCCGGGCTGATCGGCCTGGCCGTGCTGGGTTCGACCTACACCCGCTATCCGCTGGTGAAGGCCATGTTGCTGAATCCGGCCATCGTCGATGTCGCCCGCCTGCAGGAACGGCTGGAAATGCACGGCGCGACCAGGGCGTTCGAGGCCCGCCTGCTGCGGGCCACCTGGATGCTGAGCGGCACGTTCTTCTTCTCGTCGGCGATGAATTATTTTCTGGCCACCTACATTGTCGTCAGTCCCGCCGGCACGGCCGCGTTCAACGAAGAACTTGGGCGGCTGACGTTGCTCAGCTACCCGTTCATCGCCCTGCCCGCGACGGCGATGATGGGCTTCGTGATTTATTACCTGTCCCGCGCGACCCGGGAATTGACCGGCCTGGGATTTGCGGAGTTTCTGAGTTCGGCAAAGACGTAGCCCTGCTACACTGCGCGCCGCGCGGTACGCAATCAGTCAGGCCGCCGCGTTCGACTCTCTTCCCCCTTCAGCGTTTCTGCCCAGACTGATTCGTGTGTTGCACGAGTGGCCGATTCCAGGAGCACTCATGCACTTTACCGAACTCGGCCTGTCGGCCGGCATTCTGCGTGCCGTCGCCGAACAGGGCTACGACACCCCCACGCCCATCCAGGCCCAGGCCATTCCCGTGGTGCTGGCCGGCCGCGACCTGATGGCCGCCGCGCAAACCGGCACCGGCAAGACCGCCGGCTTCACCCTGCCGATCCTGCAACTGCTGGCCCAGGACACCAACCTGTCGCTCAAGCGCTTCAAGCCGCGCGCGCTGGTGCTGGTGCCGACGCGCGAGTTGGCGATCCAGGTGCAGCAAAGCGTGTTCACCTACGGCAAGCACCTCCGGCTGCGCACCGCCGCGATCTACGGCGGCGTCGCCATCGGGCCGCAGACCAAGCTGCTCAAGGCCGGCCTCGACATCGTCGTCGCCACGCCGGGGCGGCTGCTCGATCATGTCGCCCAGCGCAACATCGATCTTTCCGGCATCGAGCTCCTCGTGCTCGACGAGGCCGACCGCATGCTCGACATGGGCTTCATCCACGACATCCGCAAGGTACTCGCGCTGCTGCCCAAGAAGAAGCAGAGCCTGCTGTTCTCGGCGACTTTTTCCGACGACATTCGCGCGCTCGCCACCGGCCTGCTGCGCGACCCCGTCAGCGTCGAGGTGGCGCGCCGCAACGCGCCGGCCGAGGCGGTGGCGCAGTGCATCTATCGCGTCGACCGGGAGAGGAAGCGCGATCTGCTGATCCATCTGATCACCGAGAACCGCTGGCACCAGGTGCTGGTGTTCACGCGCACCAAGCATGGCGCCGACGCGCTCGCCGAACGCCTGTGCAAGGCGCGCATCAGCGCCGCCGCCCTGCACGGCAACAAGAGCCAGGGCCAGCGCATCCGCGCGCTCGACGATTTCAAGAAACTGAAGATCAACGTGCTGGTTGCCACCGACATCGCGGCGCGCGGCATCGACATCGACGAGCTGCCGCACGTGGTCAACTACGAGCTGCCGAGCGTGCCCGAGGACTACGTGCACCGCATCGGCCGCACCGGCCGCGCCGGCGCGTCGGGCGAGGCGACCTCGCTGGTCTGCATCGACGAGCACAAGCTGCTGCGTGACATCGAAAAGGTGCTCAAGCGCGAGATCGAGAAGCGCGTGCTGCCCGGCTTCGAACCCGATCCGAAGATCAAGGCCGAGCCGATCCAGAAGCCGCGCGGCGCGGGGCGCACCGCCCGGGCGGCCCAACCGTCGCGTGGCACGCAGGCCGCCGCGCCGGCACCAGGCCGCCCGGGCAAATCCAAGCCCGCCGCCCCGGGTAAGCGACGCAACGCCGCGCCAGGCCACCATTTCGGGGCGCGGCATCGCTGAAGCCGGCGCCGGCAGGTCGGCAAATCCGGCGAGGTATCATCACGCCATGCGTCCACCCGTCCTCGAAACCCTTCGCGCCGCCTTGCGCGACCCACGTCGCTGGCGACGCTGGCTGCGCGAGCTGGTCATCTTCGCGCTCATCCTGCTAGGGGTCTCGCTGGCCGTCGGCCTCTGGCAGAACCGCGACCTGCCCGAGGGCGTCGCACCGCAGCTCGAGGGCATGCGCACCGACGGCAGCTTCGTCAAAGTCGGTCCCGGCGGCACGGCGACTACGGGGCAGGCCGCGAGCCTGGTCGTCTTCTGGGCCACCTGGTGCCCGGTGTGCCGCGCGGAGGAAGGCAACATCGTCGCCGTTTCCCGCGACTGGCCGGTCGTCTCGGTGGCCATGCAGTCGGGCGATGCCGCCGAGGTGGCGAACTACCTACGCAAGCGCGGGGTGCCGCTGCCGGCAGTGATCGACGCCGACGCTGCCATCGCCGCCGCCTGGCGGGTGCGCGGCGTGCCGACGCACTTCGTGCTCGACCCGGCGGGCAACATCCGTTTCCGGGTGGTGGGCTACGCGACGCGATGGGGCTTGCGGGCGCGCCTGTGGTGGGCGCAGAACGTGCCGGAATGACGCCGCGTCAGTGCCGCTTGCACTGCGGGGTGTGCACGCCGGTCGAAGGCGCGCGGGTTTCCAGGTGGCGAAAATTGATGCGGCCTTTGGAAAGGTCGTAGGGCGACATTTCCAGGGTGACCTTGTCCCCCGCGAGGATGCGGATGTGGTGCTTGCGCATCTTGCCGGCGCTGTAGGCGACGAGGTCGTGGCCGTTGTCGAGGGTGACGCGGTAGCGTGCGTCGGGCAGCACTTCGCTGACCACGCCGTTCATTTCGATGAGTTCTTCCTTGGCCATGAGCCGTCTCCTTGTCGGGTCGGAAATGGAAAAGCCCGGCAGGGCCGGGCTTTTCCGGTGCAGCGACGCGGGTGCGCGCGCTCAGGCGGGGCGGATGTTCGCGGCCTGCTGACCTTTCGGGCCGGTGGTGACGTCGAACGTCACGCGCTGGCCTTCCTGGAGGGTCTTGAAACCCTGGCTCTGAATCGCGGAAAAATGGGCGAAGAGATCGTCACCGCCACCTTCGGGGGTGATGAAACCGAAGCCCTTGGAATCGTTGAACCACTTCACGGTACCGGTTGCCATG
>CAZGOH010000042.1:0-5940 GCA_964527195.1 uncultured Methyloversatilis sp.
TGGAACGTCACGCCCGCGCTGCACACGCCGCTGATGAGCGTGACCAACGCGATTTCCAGCATCATCTGCGTCGGCGCGCTGGTGCAGGTCGCCCCGCCGCTGGCGGAGGCCGGCGACCGTCCCGGTGGCCTGATCCTCGCGCTCGCCGTGCTCGGCGTCGGGCTGACGGCCATCAACATGTTCGGCGGCTTCGCCGTCACGCGCCGCATGCTGGCGATGTTCCGCAAGTGAAGGGGTAGGAAATCATGACCGAAAGCCTCACCATCGTCGCCTACCTCGGCGCAGCCATTCTCTTCATCCTCAGCCTGGGTGGCCTGTCCCACCCGGAAACCGCGCGGCGCGGCAACCTCTACGGTATCGTCGGCATGGCCATCGCCGTGCTGGCCACGGTGTTCGGCCCGCGCGTTACGCTGGCCGGCCTGCCGTGGATCGCCGGCGCCATGGCGGTCGGCGCCAGCATCGGCCTGTACGCCGCGCGCGTCGTCAAGATGACGCAGATGCCGGAACTCGTCGCGCTGATGCACAGCCTGGTCGGCCTGGCCGCCTGCCTGGTCGGTTTCGCCAGCTATATCGACACCTCGGTGGCCTATACCGGTGTCGAGAAGACTATCCACGAGGTGGAAATCTACATCGGCATCCTCATCGGCGCGGTGACCTTCTCCGGCTCGGTGATCGCCTTCGGCAAGCTCTCGGGCAAGATCGGCGGCAAGCCGATGCTGATTCCGGGCCGCCACTGGATCAATCTCGCCGGCCTGCTGGTGGTGATCTGGTACGGCCGCGAGTTCATCAACGCACCCGACATGGCCGCGGGCATGCTGCCGCTGATCGTGATGACCGTCATCGCCCTGCTGTTCGGCATCCACATGGTGATGGCCATCGGCGGCGCCGACATGCCGGTGGTGGTCTCCATGCTCAACAGCTACTCGGGCTGGGCGGCGGCGGCGACGGGCTTCATGCTCTCGAACGACCTCTTGATCGTCACCGGCGCGCTGGTCGGTTCTTCAGGCGCGATCCTCTCCTACATCATGTGTCGGGCGATGAACCGCAACTTCATCAGCGTGATCGCCGGAGGTTTCGGCACCGGCGACGGTGCCAAGGCGAGCACGGAAGCCGTCCCGGCCGGCGAGGTGGTGGCGGTGAGCGCGCAGGAAACTGCCGAACTGCTGCGCGACGCGAAGAACGTCATCATCGTGCCCGGCTACGGCATGGCGGTGGCGCAGGCGCAGCACACCGTCTATGAAATCACCACCCATCTGCGCGAGAAGGGCGTCAATGTGCGCTTCGGCATCCATCCGGTGGCCGGCCGCATGCCCGGCCACATGAACGTGCTGCTCGCCGAAGCGAAGGTGCCCTATGACATCGTGCTGGAGATGGACGAGATCAACGACGACTTCCCCGACACCGACGTGGCGATGGTGATCGGCGCGAACGACATCGTGAACCCTTCCGCGCTCGAGGATCCGAACAGCCCCATCGCCGGCATGCCGGTGCTCGAAGTGTGGAAGGCCAAGACCTCGATCGTCATGAAGCGCAGCATGGCGTCCGGCTACGCCGGGGTCGACAATCCGCTCTTCTACAAGGAGAACAATCGCATGCTGTTCGGCGATGCCAAGAAGATGCTCGACGAGGTGCTGGCGGCCCTGAAAGCCTGAGGCCGTGCGGCGCGCCGAAAGTCGGTGCTGGCAGGACGGCGAAAAGCGGGCGGACCAAGGGGCCGCCCGCTTGCGTTTACTCGACGCGGATCTGAATCTTCTTCGGCTGGGCGTGCGCCAGCTTGGGGATGCGCAGCTTGAGCACGCCGTGCTCGAATTCCGCGGCGACCTGTTCGGTGTCCAGTTCCTTCGAGAGCGTGAACACGCGGCGGTAGCGCGGCAGGGCGACTTCGGCGTGCGTCGATTCCATGCCTGCCGGCATGTCGAGTTGCACCTCGCCCTCGATGGTCAGGGTGTCCGTCTCGACATGGACGTGCAGCTTGTCCTTCGGCACGCCGGGCAGGTCGGCGTAGAGCGTGATGCCGCCCGCGTCCTCGACGACATCGACCGGCGGGAGCAGGGAGGCTTCCTCGGCTGGGGCGGCCGGCTTGTCTTGCTTGGCTTGTTCGGTCATGGCGGTCTCCTCACTGGATGCTGATGCGGCGCGGCTGCGTGGCGGCGCGGCGGGGAATGCTCACATGCAGGACGCCGTTGCGATACTTCGCATGCACGTTGTCTGCGTCGATGTCGTCGGGCAGGCTGACGACGCGGCGGAAGCGGCCGGCGAAGCGCTCGTCGATATGCACGGCGGCCTTGTCGTCCTGCGGGGCGTAGTCGATGCGGCGCTCGCCGGCAACCGTCAGCACGCCTTTCTCCAGCTGGATTTCGATGCTGGCCGGGTCGAGGCCGGGCGCGAAGGCATACACCTCGACCGAGGCGGGCGTGCTGCCGACGTTCATGGCCGGGAAGGCGCCGTGTCCGCTGCCGCGGATGCTCGGCGTGTAACCGTCGGGGCGCTGCATGGCGCGCTGGAGGCGGTCGAATTCCGCGAACAGGTCGCGGGGAAACAGGGTGCGATAGAACATGGTTCGGCTCCTTTCGGGTGGCGACGCAGGGCGTCTTTCCGCCGATATGGGATGCGCCCGAAAAACTTCAAGCGCCAAAAGCAGCGATAAGGTGGCGCGCGCTCAGGCGAGCGCGAGCGCGAGCTGATCCTGCCAGGCTGGCAGGGTCAGGCGGAAGTCGCGCTGCAGGCGCGTGCAGTCGAGAACCGAATGGGCGGGGCGGCGCACCGGCGTCGGAAAGTCGGCGCTGGCGATACGGCGCACGGGTGTCGGTTTGTCGAGCATTGCCCGCGCATGCGCCAGCGTGACGATGCGCTCCGCGAAACCATGCCATGATGTGCTGCCGCTGGCTGCGAGGTGGTAGATACCTTCCTGCCCTTTGTGGCGGGCGAGCGCCAGCGTGGTGGTCTCGGCGATCATGCGTGACCAGGTGGGGGCGCCGTGCTGGTCATCCACGACGCGCAGTTCGTCGTGCTCCCTGGCCAGCCGCAACATGGTGAGCAGGAAGTTTCTGCCGCGCAGGCCATAGACCCAGCAGGTGCGGAAGATCAGGTGGCAGCCACCGGCGGCGCATACCGCCGCCTCGCCCGCCAGCTTGCTGGCGCCATAGACGCCGAGCGGGCTGGTGGGGTCGGTCTCCCGATAGGGTGTGGCTTTCGCGCCGTCGAAGACATAGTCGGTGGAGTAATGGACGAGCAGGGCGCCGAGCCGTTTCGCTTCCTCGGCAAGGATGCCGGGCGCGGTGGCGTTGATGGCGTGCGCCAGATCCGCTTCGCTCTCGGCCTTGTCGACGGCCGTGTAGGCGGCCGGATTGACGATGATGGCCGGAGCGGTTTCGCGCAGCACGCGACGGATGCTGTCCGGGTCGGCGAGATCGAGCGCGCGGCGATCACAGGCGACGACGTCGCCCAGCGGCTGGAGCGTACGTTGCAGTTCCCAGCCGACCTGGCCGTCGATGCCGGTCAGCAGGATGCGTGTCACGGGTAGACCTCGGCATCCTGGAACCGGATGCCTGCTGCATCCTTCGCCGCGAGCGTCGGCGTGCCGATGCCAGTCAGCGGCCAGTCGATGGCGAGGTCGGGGTCGTTCCAGAGGATCGCGCGTTCGTGTTCCGGTGCGTAGTAGTCGGTAGCCTTGTAAAGGAAGTCGGCGAATTCCGAGAGCACGAGGAAGCCGTGGGCGAAGCCCGGTGGCACCCAGAACATGCGCCGGTTTTCGGCGGAGAGTTCGGTGCCAAACCAGCGGCCGTAGCTGGGCGAGGATTGGCGCAGATCGACGGCGACGTCGAAAACCGCGCCGCTCGTCACGCGCACCAGCTTGCCCTGCGTCTGCTGCAACTGGTAATGCAGGCCGCGCAGCACGCCGCGCGCCGAGCGGGAATGATTGTCCTGCACGAAATCGAGGTCGAGGCCGAGTTCCGAAAAGGCGCGCCGGTTCCAGCTTTCCATGAAGAAGCCGCGCGCGTCGCCGAAAACCTTGGGTTCGACGATCAGCGCGTCCTTGAGCGGCGTTTCGATCAGCCGCATCAATACACCTTCTCGCGCAGCAGGCTGCGCAGGTAGGCGCCGTAGCCGTTTTTGGCGAGCGGCGCGGCGAGCGCTTCCAGTTGCGCATCGTCGATCCAGCCCTGGCGCCAGGCGATCTCCTCGGGACAGGCGACCTTGAGGCCCTGGCGCTTTTCCAGCGTGGCGATGAATTGCGAGGCGTCGAGCAGCGAGTCGTGCGTGCCGGTGTCGAGCCAGGCCATGCCGCGTCCCATGATCTCGACGTCGAGCTGGCCCATCTCGAGGTAGCGCCGGTTGACGTCGGTGATTTCCAGTTCGCCGCGCGGCGAGGGCTTGAGGCTGGCGGCGATGTCGCAGACCTGCGTATCGTAGAAATAAAGACCGGTGACGGCGTAGCGCGATTTCGGCTTCGCCGGCTTTTCCTCGATGCTGATTGCGCGGCGTTCGGCGTCGAATTCGACGACGCCGTAACGCTCGGGGTCGGTGACCGGGTAGGCGAACACCGTCGCGCCCGCCGTCCCGCCGGCGCCGACTTTTGCGGCGCGCTGCAACTGGTCGGCCAGTTCGTGACCGTAGAACACGTTGTCGCCGAGCACCAGCGTCGAGGGCGCCCCGCCGATGAACTCGCGGCCGATGAGGAAGGCCTGCGCGAGCCCGTCGGGCGAGGATTGCACGGCGTACTGGATGTTCAGGCCCCACGACGCGCCATCGCCGAGTAGTTGGGTAAAACGCGGCGTGTCCTGCGGGGTGGAAATCAGCAGGATGTCGCGAATACCCGCCAGCATCAGCGTGGCGAGCGGGTAGTAGATCATCGGCTTGTCGTAGATCGGCAGCAGCTGCTTCGACACCGACAGCGTGGCGGGGTGCAGACGGGTGCCGGCGCCGCCGGCGAGGATGAGGCCCTTGCGATTCATCGTTGCGCGTAGTTCCTGTCGATCCAGTGGCGATATTCGCCGCTTTGCACATGGGCGACCCAGTCGGGGTTGTCCAGATACCAGCGCACGGTTTTCTCGATGCCGCTCTCGAAGGTTTCTTGCGGACGCCAGCTCAGTTCGCGTTCGATCTTGCCGGCGTCGATGGCGTAGCGCTTGTCGTGGCCGGGACGGTCGGCGACTGTGGTCTTCAGGTCGGCATAGCGGCTGCCGTCGGCGCGCGGACGCAGGCGGTCGAGATGGGCGCACAGCGTATCGACGACTTCGAGATTCGTTTTCTCGTTGTGCCCGCCGATGCAATAGGTCGCACCGGGCGCGCCGCGCTCGAAGACCAGCCGCAGCGCGCGCGCGTGGTCGTCGACGTGCAGCCAGTCGCGTACGTTGTCGCCCTTGCCGTAGATCGGCAGCGGCTTGCCGGCCAGCGCGTTGAGAATCATCAGCGGGATCAGCTTCTCCGGGAACTGGCAGGGGCCGTAGTTGTTCGAGCAGTTGGTGACGAGCGTGGGCAATCCATAGGTGTGTTGCCAGGCGCGCACCAGGTGATCCGAGGCCGCCTTCGAGGACGAATACGGCGAGCGCGGGTCGTAGCCCGTCGTTTCGTCGAACAGGCCGGTCGGCCCGAGGCTGCCGAACACCTCGTCGGTCGACACGTGATGGAAGCGAAAGGCGCGCTTGCCGGCGTCGTCGAGCCCGCTCCAGTAACCGCGCGCGGCTTCGAGCAGGATGTAGGTGCCGGTGATGTTCGTTTCGATGAAATCGCCGGGGCCGTGGATCGAGCGGTCGACATGTGATTCGGCGGCCAGGTGAATCACGCCGCATGGCGGGTGCTGTGCGAACAGTGCGTCGAGCGCGGCGCGGTCGCAAATGTCGGTCTGGCTGAAGAGATGGCGCGGGTTTTTGTCGGCTTCGAACAGCGATTCGAGGTTGCCGGCGTAGGTGAGCTTGTCGATGTTGACAATGCGCCAGT
>CAZGOH010000042.1:6040-18319 GCA_964527195.1 uncultured Methyloversatilis sp.
AGCGATTCGAGGTTGCCGGCGTAGGTGAGCTTGTCGATGTTGACAATGCGCCAGTCGCTCTCGGCGATCAGCAGGCGGATCAGCGCCGAGCCGATGAAGCCGGCGCCGCCGGTGACGAAGACGGTTTTCACGGGGGAACTCCTATGCGGCGATCACGCGGCCATGACGCGGTTCTTGCCGGCGCGCTTGGCCAGATACATGGCACCGTCCGCGCGTTGCAGCGCGGTGGCGGCGGTTTCGCCTTCCTGCAATTGCGAGACGCCGCAACTGAAGGTGATCAGCAATTTCTCGTTGTTGTGCAGGAAGAAGCGCTTCGTCAATTCGCGCTGCACGCGCACCATCGCATTCACGCCGTCGTCGAGCAGGGTGTTCGGCAGGATGACGACGAATTCCTCGCCGCCGTAGCGGGCCAGCGTGTCTTCGGGGCGGATCGCCTCATGCACCACCTTGGCCAGATGGACGAGGGCGGCGTCGCCGGCGGCATGGCCCAGGCTGTCGTTGAGTTTCTTGAAGTTGTCGATGTCCAAGAGCGCGAGGCACAGATCGCCACCGTGGCGCTGCATGCGCGCGACTTCGGTTTCGAAGGCCTCGTCCATGCCCTTGCGGTTGAGCACGCCGGTGAGCGGGTCGTGGCGCACCATGTCGCTGGCGTTGGCGAGTTCGTCCTGGAGACGCGCGATCTCGCGCTCGGCATCGGCCACGCGGTGACGCATCTCGTTGAGTTCGTCGCGCGAGCGCTGTGCGTTGATCTGGATGGTGCGCGTCTCGCGCATCACCTCGTCGAGCACGTCGGTCAGTTGCGCGATGTCGCTCGCCTGGCTGATGCGCACGGCGCAACGCTCGATGGTGTCGTGATAGCCGCTCGTCGATTCGGAAAAATCGGCGAGCCGGTCGACGAAGGTGGCCAGCATCAACTTGAGGCGATCCTGTGCGTCGATCAGGCTCTTCTTCAGCGCGCCCTGCTTGAAGATTACGTCCTTGATGCGGCGCTCGACGTCGTCGAGGCGGCGCAGGTTGAGCGGCTGGTTCACGAGGTCGAGGACGATGGCGATCTGGCCCTGCAACCACTGGTCGTCGAGCACCAGTTCGTTGATGTTGTCGATGACGAGATGCAGCAGGTGCAGCAGGCCGGACTTGAGCTCGGCCTGGTCCTCGGCGACGAAGTTGAGGCGGTAGCTGAAACGCTTCATCGCGGTAACGAAGGCGGCGATGTCCTCCGTCTTGCGCGCACCGCGCGCGCTGGCTGCCAGCCGAGTAGCCTCCTCGGCAAGTTCGGTGTTGTCGGCGAGCAGAATGCCGACCACGCTCTCCAGCAATTGCGCCAGCAGATCCAGCAATTCGGTCGTCACGCCCCGAGCGACAGTGCCGGCGGCCGGGGCGCTCTCGAGAGTCGGTGCGGGTGGGACGGCGACGGGTGGCCCCCCGGTTTCCGATGGCGCCGGGGCGAGGGATTCCTCGAGCAGGCCGGTCTGGGCCCAGTTCTTCAGCAGGCCCTGCAGGCGGCCATGGAGCAACTCCGGCGACCCGGACGAAGCCAGCACATGGTCGAGCGCCTCGCGCTTTCTGGCGGGCGTCAGTTCCGTCTGGCGGGCTTCCAGGCGGGTGATGAGTTCGCGGATCAGCGTTCCCCAGTTCGGTGGCTCTGCGCCGAGCTTGTTGAAGAGGTCGTTCAGCGCGCCCTTCAGGCCATCCCAGCTTTTATCGCCGATGGCGCCCTCCATCTGGCGGGCGAAGCGGGCCTGGTCCGTCGATTTGCGCGGCAGGGCGGCGGTAAGTGACTTGAGCGATTTTTCCGGAAAGGATTCGGCGGCGACCGTGCCGGCGATTTCGTGATAGATCGTCCGATAGTTGTCCGGGGTCGGCAAGATGCGCTGCAAGGTCAGGCGCTTGAGGGTTTCGCGGGCGATTTCGGAGGGGTTCATGTCACTCGACCAGGCCTTGTTCGAAGCCGTAGCGGATCATTTCGGCGTTGCTGCGCAATCCGGTTTTCTCGATGATGCGCGTGCGGAAGGTGCTGATGGTCGCCACCGCCAGGTTGAGATCTTCGGCGATCTGCGTGAGCGGCTTGCCGGCGGCGATGAGGCGGAAAACCTGATACTCGCGGTCGGTGAGCAGTTCGTGCGGCGCCTTGTCGGCGTCGCTGGCGCCGATGGCGTTGGCGAGTTGCTCGGCGACGGCGGGGCTCACATACTTCTTGCCGCGCGCCACCTGGCGGATGGCGGTGACGAGCTGCTCGGGCGCGCTTTGCTTGGTCAGGTAGCCCGAGGCGCCCGACTTGATCGCGCGTACCGCGTACTGTTCTTCCGGGTGCATGGAGAGGATCAGCACCGGCAGGCGCGGGAACTCTTTTTTCAGTTGCTTGAGGGTGTCGATGCCGTTGCGGTTCGGCATGGTCACGTCGAGGAGGAACACGTCCCACTCGTTGTCGCGCGCCACCTGCATGGCATCCACGCCATCGTCGGCCTCGCCGGCCACCACCAGATCTTCCGTCTCGGAAAATATCTGCTTGAAACCCTGGCGCACGATGGCGTGGTCGTCGGCGATGAGAACGCGGATCTTGTCGGGCATGGTCGTCAAAACAGGTTCTGCTGTAGCGATTCTTCCTGGTCCGGGGGCGGGGCATTGGTGCCGCGACGCTCCGGAACCTTGAGCACCAGCAAGGTTCCACCTTGTTCCGCCGAGGCGATTTGGAACGCGCCGTCCAGGCTTTGCACGCGTTCGCGAATGCCGCGCAGGCCGAACGACTTGGGCTTTTCCATGTCGTGCTCGGAAATGCCGCGGCCATTGTCGCGAATTTCCAACGCGATGTTACCGTGTTCGCGCTTTAGGCGCACGACCACCAGCGAGGCATGGGCATGCTTGGCGATGTTGGTCAACGCTTCCTGGACGATGCGGAAGAGGGCGAGCGAGGTGTCCGGGTCGAGTTCGATGCCGTCGTCGCACTGCGCCTTGCAGGCGATGCCGGTGCTGTGGGCGAAATCATCGGCTTGGCATTCGATCGCGGCGGGCAGGCCGAATTCCTTGAGGATGCCGGGGCGCAGCTGGCGGGCGACGCGGCTGGCGGTGCCCATCGCCTGGTCGAGCAGGTTTTCGATCGAACGTGCCTTGGCTTCGATCTCGGGGGCAAGCTTGCTGGCGAGCAGCGCGGCTTCGATTTTCAGACGCACCAGGATGCTGCCGAGCTCGTCGTGGATGTCGCGCGCGATGCGCTCGCGCTCCTCTTCCTTGGCGGCTTCGAGATGGAAGGAAAGGGCTGCGAGCTGAGCGCGCGATTCGCGCAACTCGGCCTCGGTGCGCTTGGCATGCGAGATGTCGGTGGCGATGCCGGTCCATTGCACCGTGCCTTCATCGTTGCGTCGCGGCAGGGAACGCATGTCGATCCAGCGCTCCCCCTGCCCGAGCCGGCCTTCCCAGACCAGCGCCGCGCCGCTGCCCGCCGATTCTTCAAGGGCGGCGAGCAGTTGGGCACGGTCCTCGGCGTGCAGGATGTCGAAGAAGCGCCGCGCCGCGCCGCGCAATTCGTGCTGCTTGAGGCCGAGCAGGCGCAGGCAGCCTTCGCTGACATAGAGGAACTTGAAGGTGCCGCCAGTGGTGCGTTGCAGGTTGAACACCATGCCGGGCAGGTTGGTGGCCAGGGCGCGAAAGCGCGCCTCGCTGTCGTGCAGCATTTCCAGTGCGGCGCGATGGTCGGCACGGTGTCCGGCTTCGCGAATCTCGCGCTCTACCGCCGGGGCGAGTCGCGACAGCCGATCGAAAAACACCACGTCGTGGGCGCCGGCATGCACTGCCTTGATGGCGGCGCGCTGGTCCGCCGGGTCGGCGACGATGATGAGCGGCGTATCCAGTTCGCGTTCGCGCAGGGTCTTGAGCGTCGCCGCCGGAGTACAGGTGGCGTGGTTGAGGCAGTGCAACACGGCATCCCAGCGCTGCTCGCGGAGCAGGGCGCGGAGTTGGGCCGCAGCCGTCGCGGTGACGAAGGCGGGATGCCCGCCTTCTCCCTGCCAGCTTTCCGCGAGATGTTCGGACAGGGCGCTGTCGCTGCAGATGACCAACAGGCGGAGCGGGGCGTCGGCGGCCGATGGCAAGGGGATCATGGCGTCGGTAACAAGGCGGGAGAAGCGGTGACGACGGGGCGATTGTAGAGTAAGCGAACCCTTTCGCCCCGCATCCGGCAGCCTGGTCAGATCGACCGAAAGCCGGCGTAGAATCCGCCCGCCCGCCCCGTTAGCTCAGTTGGCCAGAGCACTCGCCTTGTAAGCGAGGGGTCGTCCGTTCGAATCGGACACGGGGCACCAGGCATGCGGCGGCGTTTTTCGCCCTATAATGCCGCCCTCCACGGTTTCTGGTGGATGGCGGTTTCGAGTGGTGGCTGTAGCTCAGTTGGTAGAGTCCCGGATTGTGATTCCGGTTGTCGTGGGTTCGAGTCCCATCAGCCACCCCACCATATTTTTGCCCCGACGCCAGCGCGTTTCCCGCGTTGCGTCGCGCCGACAGGGTGACAGAGCGATCTGCGCCCTGTTCTTGTTTTGGGAGACTTTGCATGCCGTTGATTACGCTGCCGGATGGATCGATACGCGAGTTCGCGCAGCCGGTCACGGTCGCCGGCGTGGCGGCCTCCATTGGCGCAGGCCTTGCCAAGGCGGCGTTGGCCGGCAAGCTCGCCGGCCCCGATGGCGGCAGGCTGGTCGATACCGCTTTCGAGATCGACCGGGATGTGTCTCTTGCCATCGTCACCGAGAAGGACGCCGAAGGCGTCGAGATCATCCGCCACTCCACCGCGCATCTGCTGGCTTATGCGCTCAAAGAACTGATTCCCGAAGCACAGGTGACCATCGGCCCGGTGATCGAGAACGGCTTCTACTACGACTTCGCCTGCCGCCCGTTGACGCCGGAAGACTTGTCGGCCATCGAAAAACGCATGACCGAACTGGCGAAAAAGGATTTTCCCGTCACGCGTGAAGTCTGGCCGCGCGACCAGGCCGTCGAGTTCTTCAAGGGCATCGGCGAGCACTACAAAGCCGAGCTCATCGCCGCGATTCCCGCCGGCGAGGATGTTTCCCTGTATCGCGAGGGCAATTTCATCGACCTCTGCCGCGGCCCGCACGTGCCCTCGACGGCCAAGCTCAAGCACTTCAAGCTGATGAAGGTGGCTGGCTCGTACTGGCGCGGTGATTCGAAGAATGCCCAGTTGCAGCGCGTTTACGGCACGGCGTGGGCGAAGAAGGAAGATCTCGACGCCTACCTGCACATGCTCGAGGAAGCGGAGAAACGCGACCACCGCAAGCTCGGCAAGCAACTCGACCTGTTCCACCTGCAGGACGAGGCGCCCGGTCTCGTCTTCTGGCATCCGCATGGCTGGACGGTGTGGCAGGAGATCGAGCAGCATATGCGCAAGGTGTATCGCGACAACGGCTACCAGGAAGTTCGCTGCCCGCAGATTCTCGACCGCAGCCTGTGGGAGAAGTCGGGCCACTGGGAGCACTACAAGGCCAACATGTTCACCACCGAGTCGGAAACGCGCGACTACGCGGTGAAGCCGATGAACTGTCCCGGCCACGTGCAGATCTTCAATACCGACGTGCGCTCCTACCGCGACCTGCCGCTGCGCTACGGCGAATTCGGCTCCTGCCACCGCAACGAGCCCTCGGGCGCGTTGCACGGCGTGATGCGTGTGCGTGGCTTCACGCAGGACGACGGACACATCTTTTGTACCGAAGACCAGATCCAGCCCGAGGTGACGGCCTTCAACGATCTGGTGCGCAAGGTATATGCCGATTTCGGTTTCACCGATGTCGCCGTCAAGCTGGCACTGCGCCCCGACAGTCGCGTCGGCGAGGACGCGTTGTGGGACAAGGCCGAGGACGCCCTGCGCGCCGGCCTGCGCGCCAGCGGCCTGGAGTGGACGGAACTGCCGGGCGAGGGCGCCTTCTACGGCCCGAAGATCGAATTCCACATCAAGGACGCCATTGGCCGTTCCTGGCAGTGCGGCACCATGCAGGTCGATTTCTCGATGCCGGGCCGCCTTGGCGCCGAATACGTCGGCGAGGACAATGCCCGCCACACGCCGGTGATGCTGCACCGTGCGATTCTCGGCTCGCTCGAGCGTTTCATCGGCATTCTCATCGAGAACCATGCCGGTGCCCTGCCGCTTTGGCTGGCGCCCGTGCAGGCAGTGGTGATGAATATCTCGGAAGGCCAGGCCGATTATGCGCAGGGTGTGGCGAAAACGCTGCGCGATGCGGGCCTGCGCGTCGATTGCGATTTGCGCGGCGAGAAGATCAACTATAAAATCCGCGAACATAGCGTGTTGAAGCGGCCCTATCTCGTCGTCGTCGGCGACAAGGAAAAAGCCGCCGGGTTGGTCGCCTTGCGTGCTCGAGGCAATCAGGATCTCGGGCAAATGTCCCCGGATGTGTTGATGGAGCGCCTGTTGCGGGAGGTTCGCGGCAAGGGCTTGGCGGCCTGAATTTGCATTTTTTTAGGAGAAACTAGCCATCGCCCAGGACAAGACGCAGCGCGTCAACGATGAAATCACGGCCCCCGAGATTCGCTTGATCGGGGTGGAAGGCGAGCAACTGGGAATCTTTTCCGTGCGTCAGGCGCTGCACATGGCGGAAGAGGCCGAGGTGGACCTCGTCGAGATCGCGCCGATGGCGACCCCGCCGGTCTGCCGGCTGATGGACTTTGGCAAGTTCAAATATCAGGAAGCCAAACGGCAGGCCGAGGCGAAAAAGAAGCAGAAGGTCGTCGAGGTCAAGGAAATCAAGTTCCGTCCGGGGACCGACGAGAACGACTACCAGATCAAGATGCGCAACGTCGTGAAGTTTCTGGGCGAAGGCGACAAGGCGAAGATCACCTTGCGCTTCCGCGGCCGCGAGATGGCGCACCAGGAGATCGGCATGCGCGTCCTGGAGCGCATCAAGACTGAACTGGAGCACCTGGCCGTCGTCGAGCAGTTTCCGAAGATGGAAGGCCGTCAGCTCATCATGGTGCTGGCGCCATCGAAGAAGCAGGTCAAGCATTGAGCAGCAGTTTTTGTAGCACGTAGCACCAAAAAGCAGTCGCGGGTTGTCGAAGCGTTCCCGGATCGGGAGCCACCCGGCGCTGTGTCAAAATGGAGATCTTCGATGCCGAAGATGAAAACGAAGAGCGGTGCCGCCAAGCGCTTCAAAGTGCGTGGGTCGGGCAGCATCAAGCGCGGATGCGCCTTCAAGCGCCACATCCTCACCAAGAAAACCACCAAGAGCAAGCGCCAGCTGCGCGGCATGCAGACCGTGCACGAGTCGGACGCCAAGTCCATTCGCGCCATGCTGCCCAACTCGTAAGGAGACGCCACCATGCCACGAGTCAAACGCGGTGTCACGGCGCGCGCGCGCCACAAGAAAGTTCTCGCCCAGGCCAAGGGCTATCGCGGCCGCCGGTCGACCGTCTATCGTATCGCCAAGGAGGCGGTGATGAAGGCGGGGCAGTACCAGTACCGCGACCGTCGCCAAAGGAAGCGCCAGTTCCGCGCCCTGTGGATCGCCCGTATCAACGCGGCGGCCCGCGAACTGGGCATGAAGTACAGCACCCTGATGAACGGTCTCAAGAAGGCCTCCATCGAGGTGGATCGCAAGGTGCTGGCCGACCTGGCCGTTTTCGACAAGCCGGCGTTTGCCGCGCTCGCCAACCAGGCCAAGGCCCAACTCGCATAACGGTGGCGCAAGCCACCTGCAAAGGCCGCCTGGATTCCACACTGGGCGGCCTTCTGTTTTCGGGTGCCAGAGCATGCAAGACCTGGAACAACTGGTAACACGGGCGGCGGCTGATTTCGCCGCCGCGACCGAATCGGCGCGCCTCGAGGAAGTCAAGGCCGCCTACCTGGGCAAGGAAGGTTCGCTGACCGTCCTGCTCAAGGGGCTGGGCAAGCTGCCTGCCGAAGAGCGCAAGACGGCGGGCGCCGCCATCAATCAGGCCAAGGTGCGCATAGAGTCGGCGTTGGCGGAACGGCGCGATGCGCTCAGGAACGTCCAGCTCGCCGCCCAGCTCGCTGCCGAGGCGCTCGACATCACGCTGCCGGGGCGTGGCCAGCCGAGCGGCACGCTGCATCCGGTGATGCGCACGCTCGACCGCATCGAGCAGTTGTTCCGCTCGATCGGTTTCGAGGTCGCCGATGGCCCGGAGATCGAGACCGACTGGCACAATTTCACTGCGCTCAACACGCCGGAAAATCATCCGGCGCGTTCGATGCACGATACGTTCTACCTCCTCGACGACGCGGACAAGGTGCGCGAGGACGTGCTGCTGCGCACCCACACCAGCCCGGTGCAGATCCGTGCGATGCTCGCCCATGCCGAAAGGTACGGGCATCTCGATCATCTGCCCGAGTTGCGCGTCATCTGCCCCGGCCGCGTCTATCGCGTCGACTCGGACGCCACGCACTCGCCGATGTTCCACCAGGTCGAAGGGCTGTGGGTCGGCGAGCAGGTCAGCTTCGCCGACCTGAAGGGCGTGGTCGCCGACTTCCTGCGCCGCTTTTTCGAAAGCGACGACCTCAAGGTGCGCTTCCGTCCTTCCTTCTTTCCCTTCACCGAGCCCTCGGCCGAGATCGACGTGGCCTTCATGCATGGCCCGATGGAAGGCCGCTGGCTGGAGATTGCCGGTTGCGGCATGGTGCATCCCAACGTGTTGCGCTTCGGCGGCATCGATCCGGAAAAGTACAGCGGCTTTGCCTTCGGCATGGGGCCGGATCGCCTCACCATGCTGCGCTACGGCATCAACGACCTGCGCCTGTTCTTCGACGGCGACTTGCGCTTCCTTTCCCAATTCCAGTAGGTCGCACGATGCAATTTTCAGAATCCTGGCTGCGTGCTCTCGTTAATCCGCCCCTGTCAACCGACGAGCTATGCCACTTGCTGACGATGGCGGGCCTCGAGGTCGAAGAATGCCGTCCCGTCGGCGCCGACTTTTCGCAGGTCGTCGTCGCGCGCATCCTCACTGCCGAGAAGCATCCGGATGCCGACAAGCTGAAGCTTTGCTCGGTTGATACGGGCGCGCACGGCGTGCTGCAGATCGTCTGCGGCGCGCCCAATGCCGCCGCCGGCCTCGTCGTGCCGTGTGCGCTGGTCGGCGCGAAATTGCCCGGCATCGAGATCAAGAAGGCCAAAGTGCGCGGCGTCGAGAGTTTCGGCATGCTTTGCTCGGCCCGCGAACTGGGCATGTCCGAAGATCATGGTGGGCTGCTCGTCCTGCCCGCCGATGCGCCTGTCGGCCAGGACATTCGCGGCTACCTCGATCTCGACGACCATCTCATCACTCTCAAGCTCACGCCGAACCGGGCCGATTGCCTGTCGCTGGTCGGCATCGCGCGCGAAGTGGCCGCGCTGACCGGTGCCGTGCTGACGCTGCCGCCGGTCGAACCGGTGGCCGCCATCATCGACGACGCGCGCGCCGTCGTCCTCGACGCGCCCGCCGCCTGTCCGCGCTATTGCGGCCGCATCGTGCGCGGCGTGAATGCGCGGGCAACCACGCCTGACTGGATGAAGCAACGTATCGAGCGCAGCGGCGTGCGCGCGATCTCGATCCTCGTCGATGTCACCAACTACGTGATGCTCGAACTCGGCCAGCCGCTGCATGCCTTCGACGACGCCGAGCTCGATGGCGCGATTCACGTGCGCCTGCCGAACGCCGGCGAATCGTTGCAGCTGCTCAACGAGCAGACCGTCACGCCCACGGCCGATACCGCGCTGATCGCCGACGAGAAAAAGGCATTGGCGCTCGCCGGCATCATGGGCGGCGAACATTCCGGCATCGGCGACACCACGACCGACCTGTTCCTCGAATCCGCCTTCTTCGCGCCGGATGCCATCGCCGGCAAGGCGCGCGCGCTGGGCTTTTCCTCCGACGCTTCCTACCGCTATGAGCGCGGCGTCGATTTCGAACTGCAACGCAAGGCCATCGAGCGCGCCACGCAGCTGATCGTCGATATCTGCGGCGGCAAGCCCGGACCGGTGGTCGAGGCCGTCGCGCCCGAGCATCTGCCCCGGCGCAATCCGCTGCGCCTGCGCGTGGCGCGGGCGACGAAAGTGCTTGGCATCGACCTGGGCGCCACCCAGATCGAAAAGCTCATCGCCGGGCTCGGCTTTCCCTACCGTTGCGAAGGCGACGAACTCGTCGTCACGCCGCCGTCCTACCGCTACGACATGGCAATCGAGGAGGATCTGATCGAGGAGATCGCCCGCCTGCACGGCTACGACAACATTCCCGCGTTGCCGCCCGTCGCGCGCTGCGAGATGCTGCCCCTGCCGGAGGCGTGCGCGAGGCCGATGCAGGTGCGTCGCCGTGTCGCCGCGCGCGACTTTCACGAAGTGATCAATTACAGTTTCGTCGAGGCTGCCTGGGAAGCCGATTTCGCCGGCAATGCCACCCCGGTTCGGCTCGCCAACCCGATCGCTAGCCAGATGGGCGTCATGCGTTCCAGTCTGATCGGCGGCCTGATCGGCACGCTGGTCGGCAATCTCAAGCGGCAGGTTGCGCGGGTGCGCGTTTTCGAGCTTGGCCGCTGCTTCATTGCCGATGATGGCACCGATACCGGTTACCGCCAGCCGCTGCGGCTGGCCGCGCTGGCGGCGGGTCCGGCATTTCCAGAGCAGTGGGGCGTGCCTCCGCGTCCAGTCGGTTTTTATGACCTCAAGGGCGATCTGGAGGCCCTGTTTGCTCCGCGCCCGTTGCGTTTCGAGCGCCTCGGCGATGCCGGGCATCCGGCGCTGCATCCGGGGCGCAGTGCGCGCGTGCTGCTCGATGGCGAGACGATCGGCGTGCTCGGCGAGATTCATCCGCACTGGCAGCAGAAATACGAGCTCGCCGGCCCGGTGGTGGTGTTCGAGGTGGAACTGGTCGCACTGCTCGCGGCACGCATGCCGGGCTACGCGGAGGTTTCGCGCTTCCCGCAGCTTGTGCGCGACATCGCACTGGTGCTGCCGCACGCCTGCACGGTGCAGGCGGTGATCGATGCCTTCCACTCGGCGGCGCCCGAGTATGTGCGGGAGATTGTCCTTTTCGACGTCTATCAGGGCAAGGGAATCGCGCCGGAATGCAAAAGCCTTGCGTTCCGGATTACGATGCAAGATACTCGCAAGACGCTCGCGGACAGCGACGCGGATGCCGCGGTCGCCAGCCTGGTGCAGGTGGCGTCCGATCATTTCGGCGCCCAGCTGCGCAACTGAGCCGAGCCGGCGAACAAGGGAGAAACAACAAGATGACGATGACCAAGGCGGAACTGGCGGACCTGCTGTTCGAGAAAGTCGGCCTGAACAAGCGCGAGGCGAAAGACATGGTCGAGGCCTTTTTCGAGGAAGTGCGCATCGCGCTCGAAAAGGGCGACAGCGTCAAGCTTTCCGGCTTCGGCAACTTCCAGTTGCGTGACAAGCCGCAGCGCCCCGGCCGCAATCCCAAGACGGGTGAGGAAATCCCGATCACCGCGCGCCGCGTCGTCACCTTCCATGCCAGCCACAAGCTCAAGGCGACCGTCGAGGCCATGGCAAATGAACCAGTCCAGTCCGCCGGATAAGATTGCCCAGGCCGATCTGCCGCCGATTCCCGCCAAGCGCTATTTCACGATTGGCGAGGTCAGCGAACTGTGCGGCGTGCGGCCGCACGTGCTGCGCTACTGGGAGCAGGAATTCACGCAGCTCAAGCCGGTCAAGCGACGTGGCAACCGCCGCTACTACCAGCATCACGAGGTGCTCCTGGTGCGCCGCATTCGCCAGTTGCTATACGAAGAGGGCTTCACCATCAGCGGCGCCCGCAATCGGCTCGACGAACCGCAGGGCAAGGCTCATGCCGCCGTTCGCGAGGAAGCGCCGGCAGCAAGCACGCCAAGCTTCTCGGTGCGCCGCGAATTGCTCGGCATCATCGAGCTGCTGCGCGTCTGAACACGCGCGCTCTGCTATACTCCGCGCCTCGTCGGGGCGTAGCGCAGCCTGGTAGCGCACTTGCATGGGGTGCAAGGGGTCGCGAGTTCGAATCCCGCCGCCCCGACCAATAAAATCAAGCAGTTACCTCAAACCGCCGCAAGGCGGTTTTTTCTTGGTATCCACTTCGGTATCCACTTATGTGGGGTGGTGATTGAAATGGCACAATGGGAAGAGCCAGGAAAGACCGGGATAACCTAGGACTGGTGCGGGTTTCCGGGCGGCGGGCCGCTCAATTCCGATTTGGCACAAAAAGGGCGGTTTTGAACATTTGCCGTAACTACTCAGGTACTGCGACGTGATGATGGGATTTGGCTCAAGCGAAGCG
>CAZGOH010000043.1:0-17256 GCA_964527195.1 uncultured Methyloversatilis sp.
ACGCCGAACCGCAGACGGTGGGCGACCTGCTCAACCGCTTGGCGCGCGCGCTGCTCGAAGTCGACAGTACCGACCCGCATCCCTGGGTGCAGCAGGGCATCGCCCTGTTCCGCGCGGAACCCGACCTCGCCACGAACCAGGCCAGCTGGAACATCGGCGTCGAGCTCGCCCACCACCTCGGCCAGATTCCCCTGCCGGAATTCAATCCGCGCACCGACGTGCTGCGCGCGATCTATCGCGACGACAACCGCACCGTCTGGGAATCCGAGGAGTACGACGAGGCCGAGGCACTGGAAGCCACCTGGGCGCGCCAGCAGCAGGTGCGCAAGAAAGTCAGCGTCATGGAGATGGTGAACGAGGTCAACAACGAGTTCGCCGGCGACGACGCGGAAGAAGTCTGGGTGCTGGAAACCCCGTTCTGGCTCGATCAGGAAGGCAAGACCATCAACGAGCTGGAAGGCCGCGAGCCGGTCGCCGACCCGGTGCATTACCACGAGTGGGATTACCAGATCCAGCTCGAACGGCCGAGCTGGGTGACGGTGCTGGAGCGCCGGCCGAAGCTCGGCGATCTGGAGAAGATCGAGCAGATCATCACCGACCACAAGCCGGTCATCTCGCGCCTCAAGTTCCTCATCGAATCGATGATTCCGCAGGGCATGCAGCGCATCCGCCGCGTCGAGGACGGTGACGAGCTCGACATCAACGCGGCAGTGCGCGCCATGCTTGACATCCGCATGGGCCAGCAGCCCGATACGCGCATCATGATGCGCTACAAGCGGAACCTGCGTGATCTTGCCGTGATGGTGCTGCTCGACATGTCCGAGTCGTCCAACGACAAGGTGCGCGGGCAGGACTATTCGGTGATGGACCTTACGCGTGCCGCCACGGTGCTGCTGTCGGATGCGCTCGACCGCATCGGCGACCCGTTCGCGCTGCATGGCTTCTGCTCGGACGGCCGCCACGACGTGCATTACTACCGCTTCAAGGACTTCGACCAGCCCTACAACGACCTGGTCAAGGCGCGCCTCGCCGCCATGCAGGGCAGCTACTCGACGCGCATGGGCGCGGCGATGCGTCATGCCGCGAGCGTCCTCAAGCAGCAGCCGCAGAACAAGAAGATCCTGTTCGTCATCACCGATGGCGAGCCGGCCGACAACGACGTGCGCGATCCGCAATACCTGCGTTTCGACACCAAGCGCGCCGCCGAAGAGCTGGCGCGCGATGGCATCACCACCTACGCCCTGTCGCTCGACCCGCATGCCGACCAGTATGTCTCGCGCATCTTCGGCGCCAAGAATTTCACCGTACTCGACCATGTCGAGCGCCTGCCCGAGAAGCTGCCGATGCTCTACATGGGATTGACCCGCTGATGGCGACCCTGCACGTCGATTCGCTGGCCAAGCAGCTGCTCTTCAACACGGTGCGCGTCGATACCGTGCTCGAAGACGGCAGCGAGGGCTCCGGCACCGCCTTCGTGGTCAGCCACCAGCACGCACGCGGCAACTTCCTCTTCGTCGTCACCAATCGCCATCTGGTCGACGGGGTGCGGCAGGGCGGGCTGGTGTTCACCCAGAAACACAACGGGCAGCCGCTGCTGGGGCAGCGCTTCCAGCTCAACATCGAGGAATTTCCGCACGCCTGGTTCCTGCATCCCGATCCATCGGTCGATCTGGCCATCGTGCCCTTGCGGCCGCTGGAAAGCGCTGCGCGCGAGCGCGGGATCGAGCTTTACTACCATGCCATCGATACCCGCCTGGTGCCCGATGCCCATCGCCTCGCCACGCTCGACGCGCTCGAGGACGTGCTGTTTGTCGGCTACCCGAGCGGCGTCTGGGACAAGGTGAACCTGATGCCGATCCTGCGTCGTGGCACCACCGCCACACCGATCGCCCTCGATTTCGAAGGTCGCGCCGAGTTTCTCATCGATGCTGCGGTCTATCCGGGTTCAAGCGGTAGCCCGGTCTTTGTGGTCTCTCCCGAGACCATGCGTGGCCATGCCGGCGCTCGCAAGTTCCACTTTGCCGGTGTCGTGGCGGCGGTGTTTTTCCGTGAAGAAGCCAACCGCATCGCCTCGATGCCGGTACCGGCCAACCAGGGCACCGCGACCATCGGCTCGGAAATGATCGACCTCGGTCTGGTCATCAAATCGCAGGCAGTGGTCGAGGTGATCGATGCCTATCTGCGCAAATGGAAAGAATGATGAAACCCGCTACCTATGTCGGCCTCGACAACGACTCCCATGGCATCACCCAGCTCGGACGTATCGTGCTCGATGCGCGCGTGTTCGGTCTGATTGCCGACCATGAGGGGTGCGCCGGCTGGGATCTGGGCCGCATGCAACTGCTGGCTAACCAGGTCGAGGCGCGCTGGGATGAATATGGCAACCTGCCCAGCCGTCTTCCTGAGGACTTGCAGGCACGCCATACCGAGATATATGCGCGCGCCATGGAAAACGCACGTCAGCGCGGCTGGAACCCCGAACTCGAAGAGGATGAGTGATGATCTCTATCAAAAAATTCCTACCGTTTCTCGAATGGCTGCCCTTCACGGGCAGCCAGATGCGTGCCGACCTGATTGCCGGGGTGACGGTGGCGCTGGTGCTGGTGCCGCAGTCGATGGCGTATGCGCAACTCGCCGGGTTGCCGGCGTATTACGGCCTGTATGCGGCTTTCCTGCCGGTCATCGTCGGCGCATTGTGGGGGTCGTCGCGCCAACTGGCGACCGGCCCGGTGGCGGTGGTGTCGCTGCTGACCGCTTCGGCACTCGCGCCGCTGGCGGCGGGGCCGGAGCACTATCTGACCCTGGCGATCCTGCTGGCACTGATGGTGGGTGTCGTGCAGTTCTCGCTCGGTGTGTTCCGGCTCGGCGCAATCGTCAATCTGCTCTCCCATCCGGTCATCATCGGCTTTTCCAGTGCTGCGGCGATCATCATTGGCCTGTCTCAGCTCAACAAGCTGCTTGGTGTGTCGAGGGAACGCTCCGACAGCTTTCTCAAGGACATCTATGGTGTTCTGCTGCAGATTGGCGAGGCACATCTGCCGACCTTGGCCATGGGCCTTGGTGCGTTGATCGGCATGTTGCTTCTCAAGCGCTTCCTGCCCAGGCTGCCGAATGTGTTGATCGCCGTTGTCGTTACCACGGTCTTGAGCTGGCAGATCGGCTTCGAGAAAAACGCCAGGATCACCCATCAAGAAATCGCCGATCCGGTTGTGCAGGAAATCATCGTCGGTTACATCAATGGCGCGGAAAACATTCGCAGTCTCAAGGAGGAACTGGCCGCACGCGGCGTGGAACTGCGCGCGCTGGTCAAGGACGAGAACGTCGCCGGCGCTGCCGAAATCGAACACCAGAGCGAACTGATCAGGCTGGCCATCGACAACCTTGAAAGCGAGAACAAGCTGCGCATGCGCAGCCTGCGCAAGTTCAAGTTGCTACGTGGTGGTGTCGCGGCCGAAACGCAGTTGCCGTCATTCCATCTTGCGAATCAGGTCGCGCCGGATGCTGTCACCGAAAAAACGGCCTGGCGCATCGTGCGCATCGGCAAGGATGGCCAAATTCATCTGGCCGGCGGTGGTGAGGTGGTCGGCGCGATCCCTTCCGGCCTGCCCGAATTCAAGTGGCCGACCGTAAACTGGAGCGACGTGACTAATCTGCTGTCGATCGCCGTGGTGATCGCCCTGGTCGCCTTCATGGAAGCGATTTCCATCGCCAAGGCGATGGCCGCCAGAACGCGCTCGCGCATCGATCCTGATCGGGAGCTGGTCGGCCAGGGTTTGGCCAATGTCGCCTCGGCGTTTTCCCAGGGCTATCCGGTCAGTGGCTCGTTTTCCCGCTCGGCGGTCAATATCAATGCGGGCGCCGTGACCGGGTTGGCCTCCGTGATCTCCGGCCTGGTCGTGTTGCTCACCCTGCTGTTCCTTACCGGCCTGCTCTATCACCTGCCCCAGGCCGTGTTGGCTGCCGTGATCATGATGGCTGTTGCCAGCCTGGTGAACTTCGTGGCGATTCGCCATGCCTGGCAGACGCACAGGCATGACGGCATCGCCGCGACCGTCACCTTCGTCGCCACCCTGGCTTTCGCGCCCCACCTCGATCTGGGCATCCTGACGGGCACCGTGATCGCGATCGTGCTGTTTCTGCACCGCCGGATGCGCCCACGTGGCGAGATTCTCGGCCAGCATCCGGACGGCGTGCTGGGTGGTCTCGATACGCACAATCTGAAGCCGATTAGCGAGAAGCTGGTACCGGTGCGCTTCGACGGCGATCTGACCTTCGTCAATGTGGCCTATTTCGAAGACATCGTGCTGGAAACCCTGGCACGCTTTCCCCAGGCGCAAGCCATTCTCCTCATTGGCAGCAGCATCAACGAAATCGACGTCTCCGGCGAGGAGAAGCTGTGCGAGATCGCCAAGCGCCTTGACCAGTTGGGCGTCAATCTTTACGTCAGCGGTCTCAAGCGCCAGGTGATGGAAGTGCTGGAGCGCGCGCACATTCACGAAACCCTGCCGGAGGATCGCTTCTTCCGCTCCAAGGAACAGGCGCTGCGTGACCTGCTGGCCAAGTACGGTTCGCTTGCCACCCCCACGGGCAACTGAAACCCGCCATGCGAATCCACCTGCGCACCTACGTCTTCATCGACGCCCTGCAGCCGCAGCTGGCGTCGCATCTGGCGACCTCGTCACAGGGCTTCCTGCCGGTGCCGGGCGATGCCTGCCTGTGGATCGAAGTGGCGCCGGGCATGGCGGTGCATCGCCTGACGGATCTGGCGCTCAAGGCCACCAATGTGCACCTGGGCGAGCAGGTGGTCGAGCGCTCCTTCGGCTCGATGGAAATCCACTACCGCAACCAGAGCGAGGTGATGGCGGCGGGTGACACCATTCTGCGGGCGCTCAACAGCCGCGAGGAGCAGCGCCATCATTGCCGCATCACCTGGCACGAGATCATCCGCGGCATCACCCCCGACCACGCCACTCTGATCAACCGTCAGCAGCGCAAGGGGTCGATGCTCCTGCCGGGCAAGAGCATGTTCATCATGGAGACCGAGCCGGCCGGCTATATCGTGCACATCGCCAACGAAGCGGAGAAGGCGGCGCACGTCACGCTGGTCGACGTCAAGCCCTATGGCAACTTTGGTCGCCTGACCATGATGGGGTCCGAGGCCGAGATGGAGGAGGCCATGCGCGCCGCCGAGCGCACCGTTGCGGCGATCAATGAACGGGCGCAAGGGCATGAGCCGCTCGTCTGAACAGCCGGCCACGCCTTCCTACGCCGGTTGCCGTATCGCACTGCTCACCCAGCATGGCAAGGAACGGGTCGTTGCCCCCGTTCTCGAAGCGACCCTCGGCTGTCAGGTCGAGCGCGTGGCCGGCTACGACACCGATCAGTTGGGCACCTTCACCCGCGAGATTCCGCGTTTCGGCACACAGCTGGATGCCGCGCGCAAGAAGGCGCGCATCGGCATGGAACTGGCTGGCGTGCCCTGGGGGCTGGCCAGCGAGGGGAGCTTCGGGCCGGATCCCTTCACCGGGATGTTTTCCTGGAATGTTGAACTGCTGGTGTTCATTGACGACGTACGCGCAATCGAGGTGTGCGGCGTGTTTCAGGGACCGGGAGGCGGCGATCACTTGTGCGCGAAAGACTGGGCGGCCATCGAGGCCTTTGCCGGCAAGGCCGGCTTCCCGGATCAACATCTGGTGCTCCGGCCCGGTGACGAGCATGACCCGCGTTTTCGCAAGGGGATCGCCCGCTGGGCCGATTTGCGTGCGGCGTTCGACTGGGCGCGCGATCAGGCGCCCGCAGGCCAGGTCTTTGTCGAACACGATCTACGTGCGCACGCCAACCCGCAACGCATGGAAAACATCCGGCAGGCGGCGCACGATCTGGCGACCCGGCTCGCCTCGGCCTGCCCCGTTTGCAATACGCCCGGCTTTGCCCTGATCGACCGGCTGACGGGGCTGCCTTGCGCGGATTGCGGGGCGCCAACCCGCGAGCCGCGCGCAGACATCTGGGGTTGCGTGCGTTGCAGCCACCGCGAAACCCGGCCGCGCACGGAACCCGTTGCCGCGGATCCCGGTCGATGTGACTATTGCAACCCCTGATCCCCCACAAAACGATGATGTCACTGCAAGCCGTGATCTTCGACGTCGATGGCACGCTCGCCGATACCGAGGAGGCCCATCGGCAGGCGTTCAATGCCACTTTCAAGGAGTTCGGCCTGCCCTGGCACTGGGATGTCGAGCTTTACGTCGAGCTGCTGGCGGTGGCGGGGGGGAAGGAGCGACTGGCGCACTACTGTCGCTGTGTCGATCCGCAGCGCATGCAGGCTGCCGATGCCGCCGCCTTCATCGCCGGATTGCACCAGCGCAAGACGCGCATCTACGAGCGGCGCGTCGAGAACGGCGAGGTGGCGGCGCGGCCCGGCGTGATCCGTCTGATCAACGAACTGCATGAGGCCGGCGCGCGTCTGGCGATCGCCACGACCACCTCGCGCGCCAATGTCGATGTGCTTCTGGCCACTACCCTCGCCGTCCTGCCGACGCCGACTTTTGAGGTGCTCGGCTGCGGCGAGCAGGCGACGGCGAAGAAGCCGGCCCCCGACATCTATCGGTGGGTGCTTGACCAACTCGGGCTGCCGGGCGAAGCCTGCCTGGCCATCGAGGATTCGCGTAACGGCGTGCGCGCGGCGCTGGGTGCCGGCATTCCGGTGCTGGTCACCCCCTGTGCCTGGACGCGCCGCGACGATTTCACCGGAGCAACGGCCGTTCTGCCCGATTTGGCGCATACCGATCTGGCTGCGCTTCATCGCCATCATGCGCGGTAGAACCGCCGTATCGATTCGCCCCGAAAGCGAAGGCTGGGTCGGGCATTTCGTCGCGGGTCACGCGCGACGGACGGTTCAGCGGCCAGAGTAGGCGATAATCGGGGCCTGATCAGGAGATTGCGCCATGGGTTTGTCCGGGTACGTTCGCGACATCATGAAGCCTCTGCAAAGTTATCCGCACGTCGATGCAGATGCGACCTTGGGCGACGTGTTCGCCATCCTCAAGGAAAGATACGATGCTGCCGAACAGTTTCGCAGCGTTCTCGTGTTGGACAAGACGCAACGCTTGATCGGGAAAATCGGCCTGCACGATCTCCTGCTGAGCCTTTTGCCCGATTACCTCCTGCACATGCAACCCTCGTCTTTCGATTCGGTTGATAGCAGCCTCGTTTCGCTGGCGCAGCGCTGGCAGGAAAACAGTGACGAACACCTGCGCAAGGTCGCGAGCTACCGCGTTGGCTATTACGCAAAAAGTGCCGCGCCGCCGATTGCGCCGGATGCCCCGCTAACGCTTGCGCTTTTCCTGTTTGCCAACGCGGATTACAACGTCATTCCGGTGGCCGAAAACGGACGCATCATCGGCGTCCTGCGCATTGTCGATTTGCTGGCCACGGTGACGGAGTCCATTCACCCGGGCTGATGCGCCCTGCCGCTTGACGGCGTGATCGGGGGACGACCGCTACGTGACGTTCTTGCGTGCCGTCGGTGCAAAAAATATCTGCTTTGATCGAACTCATACACCGCTCCCATGATCCAATCGTCTTTCCAATCCGAGGACGCGTCATGAATATCCATATCGCCATCGACCGGGCTTTCGAGCGTGTCGGCCGTTTCCTTCACCGCCGCTTGATGCGGCGCCGCAGTGTTGTCGCCGTCCCGATGGCAGGTAGCGATCTTCCGGCGGTGGCGACATGAAACCTTTCGGAATCCTCGCGCTCGCCGCACAGTTTGCCCCCCGTGTGCTGCAGATCCGCCGCGGTACCTGGGTTGCCATCGGCCTCGGTTTTCTGGTGCTGTGCGCCTTGCTGATCTGGGCCGCCGTCGCGCTGTTCGGCTGGGTGCTGGGACAAGGAAAATCGCTGACCGAAGGCGCCCCGGAAGCGGTGCGATCGATCGTTTCCCAAGTGGAACAAGTTGTTCCTGGCGCCCACGAGGCGGCGCGGGTGGCGGCCGCCCAGGTGGGGCAGGCCGTTCCTGGTGCGCGCGAGGCGCTCGGCGGCCTGGTTCCGGCGCTCGAACCCGAACAACCGCAGCGTGACGTGTCAGGCGCCGATATCGGTCCGGTGGCTCGTTTTCCCGGTTTGCCGCGTTCGCACTGGCATCGCGATGATCGGGAGATGACAGTGAGCTATGAAGGGCGCGCCGATTATGTTGCCGTGCTTCAGCATTACACCCAGGGGTTTGCCGCGCAGGGCTACGCGCAACATGTCGTGTCTGCCACTCCCGAGGGGGAAACCCACGATTACCGCAAGGGAGAGGATCGGGTGCGCTTCAATATTGCGCAATTGCCACGAGGCAAGGTCAAGGCGACGATTGTCGCCGGGGCTCCGCGCTGATAGCGGTCGCGCAGGGACGCCATGAGGAGCAGGCGGAGGTTGTCTCGACCGTTCAAGTGTTCCACAATGCCGAGCCTGCGCAGAGATCGCCCTTATTGGAATTGGAGAAACCCATGACGACTCAAGAACAGAAAGCCGTACTCGCCATCGCCATTCACGCTGCCTTTGCCGATGGCGCGAAAGATGAACGCGAGCGCGAAGAGGTGCGCCGCGTCGCCGAGGCTCTGGCGGGGGACGACGGCGCGCCCGATTTGAAGCGCCTGTACCAGGACGTGCTGCTCAATCGCATGACGCTTGCCGCCGCATCGGCGATCCTGACGGATGCGGGTCAGCGCCAGTTCGCCTACGAGATGGCGGTCTGTGTCTGCGAGGCCGATGGGCGGCTGGCCGATGCCGAGCGCCGCTTTCTTGACGAGTTGAAGCGCCTGTTCGCCCTGCCGGCCGTGGAAACCGACATGATCGAAGGCGAGGTCGAAACCCTGGTCGATCAGACCGAGTTTGTTCCGCCCCCGGCGATCCCGACCGTTTCCCCCGTTGCTCCGGCCGTTGCCGCCGCCGAGCAGGACGCATCGATTCTCAACTACGCGCTGCTGTGCGGCGCGCTGGAGTTGCTGCCGCAGTCCTGGGCGTCGATGGCGATCATTCCGCTACAGGTCAAGATGGTCTATGGCATCGGCAAGGCGCATGGAGTGACGCTCGACCAGGGCCACATCAAGGAATTCATCGCCGCCGCCGGCGTCGGTCTGACATCGCAGTATCTCGAGCAGTTCGGCCGCAAGCTGCTCGGCGGGCTGCTCGGCAAGGCGGCAGGAAAAACCTTCGGCAAGGTCGGCAGCGCGGCCACCGGCATGGCGTTTTCGTTCGCGACCACGTATGCGCTCGGTCATGTGGCAAAACGCTATTACGCCGGCGGACGTACCATGAGCACGGCCCTGTTGCGCGAGACCTTCCAGGGCCTGCTGGGCCCCGCCAAGCAGTTGCAATCGCAGTACATCCCGCAAATCCAGCAGAAGGCGGCGACGCTCGATGTCGGACAAGTCGTGGGCATGATGCGCGGGCCGGCGTGATTACCGGTGTGACCGTCGTCCCGCCAGCACCTTGTTGACACGCTTGTCGTCGAGATCGCCGACCTCCCGTTCCCGGCCTTCCCAGGTGGTCTTGTCGTCGGTGCGGGGCAGACGCACAGATACACGATGTCGGCGGGCGGAATCATCAGCGAACCGATCCGCCGGTCGTTCAGACCGCGTGATTATTCCTGATTTTCCCCGGAGTGTTTGTCGGCCTTGGCCATCCAGGCAAACAGCGAGGATCGCATCACCTCTTCCACGGTCATGGAGATGGGTGTGAGCCAGGCACGGGGAACGAAAACCGTGTAGCCGCCGATCATGTAGCCCATCGGCAGATAGACGGCGACCCGATCTCCTTTCTGGAATCCCTCCGGCAAGCCGTGCACGTTCTGGCGAGTAATCAGCCCCACGATTTCGAGTTCGTTGCCGGGAATTTTCAGGATCACGACCTGCTGGGCGACCTTTTCGCTATTGGGGGCGAAGTAGTCGGCGAAATTCTTCAGCGACGAGTAAATGCTTTTGACCAACGGCAGGTTGGTGAACGGCAGTTCGATCAGCGACAGCAGTTTGTGCGCGTAGGGCCGGGAAATCACGAATCCCAGCAGCACGATGGCGCCGATGCCGATCAGCAGTCCCAGTCCGGGCAGGTAGAACTCGCCGATCAGTGGTCGTAGCCACCACAAGGCGAACTGTTCCATTCCGGAGAGGAACAGGTACAGCAGGTAGATCGTCAGGCCCAACGGTAGCGCGGCGAGCAGGCCGCGGAAAAAATACTGATACACGTGTTTCATCGATGGAAACGTCCGGGAGGTGTGATGGGGCGCGAGCGCAGTGGGGCACAGTTTACGCCCGTGCGAGATTCGCCGCCGTCCGAGCATCCGCACGCGGTCGGCTAACTTGCCTGTCTTGCGTTCTCGCCGCCAAAAATGTCGTGCTGGGCGAAGCGACAGATCGCGGCAACGATGGGGTGGGTCAGCTTGCGCTCGTTGGTGATGGCGTAGATTTGTTCGCGGACCGTCTGGATTCGACCGACGGTGCGTACCTGATGCTGGCGAACGATGTAATCCTCGATGGCTGTCGGCGCCGCGAAGAAGCCCGCGCCTGCCTGCCCGAAGGCCATCAGCAGGGCGCTGTCGTCGAATTCGCCGACGATCCGCAGGCGCAAGCGTTCGGATTCGAACCAGCGTAGCAGCCGTGCGTGCAGGACGACATCCGCGCTGGGAATCAGAAACGGCTTGCCGTCGAGGCAGGCGGGAAAGTCGTCGTGGGCCCCTTTAAGCAGGGATTCGGCCGCGAAGATGGTGACGCCGCTTTCGCCGAGCAAATGGGCGTACCCCCGCACGTTCAGATTGTCTGGCACGGGGCGATCAGCGATCACCATGTCGAGGCGGTGCACCGCCAGATCCGCGAGCATGGCGGTGAGTTTTCCTTCGCGACAGACGAGCTTGACGGGTTCCCGGCCTTCGAGGGAGGGCTCGATCAGCCGATAGGCCACCAGCTTCGGCACCGAGTCGGCGATGCCGACTCGAAACGGCATGCTCTGGGGCAGGGCATCCTCGCGCAGGGATTCGAGCAACTCGTCGCCGAGCGTGAATATCCGGTCGGCGTAGCCCAGCATCCGCTGCCCGGTCTCGGTCAGTTCGAGACCGCGTCCCGCACGACGGAACAGATCGACGCCCAGGGCATCCTCGAATTCGCTCAGTTGCCCGCTGATCGATTGCGGTGTCAGGTGGATCTGCTCGCTGGCCCTGACGATGCTTCCCGCCCTGGCGACCATCCAGAAATAACGCAAGTGCCTGAAATTCAGATTTGCCACGAGTTCCTCCGAATGTGCATTCTCCCGTTGCGGCAAGTGCCGGTCGCCGCTGGGTAAATAATCGTAAAAATCGAATTCTGATGTCGCTATATTCGATTTGCAAGAAGTATTTGTTGTCTCTAGCATTCTGGCCGTCACGAGCGATGAAAGGAGAACAACGATGCACCCGATCCCGTCCCGAGCTGTTGCCCTGCCACAAGGAACCGGAACCGCGACGGCGTCCCTGGCCGCCAACCGTGTGATCCGCAACACTTACATGCTGTTGTCGCTGACGCTGGCTTTTGCGGCGCTGACCGCTGGCCTGTCGATGGCGTTGAAGCTGCCGCATCCGGGCATCCTGATCACGCTGATCGCCTTCTTCGGCCTGCTCTTCGGTATCCACAGGATGCGCAACAGCGGCTGGGCGGTCGCGCTGGTGTTCATCCTGACCGGATTCATGGGCTATACCCTCGGGCCGATCATCAGTCATTACCTGTCGTTGCCAAACGGAGGCCAGACGGTGATGATGGCGATGGGCGGCACGGCCGCGATCTTCCTCGGCTTGTCCGGCTATGCCTTGACGACCCAAAAGGATTTCAGCTTCATGGGCGGATTCCTGATGGTGGGCATCCTGCTGGCCTTCCTCGCCGGTCTGGCTGCGATTTTCTTCGAGATTCCGGCGTTGTCGCTCACCGTTTCGGCGGTGTTCGTTCTTCTGATGTCCGGTCTCATCCTCTTCGAGACGAGCAACATCATTCATGGTGGCGAGACGAACTACGTGATGGCAACCGTTTCGCTGTTCGTTTCCATTTTCAACCTCTTCACCAGCTTGCTGCATCTGCTTGGTTTTGCCAACGGCAGCGATTGATGAAGCGGTTTGTGTCGCATGAGCGGTAACATGGAGCCACACAAGGCTTCCTGACTCTCATCGCCATGATTTTCGAACGTGATATTGTCTGTCATGCCCTGAGCGGCGATGAGGTGGCGCACCGCTTCGGCGCCGCTCAGGCATCTGGTTTGCTCGAATCCGAGGCACGTGACCGACTGGCGCGGCATGGCCCCAACCGCCTCGCCGAAACGCCGCCACGGCCGGCCTGGCTGAAGTTCCTCGACCAGTTCCGTAACGTACTGGTGCTGATTCTGATCGGTGCTGCCGTACTGGCGGGCGCCATCGGCGACCTCAAGGACGCCGTGGTCATTACCGTGGTGGTGCTGCTCAACGCCACGCTCGGCTTCTACCAGGAATACCGCGCCGAGGCGGCGCTGGCCGCGCTCAAGAACATGCTGGCGCCGACGGCGCGCGTGCGGCGCGACGGCGAGCTGCGCATCGTCGAGGCCGCTGATCTGGTACCGGGCGACATTCTGCTGCTCGAGGCCGGCGACCGCATTCCCGCCGATGCCCGCGTGCTGTCGGCGCACAGCGCCGAGGTGGCGGAGGCGGCGCTGACCGGGGAATCGCATGCCGTGGCGAAGTCGGTCGACCCGGTCGACGCAAAGTCGGCGCTGGCGGAACGGCGCTGCATGGTCTTCATGAATACCGTGGTGACGCGCGGCCGGGTGGAGGCCGTCGTCACCGCGACCGGCATGGATACCGAAATGGGGCGCCTTGCCGGCTTGCTGGCGGAAACCGCCGAAGGTCAGACGCCCTTGCAGATTCAGCTCGACGCTCTCGGCAAACGCCTCGCGATCATTGCCGGGGTGGTGGTGAGCCTGATGTTCGTCATGGGCCTGATGCGCGGCGACGAACTCGTCAAGACGGCGATGACGGCCATCGCGCTGGCCGTGGCGGCGATTCCCGAGGGCCTACCGGCCGTCGTGACCGTGACGCTCGCGCTCGGCATGCACCGCATGGCGAAGCGCCACGCCATCGTCAAGAAGCTCTCCGCCGTGGAGACGCTGGGCTGCACCACGGTGATCTGTTCGGACAAGACCGGCACGCTGACGCTCAACCAGATGACCGCACGAGCGATTTACGCGAATGGCCGGCGCCATGCGGTGAGCGGCGAGGGGTATGGCGGCGAGGGGAGCATCGAAGGCGCTGCGGATTTTCGCACTGCGCTGCTGCCGGCCGCCTTGTGCGTCGACGCGCGTATCCGCGACGACGAACTGATCGGCGACCCGACCGAAGGGGCCCTGCTGGCGCTGGCAGCGAAGGCCGGACTCGATGCCGATCAGGCTGCGACCAATCTGCCACGTATAGCCGAACTGCCTTTCGACTCGGCGACGAAGTTCATGGCGACCTTCCATCGCGATGGGGAGCGCGTGCTTCTCTGCGTGAAAGGCGCTCCGGATGTGCTGCTGGCGCGCGCCGCGCTCGATGTCGCCGCGCGGGACGACTACCTTGCCGAGAACGAGGCGCTGGCCGGCCAGGCGCTGCGCGTGCTGGCCCTGGCGAGCCGCTCGATTCCGGCCGAGGATTTCGATCCCGCCGGTGATCTCTTGCCTTGGGTGCGGGATCTGACCCTGCACGCGCTGGTCGGCATCATCGACCCACCGCGCGCTGAGGCGAAAGAGGCTATCGCCACCTGTCACGCCGCCGGCATCCAGGTGAAGATGATCACCGGCGACCATCGCGTCACGGCGGCGGCCATCGCCCGGGAACTGGGGCTGGACGGCGAGGCGCACGAGGGCCGCGATCTCGATGGCCTGACGCAGGAGGAAATCGCCGCGCTGGTGGAAAAGAGCGCCGTGTTCGCGCGTGTCGCGCCGGAACACAAGATGCGCATCGTCGAGGCCCTGCAGGCGCGCGGCCATGTCGTGGCGATGACCGGCGACGGCGTGAACGACGCGCCGGCGCTCAAGACCGCCGACATCGGCGTTGCCATGGGCATCACCGGCACCGAGGTGACCAAGGAAGCCGCGACGCTGGTGCTCACCGACGACAACTTCGCGTCGATCGTGCGTGCCGTCAAGGAAGGCCGCACCATCTACGACAACATCGTCAAGTTCGTGCGCTTCCAGCTGTCGACCAACGTTGGCGCGATCCTCACCGTGCTGGGCGCGCCCTTCTTCGGCTTTGCCACGCCCTTCACGGCCATCCAGATCCTCTGGGTCAACATCATCATGGACGGGCCGCCGGCCATGACCCTCGGCGTCGAGCCGGCACGTCCCGGCATCATGGACGACCGGCCGCGTGCCGCTGGTGCATCCATCCTGTCCATGCGGCGCCTGTGGCGCATCGCCATGTACGGCGCGACGATGGCGGTTGGCACCCTGGCCGTCTATGGCTGGGGGCTGGGGCAGGGGGGCGGCGAAGCGAAGGCGATGACGCTGGCTTTCACCACCTTCGTGCTGTTCCAGTTCTTCAACATCTTCAACGCGCGCGCCGAGCACGGCAGTGCCTTCAATCGCCAGTTCTTCGGTAACGGCAAGCTCTGGCTGGCCATTGGCGCCGTGGTGGCCCTGCAGGCGGTTGCCGTTCATTGGGCGCCTGCGCAGACCGTGTTCGACACCGTCGACCTGTCCGCGACCGAGTGGGCGCTGGCGGCGCTGACAGCTTCCTCGGTGCTGTTCCTTGACGAGGCCCGCAAGCTGGTGCTGCGGCTCCTCCGGAGACGGACATGATTGATGTGGTCGTCCTGTTCTTCCTGCTCGGCCTGCTGGCGGGGCTGGTGCGTTCCGAGCTCAAGCTGCCGCCGCAACTCTACGATTCGCTTTCGCTCGTGCTGCTGCTGGCCATCGGCCTCAAGGGCGGCGAGGGTCTTTCCCAGCAGCCGCTGTTGCCGCTGTTGCCGCAATTGGGTACGGTGATCCTGCTCGGCATCGCCCAGACATTCCTCGCCTTTGCTGTGCTGCGCCGACGCTTCAGCCTGCCCGATGCCGCTTCGACCGCCGCGCACTACGGCTCGGTGAGCGTCGCCACCTTCGCGGTGGGCGTCAATTGGCTCAGTGCGCGCGGGATTTTCTTCGAGCCGCAACTGCCGATCTTCCTCGCCGTCATGGAGGTGCCGGCCATCGTCGTCGGCATCATGTTGGCGCGCGGGTTGAAGGCCGGCACCGACTGGGGCAAGCTCGGCCACGAGGCGTTTTTCGGCAAGGGCGTCGTGGTGTTGCTGGGCGGCATGGCCATCGGCTGGGCGGCAGGGCCGGAGGGGCTGGCGCCCATCAAGCCGCTGTTTTACGACCTGTTCAAGGGGGCGCTGGCGATCTTCCTGCTCGAAATGGGCCTGATCGTCGCGCGGCAGACCGCCGAGCTGCGCCGACAGGGCATGTTTCTCGCGATTTTCGGCATCGCCATGCCGGTGTTTTCCGCCTTCCTCGGTGTGGGCTGCGGCGTGCTGCTCGGACTTTCGCCGGGCGGCGTGGCTCTGCTGGCCACGCTGGCGGCCTCGGCCTCCTACATCGCCGCGCCGGCGACGATGCGTCTCGCCGTGCCGGAGGCGAACCCGGCGCTGTCGCTTGCTGTCGTTCTGGGCGTGACCTTTCCCTTCAACATACTTGTTGGCATTCCCTTTTATCACTGGCTGGCGGTGCATTTCGCCGGAGGATCGTCATGAACACCGAAAAACGTACGATGCTCACCGTCGTCACCGAAAGCGTGATCGAAAACGCCCTGCTGGGCGATTTCGAGCGACTCGGCGTGCGTGGCTACACCGTTACTGATGCGCGCGGACGCGGTAGCCGCGGCGTCCGCGACGCCAACTGGGGCGAGGCGGCCAACATCCGCATCGAGGCGGTCTGCGTCCGTCCGCTCGCGGAGGCCGTGCTGGCCCACTTGCAGGCGTGTTACTACGCCAACTATGCGATGGTGAGCTGGATTTACGACGTCGAAGTGCTACGGCCGGAAAAGTTCTGAAGGGCCTTACTTCGCGTCGCGCGCCGCGATCATCTCCTTGAGGCTGCGTATCTCTGCATGCAGCCGCGCGAATTCGGTGTGCAGGTCGGCCTCGATGTGCTGGCGCGAGGCATCCACGGCTTCGGTCACCGAACCATGCTCGGCATCGTTGTAGCTTTGCATCGCATTGACGATGACGGCGATGAAGAGGTTGAGCATGGTGAAGGTGGCGATGAGGATGAAGGGAATGAAGAAAGCCCAGGCAAAGGGGTGGCTTTCCATCACCGGGCGCACGATGCCCATCGACCAGCTTTCCAGTGTCATGATCTGGAACAGCGTGTAGAGCGAGCGGCCGATGTGGCCGAACCATTCCGGATACTGCGCGGCGAACAGGTTGGTGGCGATCACCGCACAGACGTAGTAGAGGATCGCGAGCACCAGCGCGATGGAGCCGAGGCCGGGAATTGCCGAAAGCAGCGCGCCGACGACGCGCCGCATCGAGGGCACCATGGTCAGGAGACGCAGCACGCGCAATACGCGCAGGGCGCGCAGTACGGCGAACTGGCCGGACGCCGGAACAAGCGCAACGGCGACGACAATGAAATCAAAAATGCTCCACGGGTCGCGCCAGAAGGCGGCGCGATGCACGTAGAGACGGATGGCGATTTCGACGACGAAGACGCCAAGAATGGCCGTGTCGGTGAAAACGATCACCGTTCCCGCCGCCGCCATCGCCGTCGGCCAGGTTTCCAGGCCGAGCAGGACGGCATTGACGAGGATGAGGACGATGATCACGCGCTGGACGCGCGGGTGCTCGATGAATTCGCGCAGGCGCGCGCGCGTGTCGGTCGTCATTTTTCAGGCAAAGCTCTTTTCTGCGAATTCCCAGTTGGCGAGATGGTTCAGGAAGGTCTCGACGAACTTCGGTCGCAGGTTGCGGTAGTCGATGTAGTAGGCGTGCTCCCAGACGTCGACGCACAGCAGTGCCTTGTCGCCAGTGGTCAGCGGGGTGCCGGCGGCGCCCATGTTGACGATGTCGACCGAGCCGTCGGCCTTCTTCACCAGCCAGGTCCAGCCCGAGCCGAAGTTGCCGACGGCAGAGGCCTGGAAGGCCTTCTTGAACTCGTCGAACGAGCCCCACTTCTTGTTGATCGCCGCCGCCAAAGCGCCTGCAGGCGCGCCCCCCCCATTGGGCTTCATGCAGTTCCAGAAGAAGCTGTGGTTCCACACCTGGGCGGCGTTGT
>CAZGOH010000044.1:0-16846 GCA_964527195.1 uncultured Methyloversatilis sp.
GAATGGACGCGCCGCGGCAGCCTGCAAACCGAGGCTGCCAACAAGCTCGCCGAATGGCTGGGCGAGGAGGGCGACAACAAGCTGACGGACTGGGACATCTCGCGCGACGCGCCCTATTTCGGTTTCGAGATTCCCGATGCGCCGGGCAAGTATTTTTATGTCTGGCTCGACGCGCCGATCGGCTACATGGGTTCGTTCAAGAACCTCTGCACGCAGCGGGGCCTGAATTTCGACGACTGGTGGAAGCCCGACTCCAAGGCCGAGCTCTACCACTTCATCGGCAAGGACATCCTCTACTTCCACGCGCTGTTCTGGCCGGCCGAGCTCCAGCACGCCGGCTACCGCACGCCGACCAACGTCTTCGCCCACGGCTTCCTGACCGTGGATGGCGCGAAAATGTCCAAGTCGCGCGGCACCTTCATCACCGCCGAATCCTATCTGGCGCAGGGACTCAACCCCGAATGGCTGCGCTACTACTTTGCCGCCAAGCTCAACGGCACGATGGAAGACATCGATCTCAACCTCGACGATTTCGTCAGCCGCGTGAATAGTGATCTGGTCGGCAAGTACATCAACATTGCCAGCCGCGCGGCGGGCTTCATCGCCAAGCGCTTCGAGGGCAAGCTGGTCACGGAACACCTGATGGAGAAGTTCGACGCCGCGCTGCCCGGCTTGCGTACGGCGGCGGACGAAATCGCCGGGCACTACGAACAGCGCGACTTCGCCCGCGCCATGCGCCGCGTCATGGCGCTGGCGGATCAAGTGAACCAGTACGTCGACCGCAACCAGCCCTGGGTGCTCGCTAAACAGGAAGGACAAGATGCCCGCCTGCACGAGGTCTGTTCAATCCTCGTCAATGCCTTCCGCACCCTGTCGGTCTACCTGAAGCCGGTGCTGCCCAAGCTTGCTCAGCGCGCCGAGGAGTTCCTGAACATCGCGCCGCTGCACTGGGCCGACGCCGGACATCTGCTGCCCCCGGCCCACACGATCAACGCCTACGAGCACCTGATGACGCGCATCGAGGGTAAGCAGATCGAAGCGCTTGTCGCCGCCAACAAGGAGTCGCTGGCCACCCCTGCGCCTCCCCCGGCACCGACATTGCCACAGATTGGCATCGATGATTTCATGAAGGTCGATCTGCGCATTGCCCGCATCGCCAATGCCGAGCATGTAGACGGTGCGGAAAAGCTGCTCAAGCTCACGCTCGATCTCGGCCCGCTCGGCATGCGCCAGGTATTCGCCGGTATCAAGTCCGCTTACGATCCGGCGGTGCTAGTCGGCCGCCTCACCGTGATGGTGGCCAACCTCGCGCCGCGCAAGATGAAGTTTGGCCTGTCCGAAGGCATGGTGCTGGCCGCCTCCGATCCCGAAGGCAAGACGGCCGGCCTCTACCTGCTCTCGCCCGATGCCGGGGCCGCGCCGGGCATGCAGGTCAAGTAGGGACATGCAGCTTTACCGCACCATTCCGGCGCAGGCGACGTCTTCCCGCGTGCTGGCCATCGGCAATTTCGACGGCGTGCATCTGGGGCATCGCGCCCTGCTCGAACGCCTGGTCGCCACGGCGCGCCAGCATGGTCTGCCGCCGGCGGTGATGACCTTCGAACCGCATCCGCGCGAGCTGTTCGCGCCGGCGCAGGCGCCCGCGCGCCTGACGTCCTTGCGCGAAAAAATCGCCTTGCTCGAAGGCTGCGGCGTCGAGGAAGTGTTCCTGCTGCATTTCTCCCGCAAGCTCGCCGGGTTGACGGCGGAAGACTTTATCGACCGCGTGCTGGTACGTGGCCTCGCCGTGCGCCATTTGATGATCGGCGACGACTTCCGTTTCGGCAAGGGACGCGCCGGCGATTTCGGCATGCTGCAGGCCGCCGGCCAGCGGTACGGCTTTTCGGTCGAGGCGATGCACACCATCGAGATCGACGGCGAGCGTGTCTCCAGCTCCGCCGTGCGCGAGGCGCTCGACGCCGGCGAGCTGGAACATGCCGGGCGCCTGCTCGGGCGGCCTTACTGCATTTCCGGCCGGGTGGTGCATGGCGACAAGATCGGCCGCAAGCTCGGTTGGCCAACCGCCAACATCCAACTCAAACGTAAACGGGTGGCGCTCGCCGGCGTGTTCGCCGCCACGGTGAGCGGGCTCGACAAGCGCCACCTGCCCGGCGCGGCCAGCCTCGGCGTGCGGCCGACGCTGGGTCGGGGGTTGCGGCCGGTGCTCGAGGTGCATCTGTTCGATTTCGACCGCGAAATCTACGGCCAGCACGTCAGCGTCCATTTTCTCCACAAGCTGCGCGACGAGATGAAGTTCGCCTCGCTCGAGGATCTCACCGCGCAGATCGCCCGCGACGTCGCGGCGACGCAAGACTACTTTGCAGGCAAACATCATGACTGACCAGAAGTCCGACCAGAAGGCCGACTACCGCAAGACGCTGAACATGCCCGACTCCGCCTTCCCGATGCGCGGCGACTTGGCCCGCCGCGAGCCGGGCTGGGTGAAGCAGTGGCAGGAACAGCGGCTTTACAAGAAGATTCGCGCCGCGAGCCAGGGCCGCCCGCGCTTCGTGCTGCACGATGGCCCGCCCTACGCCAACGGCGACATCCACATCGGCCACGCCGTCAACAAGATCCTCAAGGACATCATCGTGCGATCGAAAACGCTGGCCGGTTTCGATGCGCCCTACGTGCCGGGCTGGGACTGCCACGGCCTGCCCATCGAGCACCAGATCGAGAAAACGCACGGCAAGCACCTCGAAGGCAACCGGGCGCGCGAACTGTGCCGCGCCTACGCACAGGAACAGGTCGAACGGCAGAAGGGCGACTTCATCCGCCTGGGCGTGCTGGGCGACTGGGACAACCCCTACAAGACGATGGAATTTCGCACCGAGGCGGACGAAATCCGCGCGCTCGGCGAGATGTATCGCAAGGGCTACCTGTTCAAGGGCCTCAAGCCGGTGAACTGGTGCTTCGACTGCGGCTCGGCGCTCGCCGAGGCCGAGGTTGAATACGCCGACAAGAAATCGCCCGCCATCGACGTCGCCTTTCCGCTCGATGCGGCGGAGCGCAGCCGCCTCGCCGGCGCTTTCGATGTCGACGCGCTGCCGGAAAAGAGCGTCCATGCGGTGATCTGGACGACGACGCCCTGGACCCTGCCCGGCAACCAGGCGCTCAACGTCCATCCCGATTTCGTTTATGAACTGGTCGACACGCCGAAGGGCCTGCTGATCCTCGCCGCTGAACTGCGCGCCGCCGCGCTGGAGCGCTATCGGCTTGAAGGCAAGGTGCTCGGCGCCTGCCGCGGCATGGCGCTCGACCGCATGGCTTTCCGCCATCCGTTCTACGACCGCACCTCGACCGTTTTCCTCGGCGAGTACGTGACGCTCGACACTGGCACCGGCATCGTGCATAGCGCGCCCGCCTACGGCATGGAAGACTACGATTCCTGCAAGCGCGCCGGCATGAAGAACGGCGAGATCCTCACTCCCGTGCAGGGCGACGGCTGTTTCGCTGCGGACCTGCCCTTCTTCGGCGGCCTGCATGTCTGGAAGGCCAATCCGCTGATCGTCGAGAAGCTGGCCGAAGTCGGCGCACTGCTGAACAGCGCCGAAATCACGCACAGCACCATGCACTGCTGGCGCCACAAGACGCCCACCATCTACCGTGCCACGACGCAATGGTTCGTGGGCATGGATCGCCAGCCCCACGAAGGCGAAACGCTGCGCGCCGCCGCCCTGAAAGCCATCGAGGCGACCGAGTTCTTCCCGGGCTGGGGCAAGGCGCGCCTGCACGCGATGATCGCGAACCGGCCCGACTGGTGCGTCTCGCGCCAGCGCAACTGGGGCGTGCCGATTCCCTTCTTCCTGCACAAGGAGACCGGCGAGCCGCATCCGCGTACGCTGGAGTTGCTGGAAGCCGTGGCCAAGAAGGTTGAGCAAGGCGGCATCGAAGCCTGGTTCGCGCTTGATACGAAGGAACTGTTGGGCGACGAAGCGGCACAGTACGACAAGATGAGTGACACGCTCGACGTCTGGTTCGATTCGGGCACCACGCATCGCAGCGTGATGCGCGGCTCGCACGCGGATGATTGCGCCTTTCCGGCCGACCTGTATCTCGAAGGCTCCGACCAGCATCGCGGCTGGTTCCATTCGTCTCTTCTCACCGGCTGCTGCATCGACGGGCGCGCGCCCTACAAGGGTCTGCTGACCCACGGCTTCGTCGTCGATGGCAAGGGCATGAAGATGTCGAAGTCGAAGGGCAACGTCGTCGCTCCGCAGCAGGTCTCCGATACGCTCGGCGCCGAAATCCTGCGCCTGTGGACGGCCTCGACCGACTATTCGGGCGAGCTGACGATTTCGAAGGAGATCCTCGACCGCGTCGTCGAGGTGTATCGCAGACTACGTAACACGCTCAAGTTCCTGCTCGCCAACACCGCCGATTTCGATGCAAACAAGGACATGCTGCCGGTCGCCGACTGGCTGGAGATCGACCGCTACGCGCTGGCGCTGGCGCACGACCTGCATGAGGCCTGCACGGCGGCCTATGCGCGCTACGAGTTCCACAAGGTGGTGCAAGCCTTGCAGAACTTCTGCGCCGAGGACTTGGGCGCCTTCTATCTCGACATCCTCAAGGATCGCCTCTACACCACGGCGGCGGATTCGCGCGCACGCCGCTCGGCGCAGAGCGCGCTGTGGCACATCGTGCAGAGTCTCACGCGGCTGATGGCGCCGATCTTGAGCTTTACCGCCGAGGAAATCCACCAGGTGCAGGGCAAGGACAGCGTGATGCTCGAGACCTGGCATGCCCTGCCGCCGCTCGAACAAAAGTCGGTGCTGGCGGGACGGTGGGCGCAGATTCGCGCCGTGCGCGCCGATGTCATGAAAGCCATCGAGGACGTCAGGAGCGCCGGCGGCGTGGGCTCCTCGTTGCAGGCCGAGGTGACGATTCAGGCAGCCGGCGAAACCTGCGACTTGCTCGCCAGCCTGGGCGACGACCTCAAGTTCGTGCTGATCTGCTCGAAAGCCACCTTGCAACGCGGCGACACGCTGGCAATCACTGTCAGCCCCAGCACCGAGAAAAAGTGCGCCCGCTGCTGGCACTGGCGTGACGATGTGGGACACGATCCCGCGCATCCCGATCTCTGCGGCCGCTGCACGAGCAATCTGTTCGGCGCGGGCGAGGTGCGGGAATTCGCCTGATATGGGAAGATTCGACTGTCACGATCCGGAGAACTGACCATGGAAGCGGTACGCCAACTAGCGCAAGTCAAAAACGGCATGCTGACATTGCGCATGCCCGAGTCCTTCAATGAGCAGGAGGTCGAGGTAATCATTCTTCCCTCTGCCGGGCAGAGGGGGGCGGTACAGGTTGCACCACGTCCTTCCCCAAAAATCGCCGGCAAGGGAAGAATCCTTGGCGACATCATGGCACCGGCCGTTCCCGAGGGTGATTGGGATGTCCTGAAAGAAACCGCGTCGTGACTTTGTTGGACACTCACATCTGGCTCGACTGGATCGTTCTGGGCCCGGATGCACTCCCCCGCAAGATATGGAGCGTCATGCAAGAGGGCGACCTGGCGGTTTCCGCCATTTCGTGCTTTGAGGTCGAAATGCTGTCAAAAAAGGGCGTAGTTGACCTGGAGATGCCTGCCAATGAATGGTTGCAGCATGCCCTGGCGCCTTCCGGGGTGCGCTGCCTACCGATTCACTGCGAAATCGCGGCCCTCTCCGTGCGCCTCTCCCCCATCCATAAAGATCCTGCTGATCGCTTGATTATCGCCACGGCAGTTTGCGAGGGTGCGCGTCTGGCCAGTAAAGACCGACTGTTTCCCTTGTATCCGGAGTTGAACGGTCGCCTTGTGACGGAAAAGCCATGAACCGCGCCAGTTTTCGCTGGCTTGGGCTCGCCGGACTGATTGTCCTTGCCGATTTCCTCACCAAGGCCTGGGTGCTGGCCAGTTTCTATTTCGGCGAACGCCTCGAAGTCACGCCGTTCTTCAACCTCGTGTTGGTGATGAACAGCGGCGCGGCGTTCAGCTTCCTTGCCGATGCCGGCGGCTGGCAGAAGTGGTTCTTCATCGTGCTGGCCCTGGCGATTTCGGCCTGGCTGGTCACCATGATCCGCCAGCATGCCGCCGAAACCCTGCTGCCGCTGGCCTGCGCGCTGGTGCTCGGCGGCGCGCTCGGCAACGTCATCGATCGGCTGCGCTTCGGCGCGGTGGTCGACTTCCTCGATTTCCACGTTGCCGGCTGGCACTGGCCGGCGTTCAACGTCGCCGATTCGGCCATCACCGTCGGCGTCATCCTGTTGCTCTGGCAGCAATTCACCCACAAGGACAGCCCATGACGGAACGCGTGCAGCCCGACAGCCTGGTCACCCTGCATTACCGTCTCGCCACGGCTGGCGATGTCGAGTTCATCTCCACCTTCGACGCCACGCCCACCACCTTGCAACTGGGCAGCGGCGAACTTGCGCCCACGCTGGAAGCCTGCCTCGACGGCCTGCCGGTCGGCGAGCGCCACGTCTTCCTGCTCGAAGCCGACCAGGCCTTCGGCCCGCACAATCCCGGCCTGCAAAAGCGCATGCCGCTGGCCGAGTTGCCCGAAGGCGGCACCGGCCTGACGCGCTTCGATCTCGTCGAGTTCGAGGCCCCCAACGGCATGCGTTACGCCGGCATCGTGCGCGAACTCGATGCCGACAGCGCGCTGATGGATTTCAACCACCCGCTCGCCGGCCAGCCGATCCGCTTCGAGGTCGAGGTGATCGGCATCCTGTAAGGCCGGTCGGCAGCCCGGGATTTGCAAAAAGTGCGGAGTGCAACTAGACTAAGTCTGGTTCATTTGCTGGAGGGTCATGCTCATGCTAGCCATCAACATTCATGAAGCCAAGACGCATCTGTCGCGGCTGGTCGAGCAAGCGGCGGCGGGGGAGGAAATCGTCATCGCCAGAGCTGGACGGCCTGTCGCTCGCCTGGTGGCGCTGGCGCCGGACGCCAGCGAGCCGCGCAGGCTCGGTGTGCTGGCCGGAAAACTGGCGGTTCCCGACGATATCGATACGCTGTTCGCCCGTGACATCGAAGCCATGTTTTACGGTGCGGACGTGGGCAAGGGGGTGTCGTCCTGATGCGCATGCTGCTCGACACCCAGGTGCTGCTCTGGGCGATCTACTCTCCCGAAAAGCTGCGGGGCGAGTGGCCAGCACGCTTGCGCAGTCGGGCCAACCCCGTGTTTTTCAGCGCCGTCTCGATTACCGAAATCGCCATCAAAGCTTCGCTCGGTCGAGAGGATTTCCCCTTTCGGCCTGGCGAGGTGGAGCAGGCCGCGCGTGCGTCCGGTTTCGAAGAGTTGCCACTGATTGCCGGACAAGCGAACCGCCTGGTCGACCTGCCTTGGCATCATCGCGACCCGTTCGACCGCATGCTGATCGTCCAGGCCATTGAAGAAGGCTTGCGCCTGATTACGGCCGACAAGGTGCTTGCCGCCTATTCCGATCTCGTCGAGGTGGTTTGATGAACATCCTGCTCGCCAACCCCCGTGGTTTCTGCGCCGGCGTCGAGCGTGCCATCGCCATCGTCGAGCGCGCGCTGGAAAAGTTCGGCGCGCCGATCTACGTGCGCCACGAGGTGGTGCACAACCGCTTCGTGGTCGATGACCTCAAGGCCCAGGGCGCGATCTTCGTGAATGAACTGGACGAGGTGCCCGCCGGGGCGACGGTGATCTTCAGCGCCCATGGCGTCGCCAGGTCGGTGCGCGAGGAAGCGGCGCGGCGCGGGCTCAAGGTGTTCGACGCCACCTGTCCGCTGGTCACCAAGGTGCATCTGGAAGTCGAGCGCCACCGCAAGGCCGGGCGCGACGTCGTCATGATCGGCCACAAGGGCCACCCCGAGGTGGAAGGCACCATGGGCCAGAGCGCTGGCGGCATGTATCTCGTCGAAAGCGTGGCGGATGCCGTCGCGCTGAAAGTCGGGGCCGGCGACACGGCGACGCTGGCTTACGTCACCCAGACGACGCTCTCGGTGGATGACGCCGCCGCCATCGTCGGCGCGCTGAAGGAGAACTTCCCCGCCATCGTCGGCCCGAAGAAGGACGACATCTGCTACGCCACGCAAAACCGCCAGGATGCCGTCAAGGCGCTCGCCGCGCAGTGCGACCTCGTCATCGTCGTCGGCTCGCCCAACAGTTCCAACTCCAACCGCCTGCGCGAAGTGGCCGAAAACCTCGGCGTGCCCGCCTACCTGGTCGACGACGCCCGCCAGATCGATCCCGCCTGGCTCGCCGGCAAAGTCGGTGTCGGCGTGACGGCGGGCGCCTCCGCCCCGGAGGTGCTCGTCACCGCCGTGGTCGAGCGGCTGCGGGCTTTGGGCGGTGGAACGGTGCGCACGCTGGCGGGCGCGGAGGAAGGCGTCAATTTTCCGTTGCCGCGGGAGCTGGGAGAGGGGTGAGCGATGGATGCTCCGGAGGGATTCCCGGATCGTCCAGTTCGATGACGATGTGGCCGACGCTGGCGACCGGCCTGCCACCCAGTTCTCCGGGAAGAAAACGCATCTTGCGAAAAGCGATCAGCAATTCTTCCGCTGCATCCGCGGCGAGCGTGGCATTGATCGGTTCGACACGGTCTATTCCGCCGGTTTCGTTGAGCCACAGGCGAAACTCGATCCGGCCCGACGCCGTAATGCTTGAGCCTTCCAGCAGATCCTCGAAGCGGGTCAGCGCCTGCGGCAGACGCGTCAGTTGCCGAACCGACACATAGCGGCCATGCGGCGAACTGCGTGGGTTCCCGGTTTCCGGCCCCGATTCGGCGGTCGCGTCATCTGGCCTGGATGTGCTTGTTGTGGCCGGAACGGCGGGCGTGACATGGAGGCCCGCCGGTACTGCCGGGCGTAGCGCCAAACTGAAGTTGCGGGGAGCATCGGGTAGGGAAGGCATATGCCGTGGAAAACCGCCTTCGCCTGAAACGGGAACAAGGGCGGCGAGGACATGCAGGAGCAGCGACACGCCGACGGCGAACGCCAGGCGAACATTGGCACGATCCCGCCCGCCGGGAATGTCCGGACCCTTGCGGTCCGGACATTCCGGTATTTCAGTCATCCTTGTTGAAGTACCAGAAGGCGCGGGTTCGACGGCTGCTGGGAGCGGCGATCATCTTGGCACCCTGGATCGGAGAGCTTTCTGCCCCGGCTCCCCCGCCGCCGATCAGGAAGCGAACAAGCTTCCCGTCAATGTCGACGATACCGGACACCGGCGAAGGCGGCAGGCCGCCGCCGACGAAGTTGGCGTACAGATCGTCACGGGTGTAAATGCCGTCTCCGTCGCGGTCGAACGCCGGCGTGCCATACAGGAAATTGACCGCGTAACCGCGTGCGATGCCCAGATTCGGCCGGCACTCAGGATCGGCGAGGATTTCGGCCGTGGTCTGTGGCCGATTGGTGCCGAAGAAGGTGACGCCGCCGATGGTGCGTGGCGCATTGACGGTTTTTTCGCCGAGGTTGATGTTCTCGTCGGTGTATCTGATGTACCAACCCTTGAAATCCGCGGCCAAGGCATTGAAGCCGGGGTTGGCAAAGTTGGTCACTTCGTACAGGCCGGTGTCTCCCAGTTTGACGGGGGTGACTGTCGGAGCAGGATTTTCGGCGGAATACACAGGCATGGACGTGTCTCCCGTCAAGGTGTCGCGCACCATGAAGAACATGTCCTGGACGTTGGTCGCCCGCGGTTTTTCCCGGTCGCCCGTACCGAACAGCACATAGGCTATCTGCTTGCCGTCGACGAAACCGGCGACCACGTCCGGCGGATAGAGGATCTTGCGATCATCGCTGCCACCGTTGTTTCCAATGTCGCCCAACGCGGCAAGCTTGTAGCTCCGCCATTTGTCCGGATCGATGTTGCCGATATCGACGCGGAACAAGTTCGCGCCCGTGTCGCCCACATAGAGACGCTCGAAGCACCCGTCACCATTGAGGTCGAGCACGGAGATGTCGGATGGCACGCTATAGCGCTTGGTGCTGTTGCCTATTCCTGTCACCATGTCGTTTGGCAGGTTAAGCCACTTGATCAGGTTGCCGTTCTCGGCATTGAGTACGACGATGCCGCGGCCCATGGCTGGCGTACGCACGGCACCGGCTGGCAAATCCTCTTGTGAGGCGTCATAGCCAGCACCAAAGACGAGTGCGCGCGTGTAGGTGGTTGGGTCGCTGGCGACGCACTTCCCTGTAGCGTTCTTGCGGATCGGCACCACCTTCGGTTCCGACCAGGTTTGGCCGAGTTCGCCGAAACCCGTATCCGTATTGAAGCGTTTCCACAGGAATTTCGGAGCGGTCGGATTGCTGACGTCGAAGGCGTAGATACCGCGACTGCCGCGCCGCATCGAGACGAAAATGTGGGTCGTCGCGAGGTCGGCAGACTGGTAGACGCCCAGGTTTCCGTCAAAGAAGTAATCGCGGCGTGTGGGGGTGGGAACGGTCGTATCCGACGTTCCGGGAAACTTGATCTGCGGGGAGTTCAGGTAGAGACGTCCGAGCTTGGAATAGTGCTCCGGGGCGACGAAGGACCAGGCCTCCACGCCGTCGGTTTCTCCCTGGCCGACCTTGACGGCGCGCAGCATGCCGTCGTTGGCACCGTAGAAGGCGTAGATTCCGGTCGTCCCGCCGTAGTTGATGATCAACGGGCGCGAGTGCAGTACGTCGCCGTGAATCGAGGCACGGACGTCCGTCAGATCGTTGTTTCTGTTTTCGTCTTCCCTGTTGTCCACACCGCGCATCCATTGGATGAGCGTGTTGGCGGGAACCGAAAGGCCCTTGCTGACGGTACCGCCGGTGGCCGATGTTGCCGGGCCCGTGGTGATGGTGTACTGGAAGGTGTTCCCGCTTGCGTTGAAGATGCTGAAGGAACCGTTGTACTGGTTGGCGCTACCGTCGGGATTGGGCGGGGCGCCAGCGATGGTGACGGTTGATCCGTTGCTGAAGCCGTGGTTCAGTGCAGTCGTCACCGTGACGGTTGCCGAATTGCCCGCCGTGCGCACGAGCCCGGTGATGCTGCGGGTAGGTTGGCCGCTCACCGTGATGGATGTGGATGTGGTTGCGGGAGAGGCCGGAATAATGGTTACGGCATTGCTGAGGGATGTGGATACGTTGACGTTGAACGTGAAAGTTTTTGATCCGGCGGCATTGTTCCCTGTGACGCCTGTGAGCGCGTAGGTGCCGCCGATGTCGTTGCTGGCATGGCTGCCGCTGATGGCGAATCCCGTGATGTTGCCGTTGCCGGTGCCGATGGTTAGCGTGCCGTTGCAGTCGCTGAGGGCTGTCGCGGCGTTTGCGGTGACCGTCACCGCCTTGGTGCCACCACCGGCAACGCGGGTCATGTTGGTGATGCTGAGGGTGTAGTTCGTTGTGCCGCCGCCTTTCCGGCAGGAGAGGGTGACCGTACCCAAAGGTGCGACAAAAGTTTCCGGCGGGCTGTAAGTAACGGTCGCCGTTGTGCCGAAATTGCTCGATGGCGGCGAGTATGTGAACGTGTTCGCGTCGGGAACACCGATGGTGAAGGTACCGTTGTACTCGCATTGGGTCGTGGCGGGCCAACTCGAGCACTTGGTCGTTGCCGTCGCCATGGATGCGGATACGTTGGCACCGGCGATGGTCACGGTCTGCCCGGCCACAAAACCGTGACCGGCAAGGTTGACGGTGACCTGGCCGCTGCTCATGGTCATTGCGCTGGGCGTGATGGTCTGAATCGTCGCCGTACCCGCAGCAGCCGTCATGCCGGAGGCGGTTTGCGGCGTAAGCGGCATTTCGGATACCGGAAAGGTAAACGTCGTCGCGCTGACCCTGGTTGCGGGCCAGGTCGTGTTGAAAGCCGCGACACTCGTGCCGCTGAGCGTGACGGTCTCCGTGCCGGTGATCCCCAGGTTGCTGGCGGTGGTAACCGTGACGATCGGGCCGTTTCTGGAAAGACCTGAAATATTCACACTGGCACCCGAAAGCGCGCTGACCAAGTGGCTGTTCGATGTCGCCCATGCTCCAGGAGCAGCCCCGCTCGTGCAGTTCGGGGTGCAGGTATAGACCGTCCGAGCCGTCGGGCCGAGTGCGCGCAGTTTCTGCGCGGCGCCACCCTTTTCGACCAGATCGCCATCGGGCAGATCCCTGTCCGCTCCCGGGCCGCTGGGATTGAAGCACCAGAATCCCTTGGTGTTATCGCCGCTACATGCCGGGGAAATCGCCGACGTCCAGTAGCTTTGAGCATTCGGGGAAATGAAACCGGTTTCCATGTTGACTGCCGAGGCGCCGTTACGGTCCGCGAGGAAAATGTTTTCCTCGCCCGAAACACTGGTTGCCAAACCGAACTTGTACTGCTTGAGATTGCCCGGCCAGCGTGGTCCGCCCCTGCTGTCCGGCCGGAATACGCCCATGTAAATCTGGTTCAGATAAGTGCCCTGTGTGTTGACGCTGACCGGCAGGCTGGCAGAGGTGAACACGCTGTTCACCGCCTGAATTTCATTGAAGATGTTGTCAAGGGCGGTGGTGATTTCGCTCTTGCTGCGAGCGCGAAAGTAGCGGTTGAATCCAAAGGGCCCACCCACTTCGGCCATGCTTTTCAACAGAGCCTCCTGTTTGTGGCTGTACTGGCTTGCCTTGGTTTCGTCGCAGGTTCTGTAGCAGACGTTGATGGTGTAGGTAATGACCTTGCCGTCTGCGCAAACGCTGCCGGCACATGGCGCTTGGGTGCCGGTCTGGTAGAGAAATCGCGCCCACTCGTCGCCGTAGTGGTCGCTGCCGCCCAGATTGGTGTAGATGGGTTGTATGTCAGCTGCCGTACCGATGCCGCTTGCGCCCAGGCCCGATGTCGTATCGCTGATCGTTTGCCATTCGTTGCCAATGAAGATGATGTAGTTCTTTCCGCAAGGGTCGCTGGCGGAAAGCGCTCCGGAATAGGAGGTGTCGGAGGCGTTACTGAGCGGGTTGCCGGGGAGTTGGCCGGCGGTAAATGGGGATATGTTGTGGGCACCGTTCCCGGTGTAATCGCGCTTCGGATCGTTTGGGCTGTAGATGTTGAGGCTGCTGAAGTATTGGTAGGCCTCGCGCATCACACCGCTGTATGACGACTGCGAAACCTTTTCGGTCGGGTCATTGACGTTGGCCTTGATGCCGGCGAGTATCGATCCCAACTGACCACGATATTGTCCGATGTCGCGAAGACCGAAACGAACGTACCCGCCGGTGGTGCTGCCGCTACGCACGTGCATCATCAAACCGACGCGTACGCCGGTACGGTTTGCCAGAACGTCCATGATGGATTGAAGCTGGGCAGCGCCCTGCGTCGGCTCGGTGTCGGCGGAGTTCCATTCGGAAGCGCGTGCCCAGTTGGCCGAGTTATCGAGGATGATCAGCACGTTGGCCATGCTGCCGGTGATTTCGGCACCGCCTTCGAAGATGTCGATGTCCTCCGCGCCAGCCATGGCGGGGAGAAGCAGGGCTGTTGCACAGGCGATGCGTTGCAGGGTCGTTCTGAGTGGGGTCATGGCAACCTCCGTTGGTACCGGATCGAGTTCGTCAGGGATTGCAGCGTCGTGCTGCGTCGTTCTTGTAAGCATCGGCGAGGATGCGATCCATGCGTACCGCCGCGCCCTCGATGATTTCGGCTCTTGCCTTGGTGAATGAGTCGGTCACGCTCGCATTGAGTCGCCACATCACGCGCGAACATTCGGACAGGGCAGCCCCCGTTGCCTGGCCCATGACGCCGGTATGCTCGCCAACGACTCCGCCAAGGCATTTGAGGTCGTCTTCGATGGCCGGGTTGAGTTCCGCAACGGTGATGGCGACGGCCGACAACAGGCAGGGCGGAGAAAGCGCGACGGCGTAATCCCCTGATCCGTCGCCGTTGATGTCGATGGCACGCGAGGCGGGAGCCGTGGCGGGTTCGATGAAATAGCTTCCCTTGCTGAGTACTTCGTTCAGCGCGGCTTGGGCGGCGGCGGTGGCCTCGGACTGGAACTGCATGTTGCCGACGACGCGAAACTGGGACGTACTGGTGTTGAAAGCCGTCACCCCGAGGAGGGTAAGCAACACGAGCATGACCAGTCCGACGATGAGCGTCGCGCCGCGTTGTTTGCAAGGACTCATGGCTGCCTCCGGCCGGCGATGTTGTTGGCGCGAATCGCGACGGAAAAGGCGCTGCGGCGGAAATTGCCACCCGGGGTAAGCCCGGTCGTCGGGTCACCGGAGGAATTCAGCACGTAGGTTTTCGTGTCGGCGTAGCCGGTGGTCGGTTCCGCGTTTCGTGCAAGCAGGAACGCTTTCGCGCCGACGACATCGGCCCAGTTGGCGATGGTGGAAGCGGTTTGATAGCTTTCCGGCGTGCCGTCGCCGTCGGCGTCGACCGCATATTCGATCTGCATGTTCTCGATGCCTTCGGCAACTGGCAGCGTGTTGAAACTGCCGCAAGGATCTCCCGCGTTGGCGGCGCAGGCCGCATTGCCCGCGACTCTCTCGGCCATCTTGAGGGTGGGAATGTTGTCGCTCGGGCTACAGCTATTGCAATCGGCGATGTAATAAATGCGCACGACGTATCTGCGTACCGGATTGATGTCGCCGTTCAAGCAGCTGGGCGGCGTACCGGCAGGGCGAACGCCGTGCAGAGTGAAGCTGGCGGGTTGCTTGGCGAGCACGAAAGCGGCTTCGTTGGGGGTGTCCGAACAGTTGGATACCTGAAAATAGTGGTCTCCTTCCATCGCAGAGGCGGCGGTAGTCGTAGACGTGCTGACGCGTCGGACGACGAGTATGTCGCTATGGATATTGCGGTTCGGCAGGCTGGCGATGCAGTTGGCCGTGATCGCGGCGCCGTTTTCGTAGCCGAACAGGCCGGTCGGCAGATTGTGTGGGATCGTGGCGGCAAACCCCATCTGGTTGAGCGCCAGGGTACAGGGGTCGGGCGTGGTCCACACCGTGCTGACGGTCGGCATGAAATCACCGTAGAAGCCGGCGAGTTCGATTTCTTCGCGCAACATTTCAATGGCGTGACGGCCGTTTTCGAGTTGGCGCGTCGATTTCTCCAACTCGTTGCGGGATTGGGATGAGGTGGCAAAGATGGCGGTGACGGCGGCAAGAATGATCATGCCGATTGTCAGTCCGATCATCAGCTCGATGAGGGAAAGACCCTCTGATCGGCGGAGAGTCGGACGATGGTGCTTTGTCATTCTGTACTCTCCCTCACTCGGCACCCAGGTCGGGCACCCGCACCACGGCGGTGACGGCGCGCCGGCTACTTTCGGAATCGTATGCATCCTCCCCGCACTCCGTTACGGGAGGCACCGTTGCGCTCATGCCTTGCCAGACGACGGAGACGAGGTACGTGCCGGCGGCCAGCGCCGTCACGCAACCACGACCGTCGATCATTGCGCCCTTGGCTGCGCCTCCAACCATTTCCCCGGCGCCTTTCAGAGCCTTGCTCCACTCGCAAAGATCACGCGCGGCTTGGGTCGGCGCGGTAGTGCAGCTTGCAATATCCGCCACCCCGGTACCAACGCCGTTCGTGACGTACCCAGCGGCATTCTGCGCATTGCCGTTCATGCGCTCGCTCATGTCACGCAACAGAATCAACGCCTGACCTCGTTGGTAGGACTCGAAGTGCAGCGTGTGCGACCGGGCCTGCATGCCCGCCATCCCGAGTAGGCCCAGCGCGAGGATGACGATGGTGATGAGTACCTCGATCAGAGTGGTTCCCTTGGGACGGTGGATCGACCGAATGCTCATGTGCAGACTCCTTCACGGCTTTTCGGCAGGCCGGTCGTGTCGAAGGATATGCAGCGAGGCAGAGCTTTCGGATTCGACTGGTTGTCGTCGATGGTAACGCCTCCCGAGGCTGTCCGACCGCTACGCTGAAAGACGATACTGACCGGTCCGCTCATGCGCAGGCCTTCGAAACCCGACTGTGTTTTGATGACTTCACCGTCGATGCCTGCGATCGTCCAGCCATTCGACCAATTGCCGCCGGTTGGGGTAATCGTGACATTGCCGTTTTGCTTGATCGCCTCGCTGCGCGCAAACGTCAGGCTCGCGACCGTGTCGAAGCCGGCATTCTTGATGCGCTGCTGGAGCGTGAAATCACGGAATGATGGCAGAGCCATGCTGAGGATCACCGCCAGAACGCTGATTACGATCATCAACTCGATCAGCGTGAAACCGTTGCCCCGACGAGTCAGGGAACCGGAGGAGGCGAAGGCACGTTTTGGCATCGAACTACACCCTTACCAACAACTTCCGGCGCCACTTGCTGTCTTGGCGCCCGTGTGGTCAAGCCCGAGCGTACCGCAGGCATCCGCAGCCTGCACACCGATGGGCGCGGCCTGCACGAGAAAAGTCCGTGTGCTCCCGCCGATGTGACTCACGGTAACGTTGTATTTTCCGTTGACCTCGCTGGGCACTGTAAGCCCCAGCGTCGCGAACTGGGCGTGATTGGCGATTGTGGCGTACTGACGGGCATCAACGAGGTACTGGGCCTGTTTTTGCACGACCGACATCATGAAGGACTGCGCCGCCGCACGGTTGGAGCGCAGGATGTAATTGTTGTAGCTGGGATACGCAATGGACGCCAAGATTCCAATGATCGCCACCACGATCATCAATTCGATCAGCGTAATGGCGCGACAGCGTGAAGGCAAGGTGTGCTTGAGCATGACGGTTTCTCCTCTTGGCGATTGAACACAATCCCGGGCGATGGGCCAAATGTTTCCAGACCGACGGTGGCGGTAGGCCGATGAGCGGGAATGCCGCCATGAGGGGCGTGCCCGGCTGCCATGTGCGCTTCGCCTCGTCTATAATCCGCCCCGCGCTGCTGTAGCTCAGTCGGTAGAGCAACTGATTCGTAATCAGTAGGTC
>CAZGOH010000045.1:0-16418 GCA_964527195.1 uncultured Methyloversatilis sp.
CATCGAGGGGCGCCTGCGCTTGCGCGTGGACGACGAAGGCCGCGGAGTCCCGGACGAGGTCGCCCGCATGCTGTTTCGTCCCTTCTTCTCGACCGATCGAAGTGCGTTCCCGCGCCGGCGCGAATGATGCGCGCCGCCTCGTCGAAGGCCATCGCCGGTTTGTAGACGCGACGCGAAATCAGCGCATCGAACACGTCGGCCACCGCCATCAGGCGCGCCGGAATCGGGATGGCGTCGCCGGCGAGACGGTCCGGATAACCGGTGCCATCCCACTTCTCGTGGTGGGAATAGGCGATGTCCATGGCGATATGCAGGAACGCCAGCGGCGCCTGGTCGTCTTCGTCGATCAGGGCGGCCTCGATGGCGTCGGCGCCGAGCTTGGTGTGGGTCTGCATGATCAACCATTCGTCGGGATCGAGCGGACCCGGCTTGAGCAGGATATGGTCGGGAATGCCGACCTTGCCGATATCGTGCAGCGGCGCAGCCTTGACGATGATGTCGATGACGCCGTCGGCACGCAGCCCGGCGAAGCGCTCATGGGCGACGAGGCGGCGCGCCAGCAGCTCGACATAATGCTGGGTGCGGCGGATATGGTTGCCCGTCTCGTTGTCGCGGGTTTCGGCCAGGCTGGCGAGCGCGCGCATCGAGACATCCTGGATCATCTGGTTCTCGCGGATGCGCCGCTGCACCTCGAATTCGAGGTTGAAGTTGCGTTCGCGCAGTTCGTCGCGCATCACCTTGAGCTCGAGATGGTTGCGCACGCGGGCGCGCACGACCACCGGGTGGATCGGCTTGTGGATGTAATCGACCGCGCCGAGCTCGAAGCCGCGTTCCTCGTCGGCATCGTCGCTCATGGCGGTGACGAAGATGACCGGAATGTCGCGGGTTGCCGCATCGGCGCGCAGGCGTTTGAGCACTTCGTAACCGTCGATGCCGGGCATCATGACGTCAAGCAGGATCATGTCCGGGCGAGGTGGCGCCACCGCCATCTCCAGGGCGCGCTGCCCAGAATTGGCGACACGGACCTGGTAGTCGCCCTCGAGGAGCATGCCCAGGACGGCGAGGTTCTCCGGCATGTCATCCACCACCAGGATCACCGGCTTGTCGGTCGCGCGGCCGTCCGGACCGCCGGCCGTGTTCAACGGCGTATTCATCGCCCCAGTTTATCGCTTAGCATCGCTCCATGCACGCCGAGGAAAAGTGCTCGCGCTTTCCCGGCCCGACGTTGGCCGTGTGTGCGTACCCTGAAAAAAACGGGGCGCCAACGCGGGCGCCCCAGTCGGCTGATCCGTAGATCGAATTACTTCTTGGTGGCCTTTTTCTTGCCTGCGACAGCGGTCTTGAAACCAGCGCCTGCGGTGAAGCGCGGCACGGTCGTCGCGGCAATCTTCAGCTTCTCGCCCGTCTTGGGGTTCACGCCGGTGCGCGCGGCGCGCTTGGCGGACTTGAAGGTGCCGAAGCCGACGAGCGTGACGGCATTGCCCTTGGCGACAGACTTCACGACGGCATCGATGATCGCATCCAGGGCCTTGCCGGCGGCAGCCTTGCTAATGGCGGCCTTCTCAGCGACGACCTCGATCAGATCCCCTTTATTCATGTGGTCAGCTCCTCATGGTGAATGGCTACATAGCCGAAAAAGATTCTAACTGGATAACAGCCCCGTCCGTCAAGGGTTTTGGGCAAGTTTTTTCGTGCCCATCGCCTGAAATCAGCCGAGCGGAGCGCAACGAGCGGCGATCAGCGCCTTGACCACCGCCGCGTCCGCGCGCATGATCTCGACGCGCTGGGGCAGGGCTTCGATGCCTTCCAGTTCGCGCGGGCGGCCCGGTTCGATCCCCAGGGCCTCGTGGATGGTCTCGGCGAACTTCACCGGCTGGGCGGTTTCCAGCACGATCATGGGCACTCCCGTCGGCACGCCCGAACCCCTCTGTTCGCGTGCCACCTTGACGGCGTCGGCGGTATGCGTATCGATCATCGTGCGGTGCGTTTTCCAGACGTCGCGGATCGTCGCCAGCCGGTCGGCATGGGTGCTGCGACCCGACACGAACGCGAATTCCGGCAGGCGGGCCATGAAGGGCGTGTCGCGCAGATCAAAGCTGCCGCCCGCATCCACTTTCGCCCACAACGCACGCACCCTGTCGGGGTCGCGCCCGACCAGGTCGAAGACGAAGCGCTCGAAATTCGATGCCTTGGAAATGTCCATCGACGGACTCGAAGTGACGAAGGTGTCCGCCGTGCCGCGCGGCCGGTAGACGCCGGTGCGGAAGAACTCGTCGAGCACATCGTTCTCGTTGGTGGCCAGCACCAGGCGGGCGATCGGCAGGCCCATCATGCGCGCGATGTGGCCGGCGCAGATGTTGCCGAAGTTGCCCGAGGGCACGGCGAAGGCGACCTGCTCGTCGTTTGAAGTCGTGGCGGCGAAGTAGCCCTTGAAGTAATAGACGATCTGGGCCAGCACGCGCGCCCAGTTGATCGAATTCACTGCGCCGATCTTGTAGCGCGACTTGAACGCCGCATCGTTCGACACCGCCTTGACGATGTCCTGGCAGTCGTCGAACATGCCTTCGATGGCGATGTTGACGATGTTCTCGTCCTGCAGCGAATACATCTGCGCGCGCTGGAAAGCCGACATCTTGCCGTGCGGCGAGAGCATGAAGACGCGCACGCCCCGCTTGCCGCACATGGCGTATTCGGCGGCCGAACCCGTGTCGCCGGAGGTGGCGCCGAGGATGTTGATCGTCTCGCCACGCCGGGCCAGCACGTACTCGAACAGGTTGCCGAGCAGCTGCATCGCCATGTCCTTGAAGGCCAGCGTCGGCCCGTTCGACAGTTCGAGCAGATGGAAGCCGGGTTCGAGCGTGGTCAGCGGCGTGATCTCCGCTGCATCGCGGCCGGGGCGGCAATGCCTGTAGGTGAGCGCCGTATAGGTACGGTCAGCCAGCGCCTTGAGATCGCAGGCAGGAATATCGTCGACGTACTTTTGCAGGATGCGCAGGGCGAGCGCGGCGTAGGGCAGCTCGCGCCATTCGGCCAGTTCGGCGCGAGAAATCTGCGGATAGCTTTCAGGCAGATAGAGGCCGCCATCGGGTGCAAGACCGCCGAGCAGGATGTCGCAGAAGGATCGCGGTGTACCGCCACCACGCGTAGAGATGTACTTCATGATCAGCTCAGGTCTTCGAGCCGCAGGCGGACGATCTTGCCGCTGACGACGGGCAACGCGCCGATCTTGGCGATGGCGGCGTCGACCTGCTTTTCGCGCGCCACATGGGTGAGGATGATGATGTCGGTCTGCTGCTCGCCTTCGCCCGGCTCACGCTGCATCATCGCGTCGATGGAAATCGACTGGTCGGCGAGAATGCGCGTGATGTCGGCCAGCACGCCCGGCTTGTCCTCGACCCGCAGGCGCAGATAGTAGCCGCTCTCGACCTCGGCCATCGGCAGGATCGGCAGATCGGCCACGGCATCCGGCTGGAAGGCCAGATGCGGCACGCGATTCTCCGGGTCGGCGGTCGCCATGCGCGTCACATCGACCAGATCGGCGATGACGGCGGAAGCGGTCGGCTCGGCGCCGGCGCCCTTGCCGTAATACAGCGTGGCGCCGACGGCGTCGCCCTGCACCAGCACGGCGTTCATCGCGCCCTCGACGTTGGCGATCAGGCGCCGGGCGGGAATCAGCGTCGGATGCACGCGCAGTTCGACGCCATCGGGACGGCGGCGCGTGATGCCAAGCAGCTTGATGCGGTAGCCGAGTTGTTCAGCGTACTTCATGTCGGCGGCGTCGAGCTTGCTGATGCCCTCGATGTGCGCCTTGTCGAACTGCATCGGGATGCCGAAAGCAATGGCGGACATGATAGTCAGCTTGTGCGCGGCGTCGACACCCTCGACGTCGAAGGTCGGATCAGCCTCGGCGTAGCCGAGCCGCTGCGCCTCCTTGAGCACGGTGTCGAAGGACAGCCCCTTGTCGCGCATCTCGGAGAGGATGAAGTTGGTGGTGCCGTTGATGATGCCGGCCAGCCACTGGATGCGATTGGCGGTGAGCCCCTCGCGCAGCGCCTTGATGATCGGGATGCCGCCGGCGACGGCCGCCTCGAAACCGATCATCACGTTCTTCTTCTGCGCGGCGGCGAAGATCTCGTTGCCATGCACGGCGAGCAGCGCCTTGTTGGCCGTGACGACGTGCTTGCCGTTCTCGATGGCCTTCAGCACCAGTTCCTTGGCGATGCCGTAGCCGCCGATCAGTTCGACGACGATGTCGATCTCGGGGTGGCTGACCACGGCGAACGCGTCGTCGGTCAGGTCGACATGGCCGCCCGTCACCTGCCTTGCCAGATCGAGATTCTTGTCCGCCACCTGGACGATGCGGATCGGCCGGCCGGCGCGGCGCGTGATCTCGGCCGCGTTGCGGGAAAGAACGGTGAAGGTGCCGCCACCGACGGTGCCGATGCCGAGAAGTCCTACGTTGATGGGTTTCATGGATTTTTATGTGTTGTGACGTTTGCGAAAAGTCTCGAGGAAGCGCGCGACCCGACCGAAGGCTTCCCTGAGATCGTCTTCGTGGGGCAGGAAGACGATGCGGAAATGATCCGGATGCGGCCAGTTGAAACCGGTGCCCTGCACCAGCAGCACCTTTTCCTCCTGCAACATCTCGAGCACGAATTCCTGGTCATTGCTGATCGGATAGACCTTCGGATCGAGCCGCGGGAAAAGGTAAAGCGCGGCCTGCGGCTTGTGGCAGCTGACGCCAGGAATGGCGGTCATCATTTCCCATGCGAGATCGCGCTGGCGCTTGAGCCGCCCGCCCTCGCACACCAGGTCGTCGATGCTCTGGTAGCCGCCCAGCGCCGTCTGGATGCCGTTTTGCGCCGGCACGTTGGCACACAGGCGCATCGAGGCGAGCATGGTCAGCCCCTCGATGTAGTCGCGGGCGTGGCGCTTCTCGCCGGAAACGATCATCCAGCCCGCGCGAAAGCCGCACGAACGGTAATTCTTCGACAGTCCGTTGAAGGTGATGAACAGCACGTCGTCGGCCAGCGAGGCGATCGAGGTATGCGTGGCGCCCTCGTAGAGCACCTTGTCGTAGATCTCGTCGGCGTAGATGATCAGGTCGTTCTGGCGGGCAATCTCGATGATTTCCCTGAGCAGGTCGTCCGGATAGAGCGCGCCGGTCGGGTTGTTCGGGTTGATGATAACGATGGCGCGCGTGTTGGGCGTGATCTTGGCGCGGATGTCGGCCAGGTCGGGCACCCAGCCGGCCCCCTCGTCGCACAGGTAGTGGCGCGGCGTGCCGCCGGAGAGGCTCACCGCCGCCGTCCACAGCGGATAGTCGGGCGCCGGCACCAGCACCTCGTCGCCGGCGTTGAGCAGCGCGTTCATCGACATGACGATCAGCTCGGAGGCGCCGTTGCCGATGTAGATGTCCTCGAGCTGCACGTCCTTGATGCCCTTTTGCTGCGTGTAGTGCATCACCGCCTTGCGCGCGGAGAAGAGACCCTTGGAATCGCAGTAACCGGCGGCGGCGGGCAGATTGACAATCATGTCATGCACGATTTCGTCGGGCGGTTCGAAGCCGAAAGGGGCCAGGTTGCCGATGTTGAGCTTGATGATGCGGTGCCCGTCTTCCTCCATCTGCTTGGCACGCTGCATCACCGGACCGCGAATGTCATAGCAGACGTTGGCGAGCTTGGCGGATTTGAGGATAGGTTGCATGGCACGCAAGGCGCCCTTGGGCGCGAAAAGTCAAAGGCTATAATCCTACCGAATGCCTTGTCGCGTCGCAACGATTTACCTTCCTTCCGCACTTTCGCCGAATCTTGAAACTCCTCGCCGACACGCGCATTGCCTCCCATGCCATCACCGCCTGCGGCCCCGGCTACGTCGCTGTCGGCGGTCGCACGCTGCACCGCAGCCTGCTGCTCGCGCCGGATCTTCTCGATGCGTCGTGGGGCCCGGCGCGCTTCGCCGAACTCGCGGAAGGCCACATCGCCCCGCTCGCCACCCTGCCCTGCGACGTGCTGCTGCTGGGAACGGGATCGCGGCAGCGTTTTCCGCCGCCCGCGCTGTTGCGCGCGCTCCACGAAGTCGGCCGCGGCGTCGAGATCATGGACACGGGCGCCGCCTGTCGCACCTACAACATCCTGCTCGCCGAAGGCCGCGCCGTGGCCGCCGCCTTGATCCTCGATTCGGTCGCACCATGAGACCGCAAGATCATGCCGCGCGTCCGGCACGACGCACCCGCTGAACGGAGTATCGATGCGCATCGCCCTCGCCATCTTCCTGCCGGAACGCCGGCCCATCGCCAACTTCGGCGGCCTGATCGATCTCCTGCTGACTCATCGCGCCGGCGCGAGTTTCATCGGCGCGACCGCACGCCTGCACGAACTGAAGACCGCCGTCGGCGCCGGCTTCGATAGCGGCCTGCTGGCGGTCGACGCGCGTCCCTGGTGGCGACGTCGCCCGCCGGAGCCGCATGTGCGCGAGGCACGGCTGCGCGCCGCGATGACCGCCCATGCCGAGATGCTCGGCGACCTGCCGCGCCTGCACGCGTCGGCCATCCCCCTCGACCCGCACGGCTTGCGCCTCACCCAGCGCCTCGGTTTCGAACGCGCCATCGACACCCGGGGCCACTGCCCTTTCGTGCCGGTCTGGAACGGCGAGATCGTGCGCTGCCCGCAGTTGCCCATCACCCTCCCCGCGCTGGAGGAACTCGGCCGGGCGGACCTGGGCGACGACGCCATCCGCGCCGCGTTGCTCGAACGCACCGCCCCGCCCGCCCCGGCCGGCCATCTGTTCCGCCTAAACGCGGGCACGCTGACGCGTTCTTGTCTCGAACTCTTCGCACGGCTGCTCGCCGATTGGCGCGAACAAGGCCACGAACCGGTCTCTGTTAAAACGCTTGCCGCCAGCTACGACATCGATAAACTGCCCCGACACGAGATTGCCTGTGGCACGCTGCCGGGGCGTCATGCCCCGGTCCTGCTGCAAGGCGAGGAATTCCCGATCCAACGGAGAGACGCCGCATGAACGCCACCCCATCCGCCCTCGGCCTCGAAGTCCCCGACTTCTCCCTGTCCGCCACCGGCGGCAAGACCTTCCGTCTCTCCGCCTTGCGCGGCGACCCTCTGGTGATCTACTTCTATCCGAAGGACAGCACGCCCGGCTGCACCACCGAGGCCGGCCAGTTCCGCGACCTGCACGCCGACTTCGTCGCCGCGGGCGGCAGCGTCTGGGGCGTCTCGCGCGACAGTCTCAAGTCACACGAGAACTTCAAGGCCAAGCTCGGCCTGCCCTTCGAACTGCTCTGCGACGCCGACGAAACCGTTTGCCGGCTGTTCGACGTCATCAAGATGAAAAACATGTACGGCAAACAGGTGCGCGGCATCGAGCGCAGCACCTTCCTTATCGACCGTGCCGGCCGACTCGCCCGCGAATGGCGCGGCGTCAAGGTCGAAGGACATGCCGCCGAGGTGCTCGCCGCATTGCGGACCCTATAACCTGTCACCGATCAGAGCCCCATGAACGCCAGACGCGCCGCGAGGAAAACCGCCACCAAGCTCTTCGTCCTCGATACCAACGTGCTGATGCACGACCCGATGAGCCTGTTCCGCTTCGAGGAACACGACCTCTACGTGCCGATGATGACGCTCGAAGAACTCGACGCGAACAAGAAAGGCATGTCCGAGGTGGCGCGCAACGCCCGCCAGGCGAGCCGCATGCTCGACGAGATCGTCAGCGGCAGCGAGGAGGCGATCCGTCACGGCATCGAACTGGCCGGCCCCTCGCGCGGTCTGGCGACCGGCCGCCTGCTGCTTCAGACCGACGCCATCACCAGCGTGCTGCCTTCCTCGCTACCGACGGCGCGCGCCGACAACCAGATCATCGCCGTCGCGCTGCACCTGCACGAGTTGCATCCGAAGCGGCCGGTGATCCTCGTCACCAAGGACATCAACATGCGCATCAAGGCCCGCGCGCTGGGCCTCGACGCGCAGGACTACTTCAACGACAAGGTGCTGGAGGACACCGATCTCCTCTACACCGGCAGTCTCGAACTGCCCGCCGATTTCTGGGACACGCACGGCAAGGGCCTCGAATCCTGGAAGCAGGACGGCAAGACCCACTACCGCTTCAAGGGTCCGCTGTGTCCCGACCTGCTGGTGAACCAGTTCGTCTGGCAGGACGGTCCGCAGCCGCTGCAAGCCTCGGTGAAAGTCGGCGCCGGCAGGACGGCGGAAATCGAGACGCTGACCGACTTCACCCACGCCAAGAATGCCGTCTGGGGCATCATGGCCAGGAACCGCGAGCAGAACTTCGCGCTCAACCTGCTGATGAACCCCGACATCGACTTCGTCACCCTGCTCGGCCAGGCCGGCACCGGCAAAACGCTGCTGACGCTCGCCGCCGCGCTGACGCAGACGCTCGAACAGAAGCGATTTTCCGAGATCATCATCACGCGCGTCACCGTGCCGGTGGGCGAGGACATCGGCTTCCTGCCGGGCACCGAGGAAGAGAAGATGACGCCGTGGATGGGCGCGCTGGAGGACAACCTGGACGTGCTCAACAAGCCGGCCGACGAGGGCGAAAAAACCGGCAGCTATACCGGTGACTGGGGGCGCGCCGCCACCATGGACCTGATCCGCAGCCGCATCAAGGTCAAGTCGCTCAACTTCATGCGCGGCCGCACCTTCCTCAACAAGTTCCTCATCATCGACGAGGCGCAGAACCTCACGCCAAAGCAGATGAAGACGCTGATCACGCGCGCCGGCCCCGGCACGAAAGTCGTCTGCCTCGGCAACATCGCCCAGATCGACACGCCCTACCTCACCGAGGGCTCATCCGGCCTGACCTACGTCGTCGACCGCTTCAAGGGCTGGGCGCACTCCGGTCACATCACCTTGCAGCGCGGCGAGCGCTCGCGGCTCGCCGACCACGCCGCCGAGGTGTTGTAGTCCCCACCGAACCGAAACGCCTTCCGCACGGCACCCACGAAAGTCGGCGCCGGCGGGACGGCGACTTCAGAGGCTGACAGCCGGATTCAGCGTGTAGAGGCCGGTAATGGATGCCTGGGCGAGGATGCGGCCCTGCAGCGCGGCGCGCGCCTCGTGACCGGTAAACCTGCCTTCCAGCGGCAGGCGCCCGACGTCGAGGGCGAAGACGGTAAACACGTAGCGGTGGCGCAACTCGTCGTTCCACGGCGGGCAGGGACCGTCGTAGCCGTAGTAGTCACCGCTCATGTCGCCGTCGCCGGCGAACCAGCCGGTGTAGTCGTTGATGCCTTGGCGCGCCTCGAGCGGAGCCGAGGGCCCCGGTTTGCCGCGCGGCACCACTTCGGTGGAAAAGGCGCCGGCGGGGATTTCGGTGACCCCGGCGGGCAGATCGACCAGCACCCAGTGGAAGAAATCGACGCGCGGCAGGCTTGCCGGCACGCTGCGGCCTTCCTGATTCACGTCGTCGCCACGGCTGGGCACGTCCGGATCGTGGCAGATGACGGCGAAGGAACGCGTGCCGGCTGGCACGTCGCGCCAGGCCAGATGCGGATTGCGGTTACCGCCGAGGCAGACGTGGCCCGTTGCCGCGGGTACGCAAAAGGCGAATTCGCCGGGGATTTTCTCGCCATCCCGAAAGCTGTTGCTAATAAGTTGCATGAAATCTCCTCGAAATGCGGGTTCAGGAAGTCATCGGGGCGGATGCTACTCCGGTCCCTCAAGGCGCGGCGTCTCCCCGCGCCCGTCACCATGCCGATCCGCCGCAAGGGAGGGCGCGGCATCCTCCGGTAGGAAGAAACGCTCCCGCAAGGCCTCCTCAAGACCGATTTCGCGCAGAATCTCGCGCAGGCGCGCGCCGCGATGGCGCGCAGGCGCGGTCTCGCGCCGGGCGACAATCAGTTCGTTCTTCATCGAATGTTCCCAGCCGACCAGTTCGGTGACGCTGAGCCGGTAACCGTGCGCCTCCAGTTGCAGGCAGCGCAACACGTTGGTGACGTGGCTACCGAACTCGCGGGTATGGAGCGGATGCCGCCACAACTCGGCAAACGGATGGGCAAGTGCCTCGCCCTTGCCTTTTTTCAGCAGGGCGGACACTTCGGCCTGGCAGCAGGGCACCAGCACGATGAAGCGCACCTTTCGCCCCAGCGCGAAGCGGATCGCCTCGTCGGTAGCGGTATCGCAGGCATGCAGCGCAGTGACGATGTCGATGCGCGCAGGCAATTCGGCCGCCTCCATGGCTGCGGTGATCGGCATATCGTAAAAACGCATCCCGACGAAGCCAAGCCGCGCCGCGAGGGCACGCGCACCGGCGACAAGCTCGGCCCGGGTTTCGATGCCGTGGATACAGGAAGCATCGCCGAGCGTCTTGAAAAAGAGGTCGTGGAGGATGAAGCCAAGGTAGGATTTGCCGGCACCAACGTCGACCAGCTGAATATCTCCATGCTTTTCCTTGAGTTCTTCCAGCAGAGGTTCGATAAAGCGGTAAAGGTGGAAGACCTGCTTGAGCTTGCGACGACTGTCCTGATTCATCTTGCCGTCGCGGGTGAGAATGTGCAATGCCTTCAACAATTCGACCGATTGTCCGGGCCTGATTTCATGTTTGCTTTCCATGCTTGGTGGTATCCTATGCTGCATTGCAACATCCGCTGACTCATCCCTCGTCAGTCTATCCTCATGAACTACGAACAGCACTATCTCACCGCGCTTTTCGAGCCCAAATCCATCGCCATCATCGGGGCTTCCGAAACCCCGGGATCGATCGGCGCCACCCTGGTGCGCAACATCATCGACGGCGGCTTCAAGGGTCGTCTGTTCCTGGTCAATCCGCGCCACGAGACCGTCTTCGGCCAGAAGGCCTACGACACGGTCGAGAGCATTCCGCAGCGGCTCGACCTGGCCGTCATCTGCACCAAGGCCGAGAGCGTACCCGGCATCGTCGATGCCTGCGGCCGCGCCGGCACACGCAACGCCATCGTCATTTCCGGCGGCTTCGTCGAAATGGGACCACGCGGCGCCAACCTGCTGCGCGCCACCCTCGACTCGGCACGCCGTCGCGGCCTGCGTCTGCTCGGTCCCAACTGCCTGGGCCTGATGCGCCCGGCCGCCGGCATCAACGCCACCTTCGCCCACGGCAGCGCCAACCCCGGCACCATCGGCCTGATCTCGCAATCCGGCGCACTGTGCACGGCAATCCTCGACTGGGCGCTGCCCAACGGCGTCGGCTTTTCGAACGTGGTATCGCTCGGCGCCGAGAGTGACATCGATTTCGGCGAAGTGCTCGAGTACATGGTCGCCGATTCGCGCACCGAGAACATCTTCCTCTACATCGAGGGCATCAAGAACGCGCGCCGTTTCATGAGCGCGCTGCGCGCCGCCGCGCGCTGCAAGCCGGTGCTGCTCATCAAGGTGGGGCGCCACCCGGCCGGCAAGCAGGCCGCGCTCTCCCACAGTGGCGCGCTGGTCGGCGCCGACGACGTCTTCGACGCCGCCCTGCGCCGCGCCGGCGTGGTGCGCCTGGGCAACGTCGGCCAGATGTACGCGGCCGCTTCGGCCCTGTTCTCGCATTTCCGGCCGCGCGGCAACCGCTTGATGATCGTCACCAACGGCGGCGGTCCCGGCGTGATGGCCGCCGACCACGCCGCCGACATCGGCATTCCGCTCGCCGAACTCTCCGCGGCGACGCTGGCCAAGCTCAACGAATCGCTGCCACCCACCTGGTCGAAAGGCAACCCGGCCGACATCGTCGGCGACGCCGACCCGCAACGCTACGTCACCACGCTGACCGCCTGCCTCGAGGATGACAACGTCGACGGCGTGCTCGCGATTCTCACCCCGCAGGCGATGACGGACCCGACCCAGGCCGCGCGCGCCATCATCGAGGTGGCAAAGAAATACGACAAGCCCCTCGTCACCTGCTGGATGGGCGAGGAGCAGGTACGCGAGGGCCGCATGCTCTTCAAGGGTGCCGGCATTCCGTCCTTCCGCACCCCCGAGCCGGCCGTCGAACTGTTCTCGCACATCTCGAACTACTACCGCAACCAGCAACTCCTGATGCAGGCGCCGGCCTCGATCTCCGAGCAGACGCCGCCGCGCCTCGAGTCGGCGCGGCTGGTCATCGAGACGGCCCTGGCCGAAGGCCGCAAGAAGCTCAACGAAATGGAATCCAAGGCGCTGCTGGCCGCCTTTCGCATTCCCATCGCCCAGACGGTGGTCGCACGTTCGGCCTCCGAGGCCATGGTTCTCGCCGAGGAAATCGGCCTGCCGGTGGTCATGAAGGTGGATTCGCCGCAGATCACCCACAAATCCGACTCGGGTGGCGTGCGCCTCAACCTCAACTCGCTCGCCCAGGTACGCGACACCTACACCGCGATTCTCGACGAGGTGAAGAAGAACCGACCCGACGCCATCATCCACGGCATTGCCATCGAGCCGATGATCCAGAAGGCCAACGGCCGCGAACTCGTCGTCGGCATGACGCGCGACCAGATCTTCGGCCCGACCATCATCTTCGGCCCCGGCGGAACTGGCGTGGAAGCCTCCGGCAGCGAGCGCGCGGTCGCCCTGCCGCCGCTCAACCGCTTCCTGGTCGCCGACATGCTCGCCTCGACGCGCGTTTCAGCCCGCCTCGGGGAATTCCGCAACATGCCGCCGGTCAACATGGAAGCGCTCGAGGCGGTCTTGTTGCGCGTCTCGGAAATGGTCTGCGAACTGCCTTGGATCCGCGAGATGGACATCAACCCGCTGATCGTGGACGAGAACGGCGCGGTGGCCGTCGATGCGCGCATCGCCATCGAGAATATGCCGATCACGGCCGGGCGCTACGATCACATGGCGATCCACCCCTACCCCTCGCACCTGGCCACCGAATACAAGACCAGGGATGGCCTGACGGTGAAGATCCGCCCGATCAGTCCGGAGGATGCCGAACTCGAACAGGAGTTCGTGCGCAGGCTTTCTCCGGAAACCAAGTATTTCCGCTTCATGAACACCCTGCGCGAACTTTCACCCGCGCAACTGGTGCGCCTGACGCAGATCGACTACGACCGCGAGATGGCCTTCGTCGCGCTCACCGAAATCGAGGGCAAGGAGATCGAGGTCGGCGTGGCGCGTTACGCGATGAACCCGGACGGCGAGTCCTGCGAGTTCGCGATCGTCGTCGCCGACGACTGGCAGGGCAAGGGGCTCGCCCGGCGACTCATGGGCGTGATCATCGACACGGCGCGCTCGCGCGGCATCCGTTACATGAACGGAGATTTCCTCGCCGAAAATCGCCGCATGATCCAGTTCGTCACCACGCTCGGCTTCGTGCTTTCGCCACACCCCGACGATCCCGGCCTGAAGCGCGGCGTACTCGCTCTCAATTGAAAACCCGCCGGCTGGACTAAACTCCACGGTCCGAAAAAAGGAAAAGCCCACCCGGCACCTCCATGGAATCGACGCTACGCCTGCTTGGCCACATCCTGCGCATATCGGCCCGCCGCGACAGGACGGAAATCAATGCCGAGCTGGTCGAGGCGATGGACGACCTGTTTCGTCCCCGCTCGCTCAAGATCTTTCGCTGCTACATCGGCGACGAACACGACAGCGTCTATGACTGCGCCGGCATCGGCGCCAACGGCGTCTACCTGCGCAACGCCTATCTTCCCGATCTCGAGCACTGCGCCCCGGTTGACTCCGACCCGCTGCTCCTGCGTTGCGCCAACGACAACCTCCTGCAGGTCGATTCGGCGGGGCCTCGCTGGCAACGCATTGTTTTTCCGATCGGCCGGGATCACAATCCGCAGTACCTGATCGACATCATCCTGCCGGACGACCTGCCTTCCGACCAGCGCGTCGTGCTGATGGGGCTGATCGAATTTCTCGGCAAGCACATCGCCCTGCTCGACTACGGAGAAGCCGACACCCTGACGGGCCTGCCGAATCGCAAGACCTTCGACAAGCATCTTTTCGAGGTGCTCGGCGGCCCGGTATGCGACAGCAACGACGATTCGAAGCCCACGCCACACCGCCGTCATCCGGATATGGAAAACGTTTTCCACTGGCTGGCGGTATGCGACATCGACAAGTTTAAGTCGATCAACGACAGCCACGGCCACCTCATCGGCGACGAGGTGCTCGTCATGCTGGCGCAGCTGATGCGGCGATCCTTCCGTTTCGCCGACCAGATCTTTCGCTTCGGCGGCGAGGAATTCGTCGTGGTACTGCAACCGACCGGCGTGACGCAGGCGCGGCGCATTTTCGAACGCTTTCGCAGCAACGTCGAGGCCCATCGTTTCAGCCAGGTCGGCCGCGTGACGATCAGCATCGGCTTTACCCAATTGACGACCCTCGACACCCCTTCGGAAGTGCTCGACCGCGCCGACGAGGCGCTGTATTTCGCCAAGGAACATGGCCGCAATCAGGTTGCCCGCTTCGAGGATCTCGTTGCCCGGGGAGAAGTGGCGGCACGTCCTCCGGGTCATGGCGAAGTCGAATTTTTCTGAGGCACCGCCGGAACGCTGCCCCTGGTGCGGAACCGACCCGCTCTACGTCGCCTACCACGACAATGAATGGGGCGTGCCCCGCCACGACGAACGCACTCTGTTCGAATTCCTGACCCTCGAAGGCGCGCAGGCCGGCCTGTCGTGGATCACGATTCTCAGGAAGCGCGAGAACTACCGCCGTGCCTTCGACGGTTTCGATCCGGAAAAAATCGCGCGTTACGGCGAAAAGGACGTCGCCCGCCTGCTCAATGATGCCGGCATCGTCAGAAACCGCCTGAAGATCGCCGCCGCCATCGACAACGCGCGCGCCACGCTGGCACTTTACGAAGCCGGCGGCAGCCTCGACGGTCTGTTCTGGCGCTTCGTCGATGGCCGGCCGGTCATCAACCGCTGGAAGACGCTCAGCGAGGTGCCGGTTTTCACACCGACCGCCGAGGCACTGTCGAAGGAACTCAAGCAACGCGGCTTCCGCTTCGTCGGCCCGACGGTGATCTACTCGCACATGCAGGCGACGGGGATGGTCAACGACCATCTGGTGACTTGCCCACGTCATCCTCTGCGCGATCAAACGTAAAGCAGTTCAAGTTTGCGCGCCGCTTTCCTCAGTGCTTGATCCTGCGTCGCCAACCGGGCATCCAGCCGCATCGCCAGTTCCAGATACGCCGCATCGTACGTTGTCATACCGTGCGCCGCGGCCAGGACTGCCATGTCGTCCAGTGGGACGATCCGGGTATCGGTCACCAGCGGCAGGCGACTTGCCCGCGTCAGCAAGCCCTTGAGATCGCAGGCAGCAACGCGCTTGCGGCGCTGTGCCGTGAGCAGCACGTTGGTAAATTCGAGATGCCACAGCAGCGGCACATGAAGCTCCCATTGCGGCAAAGCATCCAGTAAGGCCTCGCTCCAGGCATTCGCCTCGTCTTCGAGAAACCAGGGAATCGCCGCCGAGCAGTCGATCACCAAGGCTGGGAGCCGACTCATCGCCGGCCTGCAGCGATCAATTCTGCAAGCGTACTACCCGCCTTTGCGCCGCGATCCACACCGCGACGGAACTGACGCAACTCGGCGGCCCAATCGGACAAAGCCCTGCCCTCGGGGCTGGGCTCGGGCGATACGAGACGCGCCACGGGCTTGCCATGACGCGTCACCAGCACCTCTTCGCCTTGCGCAACGCGCTCGATCAACTGCGACAACTGGGCCTTGGCTTCATAGACACCGATGCTCAACATGGGCCACCTCCTACCGCCAGTATAACCAGTCTTTAATTAATTCTGACCAGATTTACTGCCTGGAGAATTCCAGCTTGCCGCCCCTGGCATCGACCTTGATCCGATCCTTCGCGCCAAACTTGCCTTCGAGGATTGCCTTCGCCAGCGGATTCTCGATACGCTCCTGAATCGCCCGCTTGAGCGGCCGCGCCCCGAACACCGGATCGAAGCCCGCTTCGGCAATGTTGGCCAGCGCCGCATCCGACACCTCCAGCGCCATCTCCAACCGCACCAGCCGCTTCTCCAGATACTGCAGTTGGATGCGCGCGATGCCGGCGATATGCTTCTGGTCGAGGGCATGGAAGACGACAATCTCGTCGATGCGGTTCACGAACTCGGGGCGGAAATGCGTCTTCACCTCGGCCATCACGGCCAGTTTGATGACCTGGTAATCATCGCCGCTCATCTGCTGGATCATCTGCGAGCCGAGGTTCGAGGTCATGACGATCACGGTATTCTTAAAGTCCACCGTGCGCCCCTGCCCATCGGTCATGCGACCGTCGTCGAGCACCTGCAAGAGCACGTTGAACACATCTGGATGCGCCTTCTCGACTTCGTCGAAGAGGATCACGCTGTAGGGCTTGCGGCGTACCTGTTCGGTGAGATAGCCGCCCTCCTCGTAGCCGACGTAGCCGGGCGGCGCGCCGATCAGGCGGGCGACCGAGTGCTTCTCCATGAACTCGCTCATGTCG
>CAZGOH010000046.1:0-16371 GCA_964527195.1 uncultured Methyloversatilis sp.
TGTTCCAGCGGCCCTTGGTGATGCCGATGGTGAACATGATGAAGAAGCTGTAGAGGCCGCACTTCTCGACGATGACGCCGTGCTCGGCGAGGTATTTGGTGACAATGGCGGCGGGAATGCCCCAGTCGGCGAAATCGCCATCGACGTCGAGGCCCGGGGTGATGACGGTGGCCTTGATCGGATCGAGCAGGTTGAAACCCTTGGCGAGTTTGCCGAAGCCGTGCCAGCGCGCGTCGGGCTTGAGCATCCAGGCTTCGCGTTCCTCGATGCCCTCTTCCGACAGATCATCCGGCCCCCAGACCTTGAACCACCAGTCGGTGCCCCATTCCTTGGCCACCTTGCGCATGGCGCGGCGGAAATCCAGCGCCTCGCGGATCGATTCCTCGACCAGCGCCGTGCCGCCCGGCTCTTCCATCATCGCCGCCGCGACGTCGCAGGAGGCGATGATCGAATACTGCGGCGAGGTGGAGGTGTGCATCAGATAGGCTTCGTTGAACACGTCGCGATCGAGCGTGTTCTGTTCGGCGTTCTGCACCAGAATCTGCGAGGCCTGCGAGAGGCCGGCGAGCAGCTTGTGGGTAGACTGCGTGGAAAACACCATCGACTCCTTGCAGCGCGGGCGGTCCGCGCCGATGGCGTGGTAGTCGCCGTAGAAGTCGTGGAAGGCCGCATGCGGCAGCCAGGCCTCGTCGAAGTGCAGGGTGTCGATTTTGCCGTCGAGCATCTCCTTGATTTCCTCGACGTTGTAGAGAATGCCGTCGTAGGTGCTCTGCGTGATCGTCAGCACGCGCGGATTGCCTTCCACCTGCGAGGCGAAAGGATGGGCGGCGATCTTCTTTTTGATGTTCTTCCAGAGGAACTCTTCCTTCGGGATCGGACCGATGATGCCGTAATTGTTGCGCGTCGGCATGAGGAATACCGGAATGGCGCCCGTCATGATGATCGAGTGCAGCACCGACTTGTGGCAGTTGCGATCCACGACCACCACGTCGCCCGGCGCCACGGTGGAATGCCAGACGATCTTGTTCGAGGTCGAGGTGCCGTTGGTGACGAAGTAGAGATGGTCGGCGTTGAAGATGCGCGCGGCGTTGCGCTCGGAAGCGGCGACCGGCCCGGTGTGGTCGAGCAGCTGGCCGAGTTCCTCGACGGCGTTGCAGACGTCCGCGCGCAACATGTTCTCGCCGAAGAACTGGTGGAACATCTGGCCGACCGGTGATTTCAGGAAGGCGACCCCGCCCGAGTGACCGGGACAGTGCCACGAGTACGAACCGTCGGCCGCGTAATGCGTCAGGGCGCGGAAGAACGGCGGCGGCAGCGATTCGAGATAGGCCTTCGCCTCGCGCACAACATAGCGGGCGATGAATTCCGGCGTGTCCTCATACATATGGATGAAACCATGCAGCTCGCGCAGCACGTCGTTGGGGATGTGCCGGCTGGTGCGCGTTTCGCCGTGCAGGAAGATCGGAATCTCGGCGTTGCGGTTGCGGATCTCGGCGACGAAGGCACGCAACTCGGCGATGGTTTCCTCTTCTTCGTTCGCGAGCTCCTCGTCATCCACCGACAGGATGAAGGCCGAGGCGCGGCTCTGCTGCTGGGCGAACGAGGTCAGGTCGCCGTAGCTGGTGACGCCGAGGACGTCCATGCCCTCCTTTTCGATGGCGGCCGCGAGCGCGCGGATGCCGAGGCCGGAGGCGTTCTCGGAACGGAAGTCCTCGTCGATGATGATGATGGGAAAGTGAAAGCGCATGGTCATATCTTCGGCAGGGTCACGCCTACCTGCCCCTGGTATTTGCCGCCACGATCCTTGTAGGAGGTCTCGCACACCTCGTCGGACTCGAAGAACAACACCTGGGCGCAGCCCTCGCCGGCGTAAATCTTGGCGGGCAGCGGCGTGGTATTGGAGAACTCCAGCGTCACGTAGCCTTCCCATTCCGGCTCGAAGGGGGTGACGTTCACGATGATGCCGCAGCGCGCGTAGGTGCTCTTGCCGAGGCAGACGGTCAGCACGCTGCGCGGGATGCGGAAATACTCGACGGTACGCGCCAGCGCGAAGGAGTTCGGCGGTATGACGCAGTAGCCCTTGCCGGAGACCTCGACGAAGGAGTTCGGGTCGAAGTTCTTCGGATCGACGATGGTCGAATTGATGTTGGTGAACACGCGGAATTCGTCGGCGCAGCGGATGTCGTAACCGTAGCTCGACGTGCCGTAGGAAACGATCTTGCGGCCATCGATCTCGCGCACGAGTTCGGGCGCGAAGGGTTCGATCATCTTGTGTGCGGCCGCCATGCGGCGTATCCAGTTGTCCGACTTGATGCTCATGGGGTATCTGCCGTCGCCAGGTTGAAAAAGGTGCGTGATTGTTCCATCGATGGGCCCGATTGTCACGCCCGGCCGCTCAAGGCCGCTCGCCCAGGGCATTGGCGAGCCGCACGAAATCGGCGACGGCCAGTTCCTCGGCACGTGCCGTCGGGGCAATGCCTTCCGCTTCCAGCAGGTGCTCGCCGCCAAATGCCTTGAGCGTGTTGCGCAGCATCTTGCGGCGTTGCGCAAAGGCGGCGGCCACCAGTTTCGCGAACATCGCCGCATCGGTCGCCGTCCCGCCAGGGCCGACTTTCAGCGGAATCATGCGCACCACGGCGGAATCGACCTGGGGCGCGGGATTGAATGCGCCCGGCGGCACGACGAACAGTCGTTCCATCCAGAAATGGACTTGCAGCATCACCGAGAGCCGCCCGTAGTCGCCGCTGCCGGGCGCGGCGACCATGCGGTCGACGACTTCCTTTTGCAGCATGAAGTGCATCTCGGCGACGCGGTCGCCGCAGTCGGCGAGATGGAACAGCAGCGGGCTGGAGATGTTGTAGGGCAGGTTGCCGACGATCTTCAGCGGGCCGCCGTCTTTCAGGGCACCGAAGTCGAATTTCAGCGCGTCGCCTGCGTGGATCGTCAGACGTTCGGCGGGAAACCGCTCGCGCAAGCGCGCGATCAGGTCGCGGTCGATCTCGACGACGTGCAGATGGTCGAGGCGTTCCAGCAGCGGTTCGGTGAGCGCCCCAAGACCGGGACCGATCTCGACGACGGTGTCGCCCGTGCGCGGCGCCACGGCATCGACGATCTTGCGGATGACGCCAGGGGAAACGAGGAAGTTCTGCCCGAAGCGCTTGCGCGCCCTATGGCCTTGATGGCCATTTACCGGATGGCCGCCGAGGCTCATGCCGCCCGGCGCCGCGCCATGTCGATGGCCGCATCGACCGCCGCGAACAAGCTGGTCGGCGACGCCTTGCCCGTGCCGGCCAGAGCGAGCGCCGTGCCGTGGTCGACCGAGGTGCGGATGACCGGCAGGCCGAGCGTGACGTTGATGCCCTCGTCGAAGGCGGCGAACTTGAGGACAGCCAGCCCCTGGTCGTGATACATCGCGAGTTGGGCGTGCGAACCGGCCAGCACGTTCTTGGTGAAGAGCGTATCGGCCGGCAGCGGGCCAACGAGTTCCATCCCTTCGGCCCGCAGCTTCGCCAGCACGGGTTCGATGACCTCGATCTCCTCGCGCCCCATGTGGCCGCCCTCGCCGGCGTGCGGGTTGAGGCCGGCCACCAGAATGCGCGGCTGCACGAAACCGAACTTGGCGCGCAGGTCGGCATGCAGGATGCGGAGCGTGGTTTCGAGTTCGTCCGGCGTGATGGCGGCCGGTACGTCCTTGAGCGGCAGGTGCGTCGTCGCCAGCGCGACGCGCAGCCCCGCGCCTGCCAGCATCATCACCACGCGTGCAGTAGCGGTCTTCTCCGCAAGGTATTCGGTGTGGCCGGTGAAGGCGATGCCCGCGTCGTTGATGACGCCCTTGTGCACCGGCGCGGTGACCATCGCGGCGTACTCGCCCGACTGGCAGCCGGCCAGCGCGGCATCGAGCAGGTCGAGCACGTAAGGCGCGTTGGCCGGATCGCGCCGTCCCGCCATGGCCGACTTTCGCAGCGGAATGTGACGAATGTCGAGCCCGGAAATGTCGCGGCCCAGCCTGCGGGCCCGCTCGATCAGCAAGTCGCGGTCGCCGAGCACGACGAGGTGCGCCGGAAACTCGCGCGCCGCCAGATCAAGGCAGATGTCCGGGCCGATGCCGGCCGGTTCGCCGGAGGTGACGGCAATGACCGGGCTAGCGCTCTTCGAGCCGGTATTCGACATAGGCGCGGTCGCGCATCTGGCGCAGCCAGTCCTCGTAGGCTTCGTCCGACTTGCGTTCGCGCAGGACCTGGCGCGCCGCCAGGCGCTTGCGATCACCGCCCGCTTCCGCATCCTTGCGTTCCAGCACCTGGATCAGGTGCCAGCCGAACGGCGACTGGACAGGCTCACCGACTTCGCCGATGGGGAGGGCGTCCATGGCCTGCTCGAACTCTGGCACGGTATCGCCCTGGTAAAGCCAGCCCAGGTCGCCGCCCTTGGCGGCCGACAGGTCATTGGAGAAAACGCGCGCCAGTTCGGCGAAGTCGGCGCCATGCGCCAGCCGCTCCTTCAGGCCGCGCAGTCGATGGCGTGCTTCTTCCGAGGACACCAGTTCATTGACGCGAATGAGGATATGGCGCGCGCGAGTCTGGCGGATGTTGCGCGCCAGCGGGTCGCCGCCCTGGCGTTCGAAAAGCGTGACGATATGGAAGCCGGCAGGGCTGCGCAACACGCCGCTGGTTTCACCGGGGCGCAGTGCGGCGACGGCCTCGGCGTAAAGCGTCGGCAGGCGGTCGAGCGGACGCGGTTCGAGCAGGCCGCCCTGCATCGCGTCCGGTGCTTCCGAGTAGCTGGCCGCGACCTGGCCAAAATCCTGGCCGGCGCGAATCTGGCGCAGCGCCTCCTCCGTACGGGCACGCAGGCGCGCGAGTTGTGCGGTATCCGCCTGCTCGGGAACGCGCACGATGATATGGCCGATGCGAACTACGATGTCCTGGCTGGCCTGTAGCGGCTGGGCGAGATAGTTGTCGATCTCGCCGTCCGAGACGACGATGCGGCTATCCACCTCGCGCTCGCGCAGGCGGCCGATGATCATTTCCTCGCGAATTTCCTCGCGAAAGCGCAGCCAGTCGACGCCATCCCTTTGCAGCGCGACGCGAAAGTCGGCGAGCGACAGGCGGTTGTTCGCCGCGATGCGCCCCAAAGCCGCATCCACCTCGGCATCGCCGATGCGCAGGCCGACCTCGCGGGCAAACTGCATCTGCACGCGATCGACGATCAGGCGTTCGAGAATCTGCTTTTCGAGCACGTCGCGCGGCGGCAGGGGCGTGCCGCGCGCGCGCAACTGGCGTTCGACCGTCTCGATGCGCGTGCGCAGTTCGCGCTGGGTGATCGCTTCATCGTTCACGACCGCGATCACCCGATCGACGGCAATAGGCACGCGCGCCTGGCCAAAGGCAGGCTGCACGAGCAGCGCGGCAAGCAGTACGAGCAACGAGGCAATCTTCATGGGTGAGGCTCAGTTTTCGGCGAATACCGGATCGGCGGTGGGCTGGTTGATCACGCCATAGCCTGGGATGTTGCGCTTGAGCAGATCGAGCGGATTGGAGCCGATGCGCGAGAAATCGTTCAGCTCGAGCTGGAAGAAGATCGCCGTCGTCGGCTTCTCGGCAATGGTGGCGAGGCGCTGGACGACGAAGCGGCCGACCCAGCAGCCGGCGTTGTACTCGAGGCCGCCGATCGTCTCGATGACGCGCCGCTCGGTGATCGAATAGTTGTAGCGACCGACGCCGTGCCAACCGCCGAACACCGGCCACTGCCCGGAAACGTCGAACTGCTTGTTGGGGTTGCCGGCGACGTCGCGGGTCAGGCGCCAGGTGGCGTTGAGGATGCGCCCCGCCTGCGGTCGGTAGCGGCCGCCCAGCGTAAGTTGCTCGGTGCGGCCGTCGCGCGGGTTGTACTGCCAGCCGATGTCGGCGTAGGTCTTGGGCATCACCTGGCCGGTGAGGGCGGCGAGAATGTCCGCCTTGCGCTCCTTGCGCAATGGATCGCCGGGCAGGCCGACCTTTTCGTCGTCGAAGTAGTAACGCGTGCCGAGCGTCCCGCGCAGAAATTCGGTGCCGGTACCCTGATCGATCAGGCGCGAGGTCAGCGCCAGCGTGATTTCGTTGGCGTCGCCGATGCGGTCGTTGCCGGCATAGCGGTTCTCGCGGAACATGTTGGCGTAGCTGAAGCCGACCAGCCCGCTGTCGAAGCCGCGGTTCGGCAACAACACCTTGTCCTTGTCCGGCACGTAAAGATAATAGGCACGCGGCTCCAGCGTCTGCTGCAGGGACTGTCCGAACAATGTCGTGTCGCGCTCCATGACGAAGCTGCCATCGACGCTGAAGATCGGCACCGTGCGGCTCTGGTCGGCGGGAATCGCAGGGCCCTGACGCTCGAACTGGTAGCGGGTGTGATGCAGGCCGAGCTTGGGCGTGAACTGAAAGGCCGGCGTGGTGTAGGGCAGGGTGATCTGCGGATAGAACACCGTGCGCCGCGCGGTGACGGCCGTCGGGTGATCGAAATTGGCGTATTCGCCACTGAAGGCGAAGTTCAGGCCGAGGGGCAGATCATAGCGGTTCGCGCTCACCGTCAGCTGCGGCAGACGCTGGTAGGGCTTGGCCAGATCCTGCAGCGTCTGGTAGGTCTGGACGTTGAGCGCGGCGCTGTACCAGGTTGCGCCATAGGTGAGCATGGCCTGGCGCAGCAGGTTGCCCTGCGAAACGGAGGCGACACGGGTGGACAGGTCGCTGTAATAAGCGTCGTCGGAAACGCGGTTGAGGTTGAGATTCAGACCGAAGCCGCGGCCGAGGTTTTGCGCATGCGTGACGGCATAGCCGTAGCGATCCCGTCTCGCCAGTTTGTCGTCCGGCAGATACTCGACGCGGGCGACACCGTTGTAGGTGTAGTCGAGGTAGCGGAATTCGCTGTTCAGCTGCACGCCGCGACGCGACATGACGCGCGGCGTGATCGTCGCGTCCATGTTCGGCGCGATATTCCAGTACCAGGGCAGGGCAACCTCGAAACCGCTCTTGGTGGTGGAACCGATCGTCGGGGTCAGGAAGCCGCTCTGACGCTGGTTGTCAAGCGGGAAGCTCATCCTGGGCAGATAGAGGATCGGTGCGCCCTTGAAGGTGACGAGTGCGTTGCGCGCCTTGCCGAGCGCGCTGTCGTAGTCGAGATCGAGCGCATCGACGCTGATTTCCCAGTCGCGCCGATCAGGTGCGCAAGTGCTGTAGTTGGCGTTCAGCAGGCGGTAACGATCTTCACCAAGGAACTCGATGCGTTCCGCCGTGCCGCTGCCGGTGACGGGCGGCGGCTGGATCATCCGGCCGGTGGTCGCCAGCACCGTACCGTCGGCGGAAACCGCCGGCAAGCCGGAAAGCGTGACGGCCGGCTCGGGGATCGGCGCCGGGTAATGGCGGATCGTGTAGGCGGGCGCCTCGAATTCGCCGGTACTTTCCTCCAGGCGCATGCGCAGGCGCGAACCGGCGATGACGGTGTCGGGCGAGATCAGGCGAACGTTGCCGACAGCCTCGACTTCGTCATCTTCCTGCCGATAGATAATGCGGTCGGCATGCAGGCGATCACCGCCGCGCTCGAGCAGCGCCTCGCCCGCCGCGACCGCTTCGACTTCGTTGATGCCCTCGAGGCGATTGGCGGTAACCAGCGTGGGGGCATCGCGGCGCACATGCGAAAACGGTGTCGTGGCCGGATGCGGCGGGGCGCCGGCGGCGACGTGGGCCGAATACAGGGGCGCAATCGCAGGCTTGTCGGCAACCGCCGGGGGTTGGGTTTCGGTGGCGACCGGCGCAACGGGAAGGGGCGCGGGAGCAGGAGACGCGGCCGACGCGGGAACGACAGGGGCGGGCACGGATGCCGCCGCTGGCGGCACCGCCGCGGCCGGCGAGACCGGTTGCGCAAGCGTCCGGGGAGCCGGTGTCGGGCGCGACTTGAGCGGCGCGCCGCCCAGCAGGGCCGGATCGACGCGCAGCGCCGGCAGGCCTTCGGCGGCATGGACGACGCTGCCGATGCTCGCCATGAGCGTCAGCCAGCCGCATGTCCCGATCCCCTTTGCGAGCCTTCCAGAATGCATCTTCGCAGCGTTCTTTCTCATGCGCCCGTACAGGCACAACTCAAGCCAATGATAGAATTTTCGATTCTAGCATCAGGGCGGAACACCCGACGTGGAGCGGATCGAGCAACTCCGGAACTGGCTGGCGCGACAGTTGCCGGGACAAGCGTACTCCCTTGCGCCCGCTTCGGCCGACGCGAGCTTTCGTCGCTACCTGCGCGTCACCCGCGAAGACGGCACGACGCTGGTCGTCATGGATGCCCCGCCGCGCCACGAGGACGTGCGTCCCTGGCTGCATGTCCGGCAACTTTTCGACGCCGCCGGCGCGCATGTCCCCGCGGTGCTGGCGGAAGATGTCGCCAATGGCTTCCTGCTGATTTCGGATCTCGGTTCGACCACGTATCTCGCCGCCCTGCAGGAGGGCGCCGACGCCGACGAACTCTACCGATCAGCCATCGATACGCTGATCGACATCCAGCGCGCCAGCCGTCCGGGCATGTTGCCGACCTACGACCGGGACGCGCTCAAGCGGGAACTCGATCTCTTTCCGGATTGGTACATCGGCAAGCATGTCGCCATCGACTTCGGCGACAATGATCGCAACGCGCTTGAGGCCGTGTTCGAGAAAATTCTCGCGGCCAACCTCGCCGAGCCGGCCGTGCATGTGCATCGCGACTATCACTCGCGCAACCTGATGGTCGACGGCGAACGCCCGGACGCCCCGGGTGTGATTGACTTTCAGGATGCCGTCCATGGCCCGATCACCTACGACCTCGTCTCCCTCTTCAAGGACGCCTACGTCGAATGGGACGAGGAGCGCACGCTCGACTGGCTCGCCCGCTACTGGGAACGGGCGAAGAAAGTCGGCCTGCCGGTGCGCACCGACTTCGGCGAATTCTTCCGCGACTACGAGTGGATGGGCGTGCAGCGGCACGTGAAGGTGCTGGGCATCTTCGCGCGCCTCTTCCATCGCGACGGCAAGGACGGCTACCTCAAGGACATGCCGCTCGTCGCGCAATACCTGCGCAAGGCCTGCACGCGCTACGGCGAACTCGCGCCCCTGTTGCGCCTGCTCGACCGCCTCGAAAACCGCCAGGCCCGGGTCGGCTTTACGTTCTGACCATGAAGGCGATGATCCTCGCGGCCGGACGCGGCGAACGCATGCGTCCGCTGACCGACGTCACACCCAAACCGCTGCTGCCGGTGGCGGGGAAACCGCTGATCGTCTGGCATCTCGAACGCCTTGCCCGCGCCGGCTTCCGCGTGATCGTCATCAACCACGCCCATCTCGGCGACCAGATCGAGCGGCTGCTCGGCGATGGCGCCGCGTGGAACCTGGACATTCGCTACTCGCCGGAACCGCCGGGCGCGCTGGAAACCGCCGGCGGCATCGCCAACGCACTGCCGCTGCTCGGGGACGATCCCTTCCTCGTCGTGAATGGCGACATCTTCTGCGACTGGGATTTCGCACACGCGCGCCGCATCGCCGTTGACCTCGCCCACCTGGTGCTGGTCGACAACCCACCGCACCATCCTGCAGGCGATTTCACGCTCGATGGCGCGAAAGTCGGCACTGGCGGGACGGCGACAGCCGGATCCGCCGCCAGCATGGGGACGGCGAAACTCACGTTCAGCGGCATCGGCATCTATCGCCCGGAACTCTTCGCCGGCATCGTGCGCGGCCAGTCAGCCAGGCTCGCGCCGCTGTTGCGGGAGTCGATGGCCGCCGGTCGCGTCACCGGCGAAAAACACACCGGTCGCTGGGAGGACGTCGGCACGCCAGGGCGTCTCGCCGCGCTCGATGCCGAATTGCGCGCACACCTATAATCGACGCATGGACCATTCGCCGTTCCGCCAGCGCCGACTTTCGCTGCTTGCCCGCATGGGCAACGCCGGCGGCGGCCTGGCCGTGATCCCGACGGCACCCGAGCGACTGCGCAATCGCGATACGCATTACCCTTATCGCGCCGACAGCTACTTCCACTACCTCACCGGCTTCCCCGAACCCGAGGCGGTACTCGTCCTGGTAGCCGGAGAGCGCCCGCAGTCGATCCTGTTTTGTCGCGAGAAGGACGTCGAAAAGGAAATCTGGGACGGCTTCCGCCACGGCCCCGAGGCCGCGCGGAAAACGTTCGGCTTCGATGCCGCGCATCCCGTCGGCGAACTTGACGCCAAGCTCGCCGAACTGCTCGCCGACCAGCCGGCGCTCTGGTATTCGCTCGGCCACGATGCCGGCTGGGATGTGCGCATCGCCGCCGCCCTCAACGCCGTGCGCGCGCAAAGCCGCGCCGGCAAGCGCGCGCCGGGCGCCATTCATGACGTGCGTGCCGTGCTCGACGACATGCGGCTCATCAAGGACAGTCACGAAATCGCGCTGATGCGCCGTGCCGCCACCATCGCCGGCGCCGCGCATCGTCGTGCGATGCGCGGCGCGGCGCCCGGCAAGTACGAATACGAAGTCGAGGCGGAATTCCTGCATGAATTCCGGCGCCATGGCTGTCAGGCGCCGTCCTATCCGCCCATCGTCGCCAGCGGCGCCAACGCCTGTGTGTTGCATTATGTCGCCAATGATCGGCCGCTCGCGGCGGGCGACCTGCTGTTGATCGACGCCGGCTGCGAGCTCGACGGCTATGCCAGCGACATCACCCGCACCTTCCCGGTGAATGGCCGCTTTTCCGGCCCGCAGGCCGACATCTACCACCTCGTGCTGGATGCGCAGGCGGCGGCGATCGCGACGATCCGGCCCGGCGCCACGTTTCTCGATCCACACACCGCAGCCGTGCGCGTTCTGGCGCAGGGCTTCGTCGACATGAAGCTGCTCGAAGGCAGCGTCGATGGCGTCATCGAGTCCGCGGCCTACAAGCGCTTCTACATGCACCGCACCAGCCACTGGCTGGGCCTCGACGTGCATGACGCCGGCGAGTACCGCGCCGGCGAGGAGTGGCGCAGGTTCGAACCAGGCATGACCCTGACGGTCGAGCCCGGCTGCTACATCCGTCCCGCCGAGGACGTGCGCGAGGCGTTCTGGAACATCGGCGTGCGCATCGAGGACGACGCGCTCGTCACGGCGGATGCGTGCGAGATCCTCACCGCGGACACGCCGAAGACCATCGCCGACATCGAGGAATGCATGCGGCGATGAGCGCGCCGGTCCTCATCGTCGGCGGCGGGCCGGCCGGCATGGCGCTGGCGCTGGCCTTGCGCCATGGCGGGGTGAACAGTCGCATCGTCGATGCGCGTCCGCGCGGCGCGGCGAAGGACGATGCGCGCATTCTCGCGCTGTCGCACGGCTCGCGACTGATCCTCGAAACGCTCGGCGTGTGGGGCGATATTGCGCATACGCCGATCGAAACCATACACGTCTCCCACGCCGGCGGACTCGGCCGCACGCTGATCCGCGCCACGGAAGAACACGTGCCGGCGCTGGGCTACGTGCTGGCCGCGGGTGATCTGGCCGCCGCGCTCGACGCGGCCGTTGCGGACGCCGCCATCGAATTCGCCGACAACACGACCGCCTGCCGCGATCCCGACATGCCGCTCATCGTGCACGCCGAGGGCCGCATCGGGGAGAACGACGACATCCGCTCGCACGACTACGGCCAGCATGCGGTGATCTGTACGGCGCGAGGCGCCGCGCCGCACGGCCGCATCGCCTGGGAACGCTTCACACCCGCCGGCCCGGTGGCGCTGCTGCCCTGCAAGGACGCATACGCCGTCGTTTTCACCTGCCCTGCCGACGACAGCGCACGCATCGCCGCGCTCGACGACGCCGGTTTCCTGGCGCTGCTGCAGGAACGCTTCGGATCGCGCGTGCGGCTCGCCGGGGTCGGTCCGCGTCTCGTCTGGCCGCTGGGCCTGCGCATGCGAAAAACCGCAGTCGGCCCGCGCGAGGTCTGGATCGGCAACGCGGCACAGACGCTGCATCCGGTGGCCGGCCAGGGTTTCAACCTGGCCTTGCGCGACATCACCGAACTGGCCGACACGCTCGTGGAAGCCGCCGATCCCGGCGCTCCAGTGCTGCTGGCGCGCTACGCCGCGCGACGTCGCCTCGACCGGTTCGCCACCGTCGGCCTCACCGACGGTCTCGTCAGGCTGTTTTCCAACGACAGCGGATTGCTCGGGCATCTGCGCGGCGCCGGCTTGCTCGCCCTCGATCTTCTGCCGCCCGCCCGCTCCTTCCTGGCGCGCCGCATGATGTTTGGCGCGCGCGGCTGAGCCGCTGTCAGGCACCCAGCGCCGCAATCCCCGGCAGGAATACCTCGCTGACCAGCAAGGGGCGCTCCAGGCGGTGAAACAGCGAGCGGCGCGCCCAGAGCATGTTCGGTTTTGCCTGCAAAGTCGCTGTCGCATGACGGTATAGTGGATGCGACGGTCTCAGGCGGGCGGCGGTCAGCGCGTCGCGCCGGATGCCCGGGTCGGCGAACAGCGCGGCACCCAGGGGACGGGAACCGATGGCACGCGCCATATGCCAGGCGCCATGGAGATCGCGCGGCGCCAGCACGCTGTGCGCGAACACGACGGGGACGCCGTCGGCAATCAGCAGCACTTCGCGCGTCCAGGCATGGCGTCCTGGCGGCAGGCCGATCAACGCACGCTCGTCGGGAAAGGGCAACGCCCGAAACTCGCCCAGCACCTGCACGCGAAAGCTGGCGCAACGGGCGACGATGCGCGCCGTCAAGGAGCCGGGATCGAACAACCAGGGGTGGAGTCGGGCGGGTGCGCCGGCGGCGGCGGGGCGGGTTTTCCAGCGGAAAAACTGGCGCGGCATCGTCCGGGACGCATCGTTCATGAAGGGCGCCGATGCTACCATAGCGCGCATGCAACTCGTGCTCATCAGCGGCCTCTCCGGCTCCGGAAAATCCATCGCGCTCAATGTGTTGGAAGACGCCGGCTACTACTGCGTCGACAACCTGCCAGCGGCGCTGCTCGCCGGGCTGGCGGGCCATCTGCTGCGCGAAGGCAACGAGCGCGTCGCCGTGGCGATCGACATGCGCGGCGGCGCCTCGATCGCCGCCCTGCCCGCGCAACTGCGCCAGCTTGAAGCCGGCGGCATCGAGGTGCGCTTCGTGTTCCTCGACGCGCGCGACGAGATGCTGATCCAGCGCTTTTCCGAGACGCGCCGCCGCCACCCGCTCGCCGCCGGCGAACGCACGCTCGCCGAGGCCATCGCGCAGGAACGCGAAGCGCTCGACACGCTCATGGGACTGGGCCATCGCATCGACACGAGCAACCTGCGTCCCAACGCGCTGCGGGCGATGATCAAGGACTTCGTCGCGCTGGAGGCCGATGGCGCCGACGGTGGATTGACCCTGCTGTTCGAATCCTTCGGCTTCAAGCACGGCCTGCCGCTCGACGCCGACCTCGTCTTCGACGTGCGCTGCCTGCCGAACCCCTATTACGATCCGGCGCTGCGCCCGCTGACCGGCCGCGACGCCCCGGTGATCGACTTCCTGCGCACCCAGCCGGAAGTGATGCGCATGTTCGAGGACATCCGCCGCTTCGTCGCCGACTGGCTGCCGGCCTACGTCCGCGACAACCGCTCCTACCTCACCGTCGCCCTCGGCTGCACCGGCGGCCAGCACCGCTCGGTATGGTTCGCCGAAAACCTCGCGAAGCACTTCGAAGACAAGGCGCGCGTGCTGGTGAGGCACCGCGCGCTGGCGCAGTGAAAGGCTGGCTGGTTCTGCTGCGGCCGGGCGACTGGGCAACGCTGCTGCTCGGCGCGACAGCCGTGGCACTCTCCTTTCCCCTGCTGTGGTCCGGCGGCAAGGCCGAGCGCGCGGTGATCCGCCTCGACGGCCGCGTCGTCGCCGAATACCCGCTTGCCGCACCACTGCGCTACGCGGTGCGCGGACCACTGGGCGAGACGGTGATCGAGATCGCCCCGGGCCGGGCGCGCGTGCTCTCCGACCCCGGCCCGCGCCAGTACTGCGTGCAGCAGGGCTGGCTGACGCGGCCCAACGCCATCGCCATCTGCGCGCCAAACCACGTCAGTCTGTCCCTGTCGGGACGGGATGCTGGCCATGACAGCCTCAACTATTGAATTGCGCGTCACGGATACCGACCGCCGCATCGCGCGCTATGCGGCGGCGGCGATCGCGCTGACCGTCGCCGAGGCCGCCCTGCCCTCGCCACTGCCCGGGGTCAAGCCCGGGCTGGCCAACATCGTCGTGCTGATCGTGCTGTGGCGCCACGGCTGGCACGAGGCGGCCTGGGTGTCGCTGCTGCGCGTAATGGCCGGCAGCCTGCTGGTCGGCCAGTTTCTCGCGCCAGGCTTCTTTCTCGGCCTGACCGGCGCGCTGACCAGCCTCGCCGCCCTGGCGCTGGCCGCGCGCCTGCCGCGCCGCTGGTTCGGCCCGGTGACGGCGAGCGTGCTCGCAGCCTTCGCGCATGTCAGCGGGCAGCTGCTGCTCGCCCGTTTGTGGCTGGTGCCGCACGACGGCGTGTTCTATCTGGTGCCGATATTCGGCCTTTCCGCGCTGGTTTTCGGTATCGTGAACGGCCTGATCGCCGCACGACTGTTGAGGAATACCGCGTGAAAACCATCGCCGTCGCCTGGACCGGCGCTTCCGGCCTGCCTTACGGGCTGCGCCTCGTCGACTGCCTGCTCGCCGCCGGTTGCCGCGTCTGGCTCGTCTATTCGCAGGCGGCACAGGTGGTCGCCAAGCAGGAATGCGGGCTCGTGCTGCCCGCACAGCCTCGCGAAGCACAGCGCCAGCTGGCCGAACGCTTCGGCGACGCCGATGGCCGGCTGACCGTTTTCGGGCGCGACGACTGGAACGCCCCGCCGGCTTCCGGCTCCAATCCGCCCGATGCCTGCGTCATCTGTCCATGCACGATGGGCACGCTGGCCGAGGTGGCTGCCGGCACGGCCAAGGACCTGATCACCCGCTCTGCCGACGTCGCGCTCAAGGAAGGCAAGCCGCTGATCCTCGTGCCGCGCGAGACGCCGCTGTCGGCGATCCATCTCGAGAACATGCTGAAGCTCTCCCGCGCCGGCGCGGTCATCCTGCCGCCCAACCCCGGCTTCTATCATCAGCCGCAACGCATCGAGGACCTGGTCGATTTCGTGGTCGCACGGATTCTTGATCGACTTGGCGTCGCGCATGCCCTGATGCCGCGCTGGGGTGAAACGAAATAATGGACATCCCGCTCTTCCTGCTCAATACCGTGCTGCACTCCGGCGGCCGGCTCGAGTTGCGTGTCTTCGAGACACGCTACATGGACATGGTGAAGGAATGCCTGCGCGCCAGCACGCCCTTCGGCGTCTGCCTGCTCGAACACGGCGAGGAAGTGGCGGCCCGCCAGGACGCGACAGCGGTACCGCACCGCGTCGGCACGCTGGCCAGGATCGCCGACTGGGACATGCCCCAGCTCGGCATCCTGAACATCGTCACCCACGGCGGCGAGCGTTTCCGGATTCTCGAGCATCGCACGCAGGCCGACGGGCTGGTGCGCGCGACGGTCGAACTGCTGCCGGCCCCGGCGGTGGCGCCGATTCCCGGCGACTTCGCCCGCCTCGTGCCGATGCTGCGCGTGCTGATCGAGGCGCTCGAGGATCCACCGCCGCAACCGCACCGTTTTTTCGACGCCGCATGGGTCGCGGATCGCTGGGCCGAACTGTTGCCGTTGCCGCTGGCGACACGCCAACAGATCCTCGAACTCGACGACGGCGTAGCGCGCCTCGACGCGATCTATCGCTTTCTGGAGCGGGAAGGCGGCGGGAATGCCGACGACCGCTCCGCTTGACCTCTGGAGAACAGCATGTTTACAGGCATCGTCGCCACCACCGGCAAGATCGTTCATCTGCAACCGCTCGAACAGGGCCTGCGGCTGACCGTCGAGGCGCCCGACCTCGGTCTCAAGGATGTCGCCCTCGGCGACTCCATCGCCCACAACGGCGTCTGCCTCACGGTGATCGCGAAAAGGAAAAACGCCTATCAGGTCGACGTCTCGCGCGAGACGCTCGACTGCACCGTGGGTCTCGACGCGCCCGGTGGCGAAGTGAATCTCGAAAAGGCGATGCGCCTCTCCGACTTCATCGGCGGCCACCTCGTCTCGGGGCACGTCGATGGCGTCGGCGAGGTGGTGAGGTTCGAACCGGTCGGCGAATCGCACGAACTGGCGGTCAAGGCGCCCAGGGCGCTTGCGAAATACATCGCCCGCAAGGGCTCGGTTACCGTCGATGGCGTCTCGCTCACCACCAACAAGGTCAAGGGCCGCACGTTCTCGATCAACCTGATCCCGCACACGGTGCAGGTGACGACGCTCAAGCGCTTGCACCCCGGTGCGCGCGTCAACCTCGAAGTCGACCTGATCGCACGCTA
>CAZGOH010000047.1:0-385 GCA_964527195.1 uncultured Methyloversatilis sp.
TCGCGAATCTCGCGGAAGGTCTGGATGCCGATGGGCAGTTTCTTGCGGGCCATGGGGAAACATTATGCCAGCGCACCAGACTCTCGCGGCGCGCCGTATGATTCCGCCCCGTGAGCCCCCCCGCACCTCCCCACCCCCCCCCGGCGAGTCCCGCATCGCCACGCTGGAACTCGACCTCGACGCGAATCTCCGTTTCCGTCCGGGGGAACTCGTCCTGACCGAGCGGGAAATCGTCGCCGACGGCGCTTCATGGCCGCTTTCGCCCGCCCTGCGACTGGAACACCATGACCATGCCGGTGTCGGCGCGCTCGAACTGCACGATGCGCACGGGAAGCTGGCCACCTGGCGCTACACCCTCGGCCACCACCGCGCCGCTTTGCGATTC
>CAZGOH010000047.1:395-16118 GCA_964527195.1 uncultured Methyloversatilis sp.
GGGTGGCGTCGTCCACCCGCCCCTCCGCCACCAGCTGCGCGATGGACTGCCGCCTGCACCGACGGAAGAGGATGACAGCACCGACACCACCGGCGAGGATCTCGCCCCCCCGTCGACCTGGGTGCTCTTGCGCCTGTGGCGCTTCGCCAAACCCTACAAGGGCATGCTGCTGGCGGGTTTTCTGCTCACGCTCGCCGCCACCGCCGCGACGCTGGTGCCGCCCTATCTCACCATGCCGCTGATGGACGACGTGCTGATCCCCTATCAGAACGGCACGCCCATCGACTGGAACAAGGTGGCCTGGCTGCTCGGCGGCCTGCTCGGCGCGGCGGTGTTCGCCTGGGCACTCGGCTGGGCGCGCACCTACATCCTCGCGCTGGTCTCGGAACGCATCGGTGCCGACCTGCGCACCACCACCTACGAACACCTGATGAAGCTGTCGCTCGAATACTTCGGCGGCAAGCGCACCGGCGACCTCTTGGCGCGCATCGGCTCGGAGACCGATCGCATCAACGTCTTCCTCTCGCTGCACCTGCTCGACTTCGCCACCGACGTGCTGATGATCGCGATGACGGCCGTCATTCTGTTCTCGATCAATCCCTGGCTGGCGCTGGTGACGCTGATTCCGCTGCCGATCATCGCCTGGCTGATTCATATCGTGCGCGACAGGCTCAGGACGGGCTTCGAGCAGATCGACCGCGTCTGGGCCGAGGTGACCAGCGTGCTGGCGGACACGATTCCCGGCATCCGCGTCGTCAAGGCCTTCGCACAGGAAGCGCGCGAGGCGAAGCGTTTTCGCGACGCCAACAAACATAACCTGGAAGTCAACGACCGACTCAATCGCGTCTGGTCGCTGTTCGCGCCGACCGTCGGGCTGCTCACCGAAATCGGCGTGCTGGTAGTGTGGTTCTTCGGCATCTGGCTGATCGCGCAGAACAGCATCACGGTGGGCGTGCTCACCGCCTTCCTCGCCTACATCACGCGCTTCTACGCGCGGCTCGACTCGATGAGCCGCATCGTCTCGGTCACGCAGAAGGCAGCGGCCGGCGCCAAGCGCATCTTCGACATCCTCGACCACGTCTCCAGCGTGCCCGAGCCGGCACAACCCGTCTCGTTGCCGCCGGTCAAGGGCGGCATCCGCATCGACGGCGTGCACTTCCGTCACGGCAACCGCGCCATCCTCCAGGGCGTCGACCTCGACATCCGTCCCGGCGAGATGATCGGCCTGGTCGGTCACAGCGGCTCGGGCAAGAGCACGCTGGTCAACCTCATCTGCCGCTTCTACGACGTGTCGGAAGGCGCGGTGCGCGTCGAGGGCGTCGACCTGCGCGACGTGGCCGTCGCCGACTGGCGACAGCACATCGGCCTGGTGTTGCAGGAACCCTTCCTATTCTTCGGCACCATCGCCGAGAACATCGCCTATGGCAAGCCCGACGCCACCCGGGAGCAAATCGTGGCCGCCGCGCGCGCGGCACACGCCCACGAATTCATCCTGCGCCAGCCCTTCGGCTACGACTCGCTGGTGGGCGAACGCGGTCAGTCGCTCTCCGGCGGGGAAAGGCAACGTATCTCCATCGCGCGTGCGCTGCTGATCGACCCGCGGATCCTCATCCTCGACGAAGCCACCTCGGCGGTCGATACCGAAACCGAATTCGAGATTCAGCAAGCGCTCAACAACCTGATCCGCGGCCGCACCACCATTGCGATTGCGCATCGCCTGTCGACGCTGCGGCGCGCCGACCGGCTCGTCGTCATGGATCGCGGCAAGATCGTCGAGATCGGCAAGCACGACGACCTGATGGCGAAGGAAGGCCACTACTGGCGGCTCTACATGGCGCAAAGCAAGCAGCTCGACGCGCCGCCGCCGCTCGGCGAGGAGAATGCCGCATGACGACGAACTGGCGACTGCTGCATGACGCTTTCGGTCATCTGGTCCATGTCGCGGCCGATGGCACGCGCCACGACAACGTGCATCCCGTGCGTGCCTTTCCGCTCGCCGCCCCCGACGAGGGCGTCGCGCTCCTCTCTGCCGAAGGCAAGGAACTCGTCTGGATCGAACGCCTTGCCGATCTCCCGGACGAAACGCGCGCGTTGATCGGCGAGGCATTCGCCCGTCGCGAATTCATGCCCGTCATCGAACGCATCCGCGAGGTTTCCAGCTACGCCACGCCGAGCAGTTGGCGTGTGGACACCGACCGCGGCGCGACGACGCTGGTGCTGAAAAGCGAGGACGACATACGGCGTCTGAAAGGGCCGGGCGCGCTCTTGATCGCCGACGCCAGCGGCATTCACTACCTGATCCGCGACCGCGAGGCGCTCGACGCGACAAGCCGGGGCTTTCTCAAGCGCTTCCTGTGAAAGTCGGCCCCGGCGGGACGGCGAAGACCATTAGAATCGGCCAACAAATCGACAGGCGCCCATGCATTTCGTACACAACTTTCCGATCACCGCCGTCTGGTCCGGCGCACCCTATCCGCGCGGCGCGACCTGGGATGGCGAGGGCGTGAATTTCGCGCTGTTTTCGGAAAACGCCACGCGCGTCGAACTGTGCCTGTTCTCTCCCGATGGTCGCCAGGAAATGCAGCGCATCACGCTCACCGAACAAACCGACATGGTCTGGCACTGCTACCTGCCCGAGGCGCGGCCGGGACTGCTCTACGCCTGGCGGGTGCATGGCCCCTACGCGCCAGACCAGGGCCATCGCTTCAATCCGCACAAACTGCTGCTCGACCCCTACGCGAAGGAAATCGTCGGCCCGCTGGTCTGGAGCGATACCCACTTCGGCTACCGCGTCGGCAGCGGCGAGGACGATCTCGTCGCCGATCGCCGCGACAATTCCCACGGCATGCCGAAGTGCCGCGTCGTCGACCCGGCGTTTTCCTGGGGCGACGACCGTCCGCCGAAAATTCCCTGGCACGAGATGGTGATCTACGAGCTGCATGTGCGCGGTTTCACCAGAAACCACCCCGAGGTACCGCCGCCGCTGCGCGGCACCTATGCGGGCCTGGCCACCGCACCCGTCATCGAGCATCTGAAGCGCCTCGGCGTCACCTCGGTGGAGCTGATGCCGACGCATACCTTCATCGACGACCGCCACCTCATCGACCGCGGCCGGCGCAACTACTGGGGCTACAACTCCATCGGCTACTTCGCCCCCGAAGCCCTCTACTCGGCGAGCGGCTCGTTCAAGGAATTCAAGACGATGGTGAAAACCCTGCATTCGGCGGGGATCGAGGTCATCCTCGACGTGGTCTACAACCACACCGCCGAAGGCAACCACCTGGGGCCGACCTTCTGTTTCAAGGGCATCGACAACAGCGTCTATTACCGCCTCAACCGGGATGCGCCGCGTTTCTACACCGACTACACCGGCTGCGGCAACACGCTCAACATGCAGCATCCGCGCGTGCTGCAGATGATCATGGATTCACTGCGCTACTGGGTGCAGGAGATGCACGTGGACGGCTTCCGCTTCGACCTCGCCGCCGCGCTGGCGCGCGAGATGCACGACGTGGATCGCCTCGGCGCCTTCTTCGACATCCTGCATCAGGATCCCGTCCTCTCGCAGGTGAAGCTGATCGCCGAACCGTGGGATCTCGGCGAAGGCGGCTACCAGGTCGGCAACTTCCCGCTCGGCTGGGCGGAGTGGAACGACCGCTACCGCGATTCGATCCGTGCCTTCTGGCGCGGCGACGGCGGGCTGATCGGCGAATTCGCCACGCGCCTGACCGGCTCTTCCGACCTCTACGCGCGCAATGGCCGGCGCCCCTACGCCAGCGTCAACTTCGTCACCGCGCACGACGGCTTCACGCTCGAAGATCTCGTCAGCTACGACGCCAAGCACAACGAGGCCAACGGCGAACACAACCGCGACGGCAGCGACAACAACCTTTCCTGGAACCACGGCGTCGAGGGGCCGAGCAGCGATCCGGCCATCGTCGCCCTGCGCGCACGTCAAAAGCGCAACCTGCTCGCCACCTTGCTGTTCTCGCAGGGCGTGCCGATGCTGCTGGCCGGCGACGAACTGGGCCGCACCCAGCGCGGCAACAACAACGCCTACTGCCAGGACAACGAGTTGAGCTGGGTCGACTGGAAGCTGTCGGACGCCGATCACGAACTGACCGACTTCGTCGCGCGGCTGATCCGCCTGCGCCGCGCGCACCCGGTGTTTCGCCGCCGCCACTTCTTCCAGGGCCGCGACATCCGCGGCGCCGGCACCAAGGACATCCACTGGCTCAAGCCCGACGGCAGCGAGATGAGCGACATGGAATGGGCGCACGAATTCGCCCGCAGCCTCGGCGTATTCCTCTCGGGCGAAGCGCTCGGTGAAGTCGATGGGCGCGGCCGCGCCATCCGCGACGACAACTTCATCCTGCTCTTCAACGCCCACCACGAGCGCATCGACTTCCGCCTGCCCATGCTTTGCGCGGGCTGCGTCTGGCGCGTCGAACTCGACACCCACTGGCATGCCGGGCTGGATACCGACGGCGACTTCGCCGGCGGCGATGTCTATCCGCTCGAAGGCCGCACCCTCGCGCTGTTGCGCCAGCACGATCCGGAGCCGACATGAGCGACAAGTTCCACGCCCGGGAGAATTGCGGCATCGCCGACGCCTACCACGACATCTGGGGCAATCGGCACGCCACTTCGCCCGCCACGCGCGCGGCCCTGCTGGCGGCGATGCGCGGCGCACCGGACTGCGCCGCCGATCCGCCCGACCCCGCCGGCCCGGCGACGGTCGGCCGCTGCTTCCTGCCGGCAGCGCTGGAAACCGGCGGCCGCCTCTGGGGTCTGACGGTGCAGCTGTATGGCGTGCGCTCGCTGCGCAACTGGGGCATCGGCGATTTCACCGATCTCGCCGCCCTGCTCGAATTCACGGCCGCCGCCGGCGGCGACGTGGTCGGTCTCAACCCGCTGCACGCCCTGTTCCCCGACAACCCCGCGCACATCAGCCCCTACAGCCCCTCGCATCGCGGCTTTCTCAACGTGCTGTACATCGACGTGGAAGCCGTACCGGAGTTTTCCGCCTGCGATTCGATCCGCCGCCGTGTCGCCGGCGCCGACTTTCAGGCGCGGCTCGCCGACTTGCGCGCCGCGGAATTTGTCGACTATCCCGGCGTCGCGGCGACCAAGTTCGCCATCCTGCGCGAACTCTTCACGCACTTTTGCGCCGCCGGCGGCGCACGCCGCGAAGAATTCGCCGCCTGGCGCGCGGCCCAGGGCGCCGCCCTCGAACGCCACGCCGCCTTCGAGGCCCTGCAGGCGCATTTCCGTGCGCAAGACCCCAGCGTCTGGGGTTGGCCGGCCTGGCCGGCACACTACCGCGACCCGGCGGCGCCCGCCGTCGCGGCCTTCGTCGCCGCAAACGCCGACGACGTGGCCTGGCATGCCTGGCTGCAATGGCTGGCCGACGCGCAGCTCGCCGCCTGCGCCGCGCGTGCGCGCGAACTCGGCATGGCCGTCGGTGTCTATCGCGACCTCGCCGTCGGCGCCAACCCCGGCGGTTCGGAAATCTGGAGCGCGCAGGAAGTCTTCGCCGATGGCGCGCACGCCGGCGCCCCGCCCGACGAAATCAACCTGATGGGCCAGGACTGGGGCCTGCCGCCCTTCATTCCGCACCGTCTCGCCAGCGCCGACTTTGCCCCCTTTGCCGCCATCCTCGCCGCCAACATGCGGCACGCCGGCGCGCTGCGCATCGACCATGTCATGGGCCTGATGCGCGTCTTCTGGGTGCCCGCCGACGTGCCGGCCAGCGAAGGTGCCTACGTGCATTACCCGTTCGAGCACATGCTCGCCGCCGTCGCCGCTGCCAGCCGCGCCAGCGGCTGCCTCGTCATCGGCGAAGACCTCGGCACCGTACCCGAGGGTTTCCGCGAACGGCTCTCCGAGGCCGGGGTGTACGCCTACCATCCGCTCGCCTTCGAGCGCACCCCGGACATGCAATTCCGCCTGCCCGGCGACATCGCCGCGCACGCGCTGGTCGCGGCCGGCACCCACGACCTGCCGACCCTCGCCGGCTTCTGGAACGGCGAGGACATCCGCGAGCGCACGCGGCTGATGCTCTTCCCCAGCGACGAACTGCGCCAGCGCATCGCCACCGAGCGCGACTGGGATCGCGGCCGCCTGCTCTGGGCGCTGGAACGCGAGGGCCTGCTGCCCGCGGGCGTCTCCAAAGACCCGGCGGCGATGCCGGAAATCTCGGCGGAAACCGTCGCCGCCATCCACGCCTTCCTCGCCCGCGCGCGCGCGCAACTCTTCGTCGTGCAGCCCGAAGACCTGCTCGGCGTCGCCGAGCAGCCCAACCTGCCCGGCACGCTCGAAGACCAGCATCCCAACTGGCAGCGCAAGCTGCCGCTGCCGCTCGAAGACTGGGCCGGCGAGGCGCGCGTCGACGCCATCCTCGCCGCCGTGCGCGAGGAGCGCCCGCGATGAAATTCACGCCTGCCGGCTTCCGCGCCTGGGAGCACAAGAAGATCACGCTGCTGGGCATGTCCGGCGTCGGCAAGACCTGGCTGGCCTCCATGCTGCGGCGCCACGACTGGTTCCATTACTCGGCCGACTTCCGCATCGGCAAGCGCTACCTCGACGAGCCGATCCTCGACCTGATCAAGCAGCAGGCGATGCAGGTGCCCTTCTTGCGCGACCTGCTGCGGCGCGACTGGATCGACATCAAGAACAACATCCAGATCGACGACCTCGGCCCGGTGCTCACCTTCGTCGGCAAGCTCGGCGACCCGGCGCAAGGCGGGCTGTCGCCCGACGAATTCGCCCGTCGCCAGGCCATGTACCGCGCCGGCGAAATCGCCGCGATGCGTGACGTGCCGGAATTCGTCCGGAAGGCGCAGGACATCTACGGCTACGCCCACTTCGTCAACGATGTCGGCGGCAGCCTGTGCGAGCTCGACGAGCCCGGCGTCGTCGAGGAGATCGCCGCGCACACGCTGATCCTCTACCTCCAGGTGACCACGCCCGAAGAAGAAACCGAACTGATCCGTCGCGCGCAAAGCGACCCCAAGCCGCTCTACTTCCGGCCGGCCTTCCTCGCCGAACATCTCCCCCGCTTTCTCGCCGGACGCGGAATCGCCGACATCGCCCAGGCCGACCCCGACGACTTCACCCGCTGGATATTCCCGCACCTCTTCCATGCGCGCATCCCGCGCTATGAAGCCATCGCCGGCCCGCACGGCTACACCGTCACCTCGCGCGAAGTCGCCCAACTGCGCGACGAACAGGACTTTCTCGCCCTCGTGGAAACCGCCATCGCACGCGGTGACTGAACGGATCGACACCTGAGCCGTGCTCTGAACGGAAGCACCCCGCCGCCGACTCGCCTGGCGCGCCGTCCCGCCGGCGCCGACTTTACGACGCAAAAAAGCCCCGCAGGTTTCCTGCGAGGCTTCCTTGCTCTCCACTCCCCCTGTTGTGTCGGGGGATCGTCGATCGTGCAACTGCTTAGTGGAACTGCTCTTCTTCGGTCGAACCGGTCAGCGCCTTGACGCTGGACGAGCCGCCCTGAATGACGGTGGTGACGTCGTCGAAGTAGCCGACGCCGACTTCCTGCTGGTGCGAGACGAAGGTATAGCCCTGCTCGCGTGCCTTGAATTCCGGCTCCTGCACCATCTCGACGTAGTGCTTCATGCCTTCGCCCTTGGCATAGGCCTGGGCGAACTGGAAGGTGTTGTACCAGTTGATATGGATGCCGGCCAGGGTGATGAACTGGTACTTGTAGCCCAGTGCGGAGAGTTCGTCCTGGAACTTGGCGATGGTCTTGTCGTCGAGGTTCTTCTTCCAGTTGAACGAGGGCGAGCAGTTGTAGGAGAGCAGCTTGCCGGGGCACTCCTTGAGCACGGCTTGCGCGAATTCGCGGGCGAAGCCGATGTCCGGCTTGCCGGTTTCGCACCACACCAGGTCGGCATAGGGGGCGTAGGAGACGCCACGGCTGATGGATTGCTCCAGACCGTTCTTGACGCGATAGAAGCCTTCCTGGGTGCGCTCGCCGGTGATGAAGGGCTTGTCGCGGGCGTCATAGTCGGAGGTCAGCAGGTTGGCGGCTTCGGCGTCGGTACGCGCCAGAACGATGGTGGGCACGCCCATGACGTCAGCGGCGAAACGTGCAGCGATCAGCTTTTCAACGGCTTCCTGGGTTGGGACGAGCACCTTGCCGCCCATGTGACCGCACTTCTTCACGGCAGCCAGCTGGTCTTCAAAGTGCACCCCGGCGGCACCGGCGGTGATCATGTTCTTCATCAGTTCGAAGGCGTTGAGCACGCCGCCGAAGCCGGCTTCCGCGTCAGCGACGATCGGCAGGAAGAAGTCGACATAGTCCTTGTCGCCGGGGCCAATGCCACGGCCCCACTGGATTTCGTCAGCGCGCTTGAAGGTGTTGTTGATGCGGCGAACCATGGTTGGCACGGAGTCGTAGGCGTACAGCGACTGGTCCGGGTACATGGTTTCCGAGGTGTTGCCGTCGGCAGCGACCTGCCAGCCCGACAAATAAACGGCCTCGAGACCGGCCTTGGCCTGCTGCATGGCCTGGCCGGCGGTGATGGCGCCGAAGGCATTGACGTAGCCCTTCTTGGCGCCGCCGTTGACGAGGTTCCACAGTTTTTCGGCGCCACGCTTGGCCAGCGTGTGCTCAATCTGGACGGAGCCGCGCAGGCGAACGACGTCTTCGGCGGAATAGCCGCGCTTGACGCCTTTCCAGCGCGGATTCTCTTTCCAGTCCTTTTCCAGGGCGGCGATTTGCTCTTGACGGGTGCTCATGTTGGTTTCCTCTCGTGGTGGGTGCGGGCGGGTTCAGGTACAACGATGACGCGGAGTATAGGTAGATTTTTGCAAAGCAACAAGTGTCTTATATAAGACATATGATCGAAATTATTGATCCTTCCATCAGCCATGGTCGCGCCGCAACGATTTGACAGCCACCGGGAGGCTGTAAGAGACTGCGGGGCGATCACATCCGACCACAAAACGACGGACTCCCACATGACTTCCCTGGCACTGAGAACCCTGACGCCCGAGCTCGAGCACCTGCCCGACGAACCCTATTACCAGTCCGTCGGCAACGAAGTGGCGCTGTTCGAGGCCGCGGCACGAAAGCGCCTGCCGGTGCTCCTGAAGGGCCCCACCGGCTGCGGCAAGACGCGTTTCGTCGAATACATGGCCTGGAAACTCGCCCGGCCGCTCGTCACCGTGGCCTGCCACGACGACCTGACCACTGCCGACCTCGTCGGCCGCTACCTGATCGTCGGCGACGAGACGATCTGGCTCGATGGCCCGCTCACCGCTGCGGTGCGCGCCGGCGCCATCTGCTATCTCGACGAGATCGTCGAGGCACGGAAGGACACCACCGTCGTCATCCATCCGCTCGCCGACACACGCCGCGCACTCGCCGTGGACAAGCGCGGCGAACTGATCCCCGCGCCGCCCGACTTCATGCTGGTGATCTCCTACAACCCGGGCTACCAGAGCGTGTTGAAAGAGATCAAGCCCTCGACGCGACAGCGTTTCGTTGCCCTGGAGTTCGATTACCCGAGCGCCGACATTGAAACGCAGATCGTCGCCACCGAAGGCGGCATCGATGCCGATACGGCGAAAAAGCTCGTCAAGCTCGGCGAACTGACGCGCAACCTGAAAGGCGCCGGCCTGGACGAAGGCGCGAGCACACGGCTGCTGGTGCATGCCGCGCAGCTGATCGGCGCCGGCATGGCACCCGCGGCGGCAAGCACCGCCGCCATCGCGCGGGCGCTCACCGACGACCCGGACATGACGCAAACGCTGGACGATCTGGTCCGTGCCGTCTTCTGATTCGCCGTTTCCATCCACGCGGCAAACACGACCCCGCCGTCCCGCCAGCGCCGACTTTCGATGGTGGCGTCGAATGCGGAAAGAATAGCGGCCGGCGAGGCTTTTGTTGGACAATACGGCTGCCTTGCATGACAACAATGCGCCGGCATTCCCGACCAACGCCATGTCGAACCCCTTCTTCGATCATCCGATCCTGAACTCCCCGTATGAACGTCCGTCCCGGCACTGGGATCTCGACGAGTCAGGCCAGCCAACACAGCAAATTCTGGAAACGCGTCGTCGTGCCGAGTTCATCACGCCGATCCCGAAGCCGAAGAAACAAAAGAAGACGCCCAAGCAGGATGGATTTATTTTCGACGAGGGTGAAGGCTTATCCACCAAGGCGCAGCAATACGATCCGACCTCGATCATCAACGAAGTACGGAACCACGTCGATACGTGGCGTGCACTCCCCAATCCAAGCCAGTGGCAAGTCACCCCCGAAACGGCGCGATTGCTCCAGCACTGGCGGCATCGCGGGTTCAGCGGTGTTCGTCCTTTCTTCTGTCAGGTCGAGGCCGTCGAAACGGCGATTTGGCTGACCGAGGTTGCCCCCGGCACCAAACACGGCAAGCGCCTACTTGACCACTTGGCGGCCGCCAACAAGGACGCCAACCCCGAGTTGATGAGGCTGGCCCTCAAGCTGGCGACGGGGGCAGGCAAAACCACCGTGATGGCGATGCTGATCGCCTGGCAGACGATCAATGCGGTGCGGCGCCCCACCAGCAAGCAATTCACGCGCGGCTTCCTGATCTGCGCGCCGGGCCTCACCATCAAGGACCGCTTGCGCGTTCTCCAGCCCAACGACCCCGACAGCTACTACAAGGAACGGGATCTGGTGCCGAGCGACCTGCTCGACGACATGGGGCGCGCCAAGATCGTCATCACCAACTACCACGCCTTCAAGCGGCGCGAGCGCATCGACATTTCCAAAGGCGGGCGCCAACTGCTCAAGGGCCGTACTGGCGACGAGATTGTCACCACCGAAACCGAAGGCCAGATGCTTCAGCGCGTCATGCCCGACCTGATGGGCATGAAAAACATCCTGGCCATCAACGACGAAGCCCACCACTGCTACCGCGAGAAGCCGCTGGAAATCGACGACGAGGAACTGAAAGGCGACGACAAGAAGGAGGCCGAGAAGAACAACGAAGCCGCCCGACTGTGGATTTCCGGCCTTGAGGCCGTCAATCGCAAGCTCGGCTTGTCCCGCGTCATCGACCTGTCGGCCACACCGTTCTTCCTGCGCGGCTCGGGCTACGCCGAAGGCACGCTGTTCCCCTGGACGATGAGCGATTTTTCGCTGATGGATGCCATCGAGTGCGGCATCGTCAAGCTGCCCCGTGTCCCGGTCGCGGAAAACATCCCCGGCGAGGAAATGCCGGTCTTCCGCAACCTGTGGGAGAACATCCGCAAGGACATGCCCAAGAAAGGGCGCGGCGCGAATCAGGAACTCGACCCGCTCAAGCTGCCGACCCGATTGCAAACTGCGTTGCAGGCGCTCTACGGTCACTACGAAAAGACCTTCAAGCTTTGGCAGGACGCGGGCATCAAGGTGCCCCCGTGCTTCATCGTGGTCTGCCAGAACACCGCCATCTCGAAGCTCGTTTACGACTTCATTTCCGGCTTCCAGCGCAAGAACGACGATGGCACGTCGACACTGGAAAACGGTCGCCTGCCGCTATTCCGCAACTTCGACGAAACCACCGGCAACCCGCTAGCTCGCCCCAATACCCTGCTGATCGACAGCGAACAGCTCGAAGCGGGCGACGCTCTGGACGACAAGTTCCACGACATGGCCGCCGACGAAATCGAGCGCTTCCGCCGCGAGATCGTCGAGCGTACTGGCGATGCCCGCGCCGGCGACAACATCACCGATCAGGAACTGCTGCGCGAGGTCATGAATACGGTCGGCAAGGCCGGGCAGCTCGGCGGATCGATCCGCTGCGTGGTGTCGGTGTCGATGCTCACCGAAGGCTGGGACGCCAACACCGTGACCCACGTGCTCGGCATTCGCGCCTTTGGCACGCAACTGCTGTGCGAACAGGTAATCGGTCGCGCGCTGCGCCGCCAGTCCTACGAACTCAACGAGGAAGACCAGTTCAACGTCGAATACGCCGACGTCTTCGGCATCCCCTTCGACTTCACGGCCAAACCCGTCATCGCCAAGCCGCAACCGCCGCGTGAAACTGTTCAGGTCAAGGCGATCCGCCCCGACCGCGATGCACTCGAAATCACCTTCCCCCGTGTCGAAGGCTACCGCGTCGAATTGCCGGAAGAGCGCTTGCAGGCCAACTTCAACGAGGACTCAACACTGACCCTGACGCCCGATCTCGTCGGGCCATCGCAAACACAGAACGCAGGGATCATCGGCCAGTCGGCCGACATGACGCTTCAGCACCTCGGCGACATTCGCTCCTCCACCTTGCTGTTTCACCTCACCCAGCGACTGCTTTATACCAAGTGGCGCGACCCCGGCGAGGAACCGAAGTTGCACTTGTTCGGCCAGCTCAAGCGCATCACCAAGGAATGGCTCGACAACCATCTGGAGTGCAAGGGCGGCACCTATCCGGCGCTGCTGATGTACCAGGAACTGGCCGACATGGCCTGCAACCGGATCACCGCCGCCATCACCCGACAGTTCCTTGGCGAACGCCCGATCAAGGCACTCCTTGATCCCTACAACCCCACCGGCTCGACGCGGCATGTTCGCTTCAACACCTCCAAGCCCGACCGATGGGAGAGCAGCTCCAAGCACTGCCATATCAACTGGGTGGTGCTCGACAGTGATTGGGAAGCCGAATTCTGCCGCGTCGCCGAAGCGCATCCCAAGGTGCGTGCCTACGTCAAGAACCACGGCCTCGGCTTCGAAGTGCCCTACCGCTACGGCTCGGAAACGCGCAAATACCTGCCCGACTTCATCGTGCTGGTGGATGACGGCAAAGGGCCGGACGATTTGCTGCGCTTGATCGTCGAAATCAAGGGCTACCGGCGCGAGGATGCCAAGGAAAAGAAATCGACCATGGACACCTATTGGGTGCCCGGCGTGAATCACCTTGGCACCTATGGCCGCTGGGCTTTCGCCGAGTTCACCGACGTGTTCCAGATGCAGGACGACTTCGCCAAGAAGGTTGAAGCTGCCTTCGCCAACATGCTGTCGCAAATCGGAGCGGGCGCATGAAGTTTGAAACCTTCAAACCGGGCCGCTGGCAGCAGCGGCTGCAATACAAGAGCTTCGAGCCGACGCTGGTCAACCACGACTGGCACTGGGAAGACGCGCAGATCAACGTGCTGCTTGAAGCCGCCAACCGTGCGTTGGGCGAACTCAATGCCTTCTCGCTGATCGTACCGGACATCGACCTGTTCATCGAAATGCACGTGGTTAAGGAAGCCCAGACCTCCAGCCGCATCGAGGGCACCCAAACCGGCATCGACGAAGCCGTATTGCCGGAAGAACAGGTCAGGCCGGAAAAGCGCGACGACTGGCGCGAGGTGCGCAATTACATCGACGCCGTCAACTTCGCCATCGCCGAACTGCGCAATCTGCCGCTGTCCAACCGGCTGCTGCGCCAGACCCATGCCATTCTGCTACGCGGTGCGCGCGGCGAGCACAAGCAGCCGGGCGAGTTCCGCACCAGCCAGAACTGGATCGGCGGCTCCAGCCTGGTCGATGCCGCGTTTATTCCACCCCACCACGAGGGTGTTGCGGAATACATGGGCGACCTCGAAGCCTTCTGGCACAACGAAAATATTGCCGTACCCCACCTGATCCGCATCGCCATCAGCCACTACCAGTTCGAAACCATCCACCCGTTTCTGGACGGCAATGGCCGGATCGGCCGCCTGCTGGTGCCCCTGTATCTGGTCAGTCACGGCGTACTGGCCAAGCCCTCGCTCTATCTTTCCGACTTTTTTGAGCGCAACCGGGGTAGCTACTACGATGCCCTCACCCGCGTGCGCCTGTCCGGCGACCTGGTGCATTGGGTACGTTTCTTCCTGCAAGGCGTGTTTGAGACCTCCACCAAGGGCCGCGACACCTTCGGCAAGATCCTCGCCCTGCGCACCGACGTGGAACAGCGCATCCTCAGCCTGGGCAAACGGGTGCCGAATGCTCGTGCCGCCCTGAACCTGTTCTACCGCCGCCCCGTCATCACCGCCGCCGACCTGGAAGCACAGATCGGCGTCTCCGCCCCGACCGCCCAGGCGATTATTAAAGACTTGATTCGTTTGAGAATATTGACCGAAATTACCGGCCAGATGCGGGGGCGGCTGTATGAATTCCAAACTTACCTTGATCTTTTTGTTAGTTAAGGCAAATCAATTATCCTTAACTAAGGCCCGCCCGTAATTAAGTCTGCTCCCAGATCACCTGACACCATGGCCAAGAAACCCACCCCGAACAAGAACATCGACGCCATCAAGCACGACGCGGCGAAGCGCAAGAACATTCCCACCGCCGAATACCAGTCGGTGCTCGACGACGCGCAGAAAAACCCCAAGCAGGTGCGCTATCCGAGGAACACCGACCTCGACCCGCAACTCGTCTGGCGTGGCAAGGATGAGCAGGACTGGTCAGACCTCGTTGTCCACGCCCCGCCGCTCTACATCCAGGAGAAGGTGCATCCGAAAGCGCTGATCGACGAACTGCTGCGCGAATCCAAGGAACGGGAGCACGAGCAAGGGCAACTTACCGCCGACCTGTTCGCCGACTTCAATGGCATCCCGAAGGACGCCGACAAGACCGAGTTCTACCAGCACGACCAGAACTGGACCAACCGCATGATCCTCGGCGACAGCCTGCAGGTCATGGCGAGTCTCGCGGAAAGAGAAGGCCTGCGCGGCAAGGTGCAGTGCATCTACTTCGACCCGCCCTACGGCATCAAATTCAACAGCAACTTCCAGTGGTCAACCACCAGCCGCGACGTGAAGGACGGCAAGGCCGACCACATCACCCGCGAGCCGGAGCAAGTGAAGGCGTTCCGGGATACCTGGCGCGACGGCATTCACTCCTACCTGACTTACCTGCGCGACCGGCTGACGGTGGCGCGCGATCTGCTGACCGACTCGGGGTCGATCTTTGTCCAGATTGGCGGTGAAAATCTACACCGCGTTCGAGCGGTATTGGACGAGGTATTCGGTGAAGGAAACTTCTGCGCCGAGATCATTTTTCGGAAGACAGCGAGGACATCATCCAACTTGCTGCCGACTGAAAACGACTTCTTGCTCTGGTACTCAAGAGATAAAGACCGCGTCAAGTTCCGGCAAACCTATCAGCAAAAGAATATTGCCGATCTGAAGAGCTACAAATACGTCGTCTCGCCTGATACAACCGAGGCCCGGATGGCGACTAAAGAGGAAAAAGAAAATCCATCGGCGATACCTGAAGATTGGCGGCTTGCCCAACTTAGCTTCGCAGTATCGGGTGATCCAGGAAAACCTGAAGAGCGCATATATCGATTCCGCAACAAAAACTACGACTGCGCTGCGCATCGGCATTGGAAAACATCAAATCCCTCTGGCCTCGACAAGCTACGCTCTGCGCAGAGGCTTATTGGTCTTGGCGCCCAGTTGAATTTCATCCGCTATTTCGAGGATTTCTCAGTAGAAGCATTTTCAACACAATGGCTTGACACGGGCAGCGCGGGATTCTCAAACTCTGATCCAAAAATATATGTGGTTCAGACCGATTCGTTGGTCATTCAACGCTGCCTGCTAATGACGACCGACCCCGGCGATCTCGTACTTGACCCAACATGCGGCTCCGGCACAACGGCCACAGTTGCGGAGCAGTGGGGCCGCCGTTGGATAACCACTGACACCTCACGCGTCGCACTGGCCCTAGCGCGCGCCCGCATCATGGGCGCGCGCTATCCCTTC